>DATILB010000324.1:0-4647 GCA_035477015.1 Nocardioidaceae bacterium | reverse complement strand
AGCAGCCCCATCCGTTCTGCCTCGGGCTGCTTCTCGATTGTCACCACCGAGCGCCGCGGGCCACGCACCTTCACGGCCCGCGCCGGGCAGGACGATCCTTCAATCTTTCGGAGTTGCACCATGCCCGACAAAGGGCTTTCTTTTGCTGATCTCGGCCTGCCCGCGGCGCTCGTCGCCACGCTCGCGGAGCACGGGATCGACCAACCGTTCCCCATCCAGTCCTCGACTCTTCCCGACTCGCTCGCGGGTCGTGACGTTCTCGGCCGTGGTCGCACCGGCTCGGGCAAGACCTACGCGTTCCTGCTGCCGATGCTGGCTCGCCTCGCTGCGCACCCCGCACCACGTCGCGCCGGCAAGCCCCGCGCGCTGATCCTTGCGCCGACCCGCGAGCTCGTCGCGCAGATCGACGCGGCCCTCGCGCCGCTGGCGAAGAAGCTGAACCTGCGGACCGTCACGATCTTCGGCGGTGTAAAGCCGGGCGGCCAGATCTCCGCGCTGCGCGCCGGCGTCGACATCGTCATTGCCTGCCCCGGCCGGCTCGAGGACCACGTCCGCTCGCGGCATGCTGACCTTTCGGCCGTCGAGATCACCGTGCTCGACGAGGCCGACCATATGGCCGACCTCGGCTTCCTTCCCGCCGTACGCCGCCTGCTGGACCAGACCCCGAAGCAGGGCCAGCGGCTGCTCTTCTCCGCGACTCTCGACGCGGGCGTCGATGTCCTCGTGAAGAGGTACCTCACCAACCCGGTCGTGCACAGCGTCGACTCGGCGAAGTCGCCCGTGGCGAAGATGACTCACCACGTCCTGCACGTGGACCGGGATGCTCGCGTGAAGGTCCTCGCCGACCTGGCCGCGGCACCCGGACGCATCATCGTCTTCACCCGCACCAAGCACGGCGCGAAGGCCATCGCCCGTCAGCTCAACGCGCACGGCGTCGCGAGTGTCGAGCTGCACGGGAACCTCTCGCAGAACGCCCGCACGCGGAACCTCGCGTCCTTCTCGGACGGCACTGCGAGCGTCCTCGTCGCGACCGACATCGCCGCCCGCGGCATCCACGTCGACGACGTCACGCTCGTCGTGCACGCCGACCCGCCGGTGGAGCACAAGTCCTACCTGCACCGTTCCGGCCGCACCGCTCGCGCCGGCAACGAGGGCACCGTCGTCACGCTGATGCTGGACGCCCAGGTGTCCGATGTCCGCGACCTGTCCCGCAAGGCCGGCATCAAGCCGACCATCACCCGTTTCTCCGGTACCACCCACCCGGTGCTCCTCGAGATCGCTCCTGGCGAGCGTGTCATCGGCAAGCCGATCATCGTCGAGGCCCGCCCCGACTCTGGTCGGTCCTCGGGCGGCCGTGGCCGTTCGAGCCAGGGGAGCCGTGGCGGACGCCCCTCGGGTGGCGGCAGTGGCAGCGGACAGCGCGGCCGGTCGACATCGCGGTCCGGCGGTACGACCTCGTCGAGCCGACCGCACAGTGCGTCGGGCTTCTCGTCCTCTCGCTCGCGTTCCCGCTGAAATAGGGAATTCGAGCGGAAAAGCCCCGCAAAGAATTACACATTTGTAATTCAGTCGAATTTCCCAGGACCGGTAATTTGCGCCGTTTCTGTCAGCAATAATCGTGAGTCACTCAGTTCCCGTTGACCCCATTGGTCACACTCCGGAAAAGGCAGACCCACGATGCGCCGAGCGCTTGCTGCATTGCTCGCAGCTGCGCTAGCAGTCACGCTCCAGGGCGTCGGCGCGGACGCGAAGGACGTAGCCCAGGCCTATCCGGTCCCGTCGGACGGCGTCTTCCGGCTCCAGGGACACGGGTACGGCCACGGCCACGGCATGAGCCAGTACGGCGCTCGCGGCGCCGCGCGTGCCGGCGTCGGCTGGAAGCAGATCCTTGCCTTCTACTACCCGGGCACTGCGTTGGCGACCACCGCGGACGAGATCCGGGTGCTGATCAGCGCCGACACGACCGCCGACGTTGTGGTGAGTCCGGTCCCCGGTCTGAGCGTTCGCGATCGCGTCGCGGGCACGACGTACGAGCTGCCGACGCCGGAGGGTGCGACCAGGTGGCGGCTCAACCCCGACGGCGCCAAGAACAAGGTCGCGTGGTTCGACGGTTCGTGGCATCGCTGGAAGACCTTCGCCGGCGACGGCGAGTTCTTCGCCGCCGACAAGGCGCTGACCCTCTGGCTGCCCTCCGGCCCGAAGTCCTACCGAGGAGCGCTCAGAGCCGCCGCGCCATCTCCAGGCTCGAGCACCCGCGACACGGTCAACGTGCTCTCGATGGACGACTACCTGAAGGGCGTCGTACCGGCAGAGATGCCGCCTACCTGGGAGCGCGCCGCGGTCCGGGCGCAGGCAGTCGCCGCGCGGACGTACGCCGCCTGGTCGCGTGCGTCGCGTGCGTCGTCGTACTGGCAGATCTGCGACACGACCTCTTGCCAGGTGTACGGCGGTGTCGCGACTGAGCACGCCGACGCCAACGACGCAATCCTCGCGACCACCGGCCAGATCCTGACCTACGCGGGCAAGCCTGCCTTCACCCAGTTCTCGTCGTCGAGCGGAGGCTGGACGAGCGCAGGGAGCGTGCCCTACCTCGTCTCCAAGGCGGACCCCTACGAAGCATCCAGCGGCAACCCCTACACGAACTGGACGGTGGAGCTCGCCACGGGCGCCATCGAACGCGCCTACCCCGCGGTCGGCACCCTGCAGCAGGTCCTCGTCACCCGGCGCGAAGGCGGCGGCGATTGGCAGGGCCGGATCTGGAGCATCACCCTCGACGGCTCCAAGGCCGACGTGGTGGTGTCCGGCGACTCGTTCCGCTCGACGTTCGGACTGCGCTCGACCTACTTCACGTTCGGCGACTCGGCGATCATTCTCCGGTGGCGCGCGATTGGTGCCGAGACGTCAGTTGTGGGGGCGCTTTCCGGTGTCGAGAGGTCAGTTCCGGGCGGTGCCGCACAGGACTTCGCCAAGGGCACGATCTACTGGTCGAAGGAGTACGGCGCCCGCGAGCTCTACGGGCCGATCCTCACGCTGTACCGGTCGCTCAACGAGTCGGCACACCCGCTCGGCGTGCCGCGTAGCGCCGTACAGAAACGGCAGCTTGACGGTGCACGGGTCCTCTTCGCGAACGGGGTCGCGTTCACCCGACCCTCGGTCGGCACGGCGGCACTGAGCGACGACATCGCCGACACCTACCTCGCGGCTGGCGGCGTGCGGTCCGCACTCGGCTGGCCGGTCCGAGGGAACTTCCCGACGGCGCGTGGCGAGCGGGCGAAGTTCGAGCACGGCTACATCGCGTGGGACCGTGCCACCAAGCAGACCAAGATCGTCATCCGCTAGAAACACGAGGGCCGTAGCGTCGGAGCGTGGACTCCTTCACGCACGAGGCCGAGCTTGCGCTGACCGGCAGCGCGACGCCAGCCGCGCCCGGAGGAGCCGTCACGATGGCGCTGTGTGGTCACTGGGAGCACGAAGGCGCCTGCACCTGGCCGCACTACACGTCGGTCGTGTCCGCGGGATCCCGATCGGTGACCGTGCGCGTGGTGTTCTCGTGCGAGGACGACGACGAGCACCGGGTGCGCCGGTTGATCAAGGGCGCCCTGCGAGCCGGGGCGGTCGTCGGGCCGCACGGCTGTGAGACCTGGACTCTGCTCGACGAGCGCATCGTCGTCTGAGCGCTCAGGCGGCTCGGCCGCTAAGCGTGTCGCCTAGCTGGCTCAACACCCGAGCGACGTAATCCGGCTCGAACATCACGTGTTCCCACGCGAAGCGCACGACCACCCAGCCGCCCAAGGCGAACTCGTTGTAGCGCTCGCAGTCGCGCTTCAGGGCTTTGCGCTTGCCATGGAACTCGAAGGACTCCGCCTCCACCACCAGGCGCAGGCGGGCATCAACCAGGTCGGCTCGCCGTTCGCCGATCCACTGTTGCGGTCGGAGGTCGAGGCCGGGAATGTCGAGTGCGATGGCACGCACCACCGACTCGAACGGGTTGTCCGCCCGGCCGTCCGCCGCTCTGGCCACGCCGAGGCATCGGGCTCGGTAGCGCGCGGGGGCTTCGGCGGCCGCCTCGACCAGCTCCGCTCGCGTGACGTCGCCAGCCCTGACGGCCGAGTCAGCGATGGTCAGGGCTTTGTCGAAGGGAAGGCGTGCCGCGCAGTCGAGCACCGTGCGGATCGGGGAGGTCGCGGTCAGTTGACGTTCGTGCGCCGGGAGATCCAGGTAGAGGACGCGAACACCCTGCCTCTGCGCGGCGGTGACGTTGCGGTTGCGCGGAACGGCGACCGCTGGCTCGTTCGGCTGATGCTTGAGCTTCCAGCCGTGATGCTTCGCCGCGCTGTCGAGACACAGCACACCGTGAAGTCGCGCCGCCGCCCGCCGCGCATGGTCCCCGCCGTCGAGCGCGTAACGCCTATGCCCACAACCTGCAGCAAGGGCGAGGGTCGGCGCCGTCCTCATCCACAGGGACCCGATGAACGGGCACTTGAGCTCTCGGGAAGCGGGCTTCGCGCTCAACTCGGCCGAGGCGATGCCCAAGTGCCCGTTGAAATGGCTCCCCGAACGTCACGATCTTGTGAAAGTACTTCCGAAATGTGCGGTTGGCGGAGTAAAAAGTAACTGCGGACCGCCCCGTAGTCGGACTCGATCGCT
>DATILB010000323.1:0-2684 GCA_035477015.1 Nocardioidaceae bacterium | reverse complement strand
CCCAGGGTGCGGCACATCAGACCGATGTTGAGCGCCTTGAAGCCGGCCTTCGCGAGCACTTCCAGTGCCGCGTCGAAGTACTCCTGCTTGTTCACGATGCTCGGCACAGCCCGCTCCTTAGGTCGACATAACAAAGTCTATCCTGCGGCTGCGCCCCGTTTCGCCGCCGCCGCGAGGTCGCGACCGATGATCTCCTTCATGACCTCGCTCGTGCCGCCGTAGATCGTCTGGACCCGCGAGTCCACGAACGCGCGGGCGATCGGGTACTCCAGCATGTAGCCGTAGCCACCGTGCAGCTGCACGCACCGGTCGACGATGCGGTTCTGCAGCTCGCTCGCCCACCACTTCGCCTTCGCTGCGTCGACAGCCGTCAGGGTGCCCGCGTTGAGGGCCAGCACCGCGTGGTCGACGTACGTCCTCATCACGTCGAGCTCGGTGGCGATCTCCGCGAGCACGAAGCGGGTGTTCTGCAGGTCTCCGATGGGAGCACCGAAGGCGGTGCGCTCGAAGCAGTAGCGGTACGTACAGTCGAACGCTGCCTGTGCTGACGCCAGCGCGAAGACTGCGATCGAGAGCCGCTCGCGGGGCAGTCGCTCCATCAGATGCACGAAGCCTGCCCCAAGGTCACCCAGCACGTTGGCAGCGGGAATGCGGACGTCGGTGAACGAGAGCTCGGCGGTGTCCTGCGCGTGAAGGCCGACCTTCTCGAGGTTGCGACCACGGCTGAAGCCCGGCATCCCCTCCTCGACGACCAGGAGGCTGAATCCTCGGGACCCCGCAGACGGATCGGTCCGGGCGACCACGATGACCACGTCAGCATGGATCCCGTTGGTGATGAAGGTCTTCTGCCCGTTCAGCACCCACTCGTCACCGTCGAGGCGAGCGGTTGCGCGCATGCCCTGCAGGTCGCTACCGGCACCGGGCTCGGTCATCGCGATCGCTCCGATGGACTCGCCGGACGCCATCTTCGGCAGCCACCGGTGCTTCTGCTCCTCGGTCCCGAGGTCGAGCAGGTACGGGACGACGATGTCCTCCTGGGTGTTGAACCCAGCAGCCAGTGACGTGACGCCACCGGCGCACATCTGTTCCATCATCGCGACGCGGAAGCGGTAGTCCTCGACTCCCGCACCGCCGTACACCTCGGGAATGGACAGGCCCAGGATGCCCTGCTTCCCGGCCGCGGCCCACACCGCCTTCTCGATGATCCCGGCCTTCTCCCACTCCAGGTAGTTAGGGGCAGCCTCACGGGCCACGAACTCCCGCACGGTCTCAGCAAAGGCCTCGTGATCGACCTCGAAGAAGGTTCTCTCCATCACGTTCTCCTGTCTAGGATCTTCCCATCCACCATAACATGATCTATGTTATTGCTATGACCACGCACTACGAGTCCTTGTTCATCGGCGGCAAGTGGGTTCCACCCACCAGCGCAGCCACCATCGACGTCATCTCGGCTAGCACAGAGGAACAGATCGGCTCAGTCCCCCGCGGGATGGCAGCCGACGCGGATGCGGCCGTCTCCGCGGCGCGAGCTGCCTTCGACGACGTACAGGGCTGGTCGCGCTGGAGCCCTCAGCAACGTGCCGAGGCCATGAACCGATTCGCTGATGAGCTCGAGGGGCGCGCGGAGGAGACGGTCCGCCGCGTGAGCGGCCAGAACGGCATGCCGGTGAGCGTCGGGCAGCAGACCGAGGCGGTCTACCCCGCCACCCTGCTGCGCTTCTACGCCAACGTTGCCCTCACCCAAGCCACCGAGGAGACCCGCACCTCGCTGGTCGCCGGGACCACCGTCGTACGACGTGAGCCGATCGGCGTGGTCGCGGCGATCGTGCCGTGGAACTTCCCCCAGTCGCTCACTTTCTTCAAGGTCGCACCGGCCCTGGCCGCCGGGTGCACCGTCGTGCTCAAGCCCTCGTCGGAGACCGTGCTCGACGCCTTCCTCGTGGCTGAAGCCGCCGCTGCCGCCGGACTGCCCGACGGAGTGCTCAACATCGTGACCGGCTCCGGACGAGAGGTCGGCATGCGGCTCGTCTCCTCCCCCGGTGTCGACAAGGTGGCGTTCACCGGCTCCACGGACGCCGGCCGGACCATCGCCGAGGAGTGCGGCCGCCTGCTTCGGCCGGTGACCTTGGAGCTCGGTGGCAAGTCCGCCGCCATCCTGCTCGACGACGTCGACCTGGCGGCCAACATGAAGTCGTTCTACGGCTCCATGCTGCTCAACCAGGGTCAGACCTGCTTCATCAGCACCCGCATCCTGGCGCCGCGAAACCGATACTCCGAGGTCGTCGAGGCTTTCACCGCGCTGGCCAAGGGACTTCCCGTCGGAGACCCCTTCGACCCGCGCACGATGATCGGGCCCCTGGCAACCTCCGCGCAGCGCGACTCGGTGGAGGGCTACATCGCGCAGGGCATCGCCGAGGGTGGCCGCGTGACGGCCGGCGGCAAGCGGCCAAAATGCCTGGACCGTGGCTGGTACGTCGAGCCCACGATCTTCGCCGACGTGGACAACGCGGCGACGATCGCCCGGGAGGAGATCTTCGGTCCGGTGCTGGCAGTCATCCCCTACGAGGACGAGGAAGACGCGATTGCGATCGCCAACGACTCGGACTACGGCCTCGGCGGGACCGTGTGGACCTCCGACCAGGACCACGGGCTCGCCGTGGCCCGGCGGATCCAGACCGGCTCCG
>DATILB010000322.1:0-3129 GCA_035477015.1 Nocardioidaceae bacterium | reverse complement strand
GTGTCCAGGCGTCGCTGAATCCGTACGGGATCGACCTCGATGCAGAGCACCGCGGCTCCGGCCATCGTCCCGGCAAGAGGCTGCGCTCCGCCCATGCCGCCGAGCCCCGCCGTCAGGATCGTCCGGCCCGAGAGGTCGGGCGATCCGAAGTGCTTCTCGCCGGCGGCGGCGAACGTCTGGTAGGTGCCCTGCAGGATCCCCTGCGTGCCGATGTAGATCCAGGAGCCCGCGGTCATCTGGCCGTACATCGTGAGCCCGAGGTCCTCGAGGCGCCGGAACTCCTCCCAGTTCGCCCAGTCGCCCACCAGGTTGCTGTTGGCGATGAGGACTCGGGGCGCCCACTCGTGCGTACGCATCACGCCCACCGGCTTGCCGCTCTGCACCAGCAGCGTCTCGTCGTCCTTCAGCGTGGTGAGAGTGCGGACGATGGCGTCGTACGCCTCCCAGCTGCGCGCGGCCTTGCCCGTGCCGCCGTACACGACGAGGTCCTCGGGTCGCTCGGCTACCTCGGGGTCGAGGTTGTTCATCAGCATCCGCAGCGGCGCCTCGGTCTGCCACGAGCCGGCGGTCAGGTTGGTGCCGGTTGCTGCGCGGACGGTGCGGCTCATGCGAGCTCTCCTATCGCTTCTTCGACAACACGCACGACGGCTCCCGAGTGGACGAGGCCGAACGCCCTCTCGATCTCGGGGGACAGGTGCCGGTCAGGGCCCGGCCCCTCGATGCCGCTACTTCTCAGCAGCTCGACCACGGCCCCCGTTGCCGGGGACGGCTCCAGCGGGCGGCGCAGGTCGAGCGCGCGCGCTGCCGTGAGCACCTCGATCGCCAGCACTCGGGTGAGCCCGTCGATCGAGTGACGCAGCTTGCGGGCGGCGTTCCACCCCATCGACACGTGGTCCTCCTGCATCGCACTCGAGGGGATTGAGTCGACCGATGCAGGCACCGCGAGCCGCTTCAGCTCGGACACGATCGCGGCCTGCGTGTACTGCGCGATCATGTGCCCGCTGTCCACGCCAGGGTCGTCGGCGAGGAACGGCGGCAGCCCGTGGCTGCGAGCCTTGTCGAGGAAGCGGTCGGTACGGCGTTCGCTGATCGATGCGAGGTCGGCGACGGCGATGGCGAGGAAGTCGAGGACGTAGCCGACCGGCGCTCCGTGGAAGTTGCCGTTTGACTCCACGCGACCGTCGCGCAGCACCACCGGGTTGTCGACGGCAGAGGCGAGCTCCCTCTCGGCCACCGCGGTCGCGTGCGCTGCCGTGTCACGGACAGCACCGTGCACCTGCGGGGAGCAGCGCAACGAGTACGCGTCCTGCACCCGGTTGCAGTCGGGCCCGCGGTGAGAGGCCACGACGCCCGACTCGGCGAGGATGCGCGTGAGGTTCGCAGCGGAGAGCGCCTGACCCGGGTGCGGGCGAAGCGCCTGCAGTTCGGCCGCGAACACCCGGTCCGTGCCGAGCTGCCCCTCGACTGACATGGCCGCCGCGATGTCCGCGGTCGCGATCAGGATCTCGAGGTCGCGCAGCGCCAGAACGAGCATCCCGAGCATTCCGTCGGTGCCGTTGATGAGCGCCAGGCCCTCCTTGGCAGCGAGGTGCACCGGCTTCAGACCAGCGTCCGCGAGCGCGTCAGCCGCGGGCATCAGCGTGCCGGCCGCGTCGCGAACCGTCCCCTCCCCCATCACCGCGAGGGCACAGTGCGAGAGGGGTGCGAGGTCACCGGAACAACCGAGGGAGCCGTACTCGTGCACGATCGGCGTGATGCCGTGGGTGAGCAGGTCGGCGTACGCCTGTGCTGTCTCCAGCCGGACGCCCGTGTGGCCGGTCGCCAGCGTCGAGAGGCGTAGCAGCATCAGCGCCCGCACGACCTCACGCTCGACCTCGGGACCACTGCCCGCCGCGTGCGAACGCACCAGCGATTTCTGCAGCTGCTCCCGCATCTCGGTCGGGATGTGGCGGGTAGCGAGGGCGCCGAACCCAGTGCTGATCCCGTACGCCGGAGTCGGTGCGGCTGCCAGCTCCTCGACAACAGCGCGGGCCTTCTCGATCGCCGCCACGGCCTCGGCGCCGATCACCACCGACGCCCCGTCACGGGCAACCGCCACGACGTCGTCGAACGAGACCGGGCCCACGCGGACAGTCACAGAGCTCATGACCTCATCCAACGCCCGCGGGCGCGAGGGCGAAAGGAGCAAGCCGACTGCGGCGTCTCAGATCCGAGACAACCCCATGGTCGAGCCGGAAGCGCCACCCGGTGGTCGAGCCGGCAGCGCCACCCGGTGGTCGAGCCGGAAGCGCCACCCGGTGGTCGAGCCGGAAGCGAGCCCCTAGGCGAGCAACGCGTCGAGACCCAGGTGACCCACAGCCCAACTGGTCCACAGACAGTCAGCGCCGACTTGAGCGTGGCGAGGGAGTGGCGTGGGCTGAACGCCATGGCATGGGTCTACATCCTCGAGTGCAGCGACGGCAGCTTCTACGTCGGCAGCACGGTCAACCTGGAGAACAGGATCGCGCAGCACAACCGCGGGGAGGGTGCTCGCTACACAGCGAGGCGTCGACCGGTGGAGCTGGCATGGGCTGCCGAACTCGACCGCATCGATGAGGCGTTCACCTTGGAGAAGCAGATCCAGAACTGGTCGCGCGCGAAACGACAGGCATTGATCGAGGGTCGGTTCGCAGACCTTCCTGGGCTCGCCGAGAAACATGGGATCTCGTGGCGGATGCGCCAGCGAGAGCGTGGTTCAGACGGTCCCGCGCCGGCGGTTGGTCTCGACGCGTAGCTCGCCTTTCGGCTCGCGTCCGGCTCGACCACCGGGTGGCCGCCCTTCGGCTCGCGCCCGGCTCGACCGGCGGGTGGTGTCAGAGCACCCAGCGGACCAGCGCCACAATCCCGACCACGCTCAGGATGATCGCCAGCAGCCCGCACCCCATGAAGAAGGTGTCCACCCGAGTCCCCGAAGTGCGGGAGGAGTGGTCGTGTTCGGGCCACTCCAGGTCGCCCCGGGCGAGGTACTCCGCCGCGTGCGCCTGGCTGCAGAACGACAGTTCGGCCTCGTCGAACTCGCAGTCCTCGTCCTGCGACATCCGCTCGGCGCGCAGCCACAGCCAGTGCTCGTCAACGTCCACCCGCGCGCAC
>DATILB010000321.1:0-13497 GCA_035477015.1 Nocardioidaceae bacterium | reverse complement strand
GTCGGCACTGCCGATGTCCAGGATCAGCCGAGCATCACCGACGTACCCCCCGAGGCCCTTGTCGAGCAGAT
Source organism: Nocardioidaceae bacterium (assembly GCA_035477015.1). Classification (GTDB taxonomy): domain Bacteria; phylum Actinomycetota; class Actinomycetes; order Propionibacteriales; family Nocardioidaceae; genus SSC3. The sequence goes on along the minus strand of DATILB010000321.1, from coordinate 13,426 downwards.
CGGCGCGTGCTCGGTACCACCAGTACTCGGACTGACCGATCGACGGCGACCCGACAACTTTCATGCCGCGGATTGTGCCCTACTCGAGGCCCTGGAGCGGGCTACTCCACCGGAAGGCCGAGCCCGCGCGCGATCAGGATGCGCTGGACCTCGGACGTGCCCTCCCCGATCTCGAGGATCTTGGCGTCGCGGTAGAAGCGGGCGACGGGGTACTCCTCCATGAAGCCGTAGCCGCCGAAGATCTGGGTCGCGATGCGAGTCGCGGTCACGGCCGACTCGCTGGTGTAGAGCTTCGCCACCGACGCGGCCTGCTTGAAGGCACCCACCGGCGCGTCGGCGTCCTTCATCGCGGCGGCCTTGTAGGTGAGCAGGCGCGACGCCTGGAGCATGACCTCGAGGTCGGCGATCTGGAACGCGACGCCCTGCTTCGAGCCGATCGTGACGCCACCGGTCGTGGTGCGCTGACCGGCGTACTCCACGCAGAGGTCGAGGCAGCCCTGGATGAGGCCGACGGCCAGTGCGGCGATGGCCACGCGCCCGTCGTCGAGGGTGGCGAGGAACTGGGCATAGCCGCGGCCGCGCTCACCGAGGAGGTTCTCCTTGGGCACGCGGGCGTTCTCGAAGGTCAGCGGGTGCGTGTCGGAGATGTGCCAGCCGAGCTTGTCGTACGCCGGTTCGGCGGTGAACCCAGGCGTGCCGGCGGGAACGATGATCGTGCTGACCTCGGGCCTGCCGTCCGGACGGGTGCCGGTGCGCGCAGCGACGTTGACGACCGACGTCATCGTCGAGCCGGAGTTGGTGATGAACTGCTTGGCGCCGTTGACGACCCACTCGTCGCCGTCGAGGTCGGCCTTGGTCCGCATCGCGCCCGCGTCGGAACCTGAGCCCGGCTCGGTGAGGCCGAAGCCCGCTAGCGTCTTGCCGGCCACCAGGTCGGGCAGCCAGGTCTGCTTCTGCTCCTCGGTGCCGTAGGTCAGCATCGGGTTGATGCCCAGCCCGACCCCCGCCTCGAGCGTGATGCCAATCGACTGGTCGACGCGGCCGAGCTCCTCGATCGCGACGCAGAGGCTGGTGAAGTCGCCGTCCTCGCCAGCGCCGCCGTACTCCTCGGGGCTGGTGAGGCCGAAGAGACCGAGCTCGCCCATCTTCTGGACCACCTCGACCGGGAAGTAGTGGTCGCGGTCCCACTGGGCGACGTGGGGGGCCACCTCCTTCTCGGCGAACTCGCGGACGGAGTGGCGGAAAGCCTCGTGCTCGGGGGAAAGCTCGTACGTCATGGGTCTATTCTCTTCCGCTTACGTCAACGTCAAGCAAGACTGTGTGCATGACCTGGTCCATCTCCCAGCTCTCCAGGGAGTACGGCGTCACGCTGCGCACCCTTCGACACTACGAGGACCTCGGCCTGCTCGCACCTGAGCGACGAGGGACCACACGCCTCTACCACCAGCGGGACCGGATCCGGCTCGCACTGATCCTGCGCGGGAAGCGGCTCGGCTTCTCCTTGGACGAGATCAGCGTCATCGTCAACATGTACGACGAGCAGCCCGGCGAGCGCGGCCAGCTGGAGTTCCTGATGGAGCAGTGCGACGTACGACGTGCTCAGCTCGAGCAGCAGCGCCGGGACATCGACGACACCATCGCGGAGCTCGAGGTCGTGAAGGCCCGCTGCCGCGAGGACCTGGAGAAGCTCAGCTGAGCGTGGCGCGAAGGTCCACCAGTGCCTGCCTGAGCTCCCCTTGGTCGCCCGTCGTGCCCAGCTGCCGGATCGCCGTGGTGAGCAGGTCGACCGCCGACGCGGGCTGGCCCTGGCTTACCAGTTTCTCGGCCTTGGCCAGCGACTTGCCGACCTTGTCGCGCGTCGCTCCTGCAAGGGCGCCGGACCGGACTGCCTGGTCGAAGTACGAGCCCGCAACGTTGAAGCTGGGCGCCCAGGTGATCCGAGTCTGGTGCTGGGAGTTGAAGATCGACTGCTCGACCTCGCTGGCAGCGTCGATCTCGTTGCCGGACATCATCCCGCTCGGTGTCAGTCCGAACGTGTCGAAGCCGCGGGCGATCTCCGTGCCGTAGACGAGGCCGTTGTACCAGTACGTCGACCAGAGGCCACCGAGGTTCAGGCCCGTCGCGTTGGGCGTGTTGATCGGGCCGCGGTCGAAGAACGCGATCTCTTGTGGGTTCGCGGTGTCGCTGAAGTCGATCACCGATAGACCGCCCTGGTACCAGGCCTGCACCAGGATGTCGCGTCCGGGAACCGGCACGATCGAGGAGTTGTGCGCGACGCAGTTCTCACGCGTCGTCTGCACGGCCGGCATCTTGTAGTAGCTGCGGTACTCCAGCTGACCGCCGACGATGTCGAACAGCGAGTCGGCGCCCCACTGCGGCTGGTCGGTGGAGCGGCACCTAGCCGACGTACCTCCGCCCCACTCGTCGGTGAAGATGACCTTGGTGCCGTCGTTGTTGAAGGTCGCCGAGTGCCAGTACGAGAAGTTCGGGTCGGACACAGCGTCAAGGCGGACGGGGTTCGCCGGGTCGCTGATGTCGAGGAGCACGCCGTTGCCCTGGCAGGCACCTGCCGCGAGCCCGATCTCCGGATACGCCGTGATGTCGTGACAGGTGTTGGTGTTGGGCAATGGGCTGTACGCCGTGCCGCTGGGGTGCAGGGTGCCGGCCTGGGTGTTCTGCAGTCCGTTGAACGCACCCGTGTCGGGGTCGGTGAAGATCCGCGGCTGGCTGACGATCGCAGCGGTCTCGGGTGCTGCGAGGGGGACCTTGATGACGTCGATCCGCCACTGCGTCGGGTTGCCGGTCGTGACCGGGTCGGTCGTCAGCGTTGCGTTCTGACAACCGGCCAGCTCATCGGCGGATCGCACGCCCGACGTACCCGAGTTGTAGAGGTAGATGTTCTCCGGGTCGCTCGGGTCGCTGACGACGGTGTGCGTGTGCGAGCCGCGACAGGTCTGCACGCCGGGCAGCTGCACCGGGTTGTTGATGTCGCTGATGTCGAAGATGCGGATGCCTCTGAAGCGTTCCGGGTTGGGCGTGCCTGCGGGCCCGGTGCCCTGCGTACCGCAGTCGACACGTCCGCGACTCTCCTCGACGGAGATGAAGAGCAGGTCGCCGTACACCGACGGGTCGCCCTGACCTCCAGGGCACACGAACGCTGCGCGCAGCTCGGGGTCGGTCGGGTCGGACAGGTCGTAGACCTGGAAGCCGTTGAAGCTCCCGACGATCGCGTTGTCACCCGTGAACGCGAGGTCGGAGTTGACGAAGCCGAAGACGCCGGGTGCGGCGTCGAACGGGGCGACACGCGGGTCGTTGTCGAGCAGTTCGATGTTGCTCGCTGCCTGTGCCCACGGGAAGTAACCGTCAGCGAGACCGACGCGCGGGTCGTCCGCGGACAGCGCCGCGGGCACCAGCCCCATGACGAGGAGTCCCGCCGCTCCGATGGCCATTCCAGCACGTGCAGAACCCGAGAACCTGCGCCGCATGGTGACGGCCTCCTTACGCCCGTTGTGTGGACCTTGCGAAAAACCTAACCTTGGGGATCAGTAAGGCGCTATACCTAACTAGACACCTGTTTCGGGGAGGGTCGTGAAGACCGTCGCGGTGCTTGCCAGCGTCGCGCTGCTGCTGAGCGGTTGCAGCGGTGACGACGGGGATGCCGACGCCCCCGTGGTGCAGCTCGGCGGCCCGAGCGGGAGCAACCGAACCCTGTCGCCCGATGAGGTGGACGAGCTGGACCAGACGTCGCCTCACACCCCGGCTGACGTCGCGTTCGCGCAGAACATGATCCCCCACCACCAGCAGGCGCTGGTCATGATCGCGTTGGTCCCGAACGGCGCCGGTCACGGGTTGCCCCTCCTCGCCGAGCGGATGGCGATCGGCCAGCGCGACGAGATCGGGCAGCTCGAGGAGTGGCTGGCGAGCCGTGACGAGGAGCTCCCTGGCAGCCATCACGACCATGACCCGTCCGCGATGCCGGGCATGCTCTCGGACGCTGAGCTGGCCAGGCTCGAGTCGTCCCGGGGAGAGCGGTTCGAGCGGCTGTTCCTGCAGTTCATGATCCGCCACCACGAAGGTGCGCTGCTCATGGTCCAGGGTCTGCACGACGGCGGCGGCGGGCAGGAGCCGGGACTCTTCCAGCTCGTCCAGCACATCGACGCCGACCAGCGGGTAGAGATCGCCCGGATGCGGAGCCTGCTGGCCGGCATGTGACCGCCCGAAAATTTCTTCGAAAGTTTCTGTTGGGATTTCCCCCGCCGGCTGCTCCTTTCATCAACGACCCGATGAAGGAGCAACCATGAACCTCACCCGTACCGCCACCCTCGCCGCCACCGCCGCCGTCGCCGCACTGAGCGTCTCGACGCTCACCGTGACCCCCGCGCATGCCGACTTCGACCTGGTGAACACGCAGGCCAGCGTCAGCGAGATGCGCCAGAACGTCATCGACTCGATGGCCAGCCGCGGCGCGTTCGGCTGGCAGCTGGCGATCGCCCAGAACGGCCAGCTCAAGATCACTGACAAGCGCGGCACCGCCGTGTCCGAGGCCGACAACGACGGCGACAGGATCGCCATGCTGCCGACCATGCGCATGGAGCTGGCCAGCGTCACCAAGAACATCACGGCCGTCGCCACCATGAAGCTGCTGCGCCGCAAGGGCCTCACCGTCGAGTCCAAGATCTGGCCCTACCTGCCGGCCAGCTGGGACCTCGGCCCGGGCTTCACCAACCTGCGGTTCCGTCACCTGCTGACTCACACGTCGGGCATCAACCAGGCCGTCAACGCGATGCCCGAGGATGACCGCCCGCCGAGCAACAGCTGGGCGAGCATGCAGATCATCGCGGAGAACCCCGCCGGGGTGGTGCCAGGTTCGCAGCGCCAGTACAAGAACGCGAACTTCGCCCTCCTGCGAATGATCAACGCCGTCCTCTGGGACCAGACCGGTGGCGCGAAGTACGTCACCGAGATCATCGAGGTCGAGAACTGGAAGGGCGTCGTCATCGACACCTACGAGGTCCAGACCAAGGTCCCCGTGACCGCGGCGAACCACACGTCGTACACGCTCGACTTCATGCGCAAGCACATCTTCGAGCCGGCCGGCCTGTACGGCGTGGGCTGCATCACCTCGGCTAACCAAGGGCTGGTGCGCTCGTACAAGATCAACGCCGACCAGGACGACAACGGCGACATCTTCACCACGAGCTCCGGCGAGTGCGCCGGCGCTCGGGGCATCGCACTCTCGTCGGTTCAGCTGCTGCAGTACCTCGCGCACCTGCGCCACGGCACGATCATCAACCAGGCCGACCTCGACACCATGGACGACCTGCGTGCCGGTTGGAACGAGAACTCCAACGGCGGCGACGGCGGCGAGAGCGGTCCCGCCGATGGCGTGGCGGACGACTCGCGTTCGCCGGGCGCGTACTGGCACGGCGGCGACCTGATGGACAACTCGACCGGCCGCGAGCTGCACACCTGCGCCATGACCATGGACGACGGCACCGAGGCCACCCTGCTGGTCAACTCGGACATGACGGGCGGCCCCTGCGGCGTCCTGCTCCAGGCCTGGTTCGACGCGAAGTGAGCCAACCAGTCCGCCCGCCCCTCCTCCCAGGGGCGGGCGGACTGTTGTCTGCTGCCAGAATCGCGGCCATGACCGATCGCCAGCTCATCTCCTCCGGCTCCCCCTACGAGCCCACCATCGGCTTCAGCCGCGCCGTCCGCGTCGGCAACCAGGTCTTCGTGTCCGGGACTGCCCCGGTGTGGCCGGACGGCCACGTGGACCCCGACCCCTTGGCGCAGGCCCGTCGGGTCTGGGAGATCGCGCTCGGAGCACTGGCCCAGGCCGGCGGCAAGCCGGAGCACGTCGTCCGCACCCGGCAGTTCCTCGCGTCGAAGGACGTGCTCGACCCCGTGAGCCAGGCGCACGGCGAGATCTTCGGTGAGATCAGGCCGGCGTCGACGATGGTGATCGCGCACCTCCTCGACGAGCGCTGGGTGATCGAGGTGGAGCTCGACGCCGTCCTTTGAGGACCAGGGTCCCCCATGAGAGGACCAACGGAAGTGGTTCGCTGACGCCCGGGACGCGACGCTGGTTGGTGTGACAGTGATCCGCGAGAGTGAAGCCATGACAGTCGCCCCCGCTGCCCGACCGTCCACCGACGACCTCGCCATCGAGGTCACGGGGCTGGTCAAGGACTTCGGAGCCACCCGTGCGCTCGATGGGCTCGACCTGTCCGTGCGACAGGGCGAGGTCCACGGCTTCCTCGGCCCCAACGGCTCCGGCAAGTCGACGACCATTCGCGTGCTGCTCGGGCTGCTGCGCATCAACGGAGGGACGGCGCGGCTCCTCGGAGGAGACCCGTGGCGCGACGCGACCACGCTGCATCGCCGCATCGCCTACGTGCCCGGCGAGGTGAACCTCTGGCCCCAGCTGACCGGCGGCGAGGTCATCGACGTGCTGGGCAAGCTCCGGGGGGACCTCGACCCGACCAGGCGCGCCGAGCTGCTGGACCGCTTCGAGCTCGACCCGAGCAAGAAGTCCCGGTCGTACTCGAAGGGCAACCGGCAGAAGGTGGCCCTGGTGGCGGCGCTCGCATCGCACGCGGAGCTCTTGATACTCGACGAGCCGACCTCGGGCCTCGACCCGCTCATGGAGGAGACCTTCCAGGAGTGTGTGCGCGAGGTGCGGCACGAGGGCCGCACGGTCCTGCTGTCCAGCCACATCCTGGCCGAGGTGGAAGCGCTCTGCGACCGGGTCAGCATCATCCGGTCCGGCCGCACCGTCCAGAGCGGGTCGCTGGACGAGTTGCGCCACCTCACCCGTACGACGGTCACTGCCGAGACCAGCCGACCCGCGGACGACCTGGCAAGCCTGCCCGGCGTGACGGGAGTGCAGCGGACAAACGGCCACATCCGCTTCGACGTGGACAGTGACCACCTCGACGGCGCGATCGCGCATCTGTCTCGGCTCGGGATCAAGTCGCTGGTCAGCCACCCCCCGACACTGGAGGAGCTCTTCCTGCGCCAGTACGGCGAGCAGGTCGACGCGGGATGAGCCGCTTCACCGGCACCACGACGATCGTCCGGCTCGTGCTGCGGCGTGACCGGGTACGCCTCCCAGTCTGGCTCGCGTCGCTCACCGGGCTCATGGGCGTCTCCGCCGCAGCCGTCCAGGGGCTCTACGACACTCCGGCGGAGCGCCTGGCGTACGAGCGCACGACCGGGAGCAGCGGCGCGGCCATCGCACTGAGCGGCCCTCCGACAGCGCTCGACACCTTGGGCGGCATCACGGTGTTCGAGGTCAGCCAGGTCTCGATCATCGGCATCAGCCTGATGACGATCTTCCTCACCTTGCGGCACACCCGCGCGGACGAGGAGGCCGGCCGCACCGAGCTGCTTCGCGCCGGGGTGCTCGGCAGGAACGCCGACGTCGCGGCCATCGGCCTGGTGATGGCCGCAGCCTCTGCCCTCACAGGAGCCGGGCTCGCGGCGACGATGATCGGGGTAGGGCTTCCCGTGGGAGGCTCCGTGCTCTTCGGCACGGCGACGGCGACCCTCGGGCTCATCTTCACCACGATCGCCCTGGTCGCCGCGCAGGTGGCCGAGCACAACCGCGGCGCTGTGGGGCTGTCCCTGACCATGCTGGGCGTTCTCTACGGGCTCCGAGCGGTGGGCGACGTCAACGACAGCTTCGTGACCTGGCTGTCGCCCATCGGGTGGGTGCAGGGGGTCCACGCCTTCGGCGAGAACCGGTGGTGGCCGCTGACCCTCGCGCTCTGCTTCTGCGCGGCGACGACGGCCTTCGCAGGCTGGCTGACGACGCGTCGCGACATCGGCAGTGGGCTGATCGCGTCTCGTCCCGGCTCGCCCGAGGGGTCGCGGTGGCTCGGCAGCCCGCTCGGCCTTGCGGCGCGGATGCAGCGGGGTGCGCTGATCGGCTGGGCGGTCGGCATCGGAGCCCTGGGAGCGGTGTACGGATCGTTCGGCCGGGACGTGCAGAACATGGTCGAGGAGAACCCGGAGCTCAAGAAGTACTTCGAGCAGGCCGCCGGCGACGTCACGATCACCGATGCTTACTTCGGCATCGTGCTGCTCTTCACCGCACTCGTGGCGACCGGCTTCACCGTCTCCTCCGTGCTGCGCCTCCGGACCGAGGAGGCCGAGACCCGGGCGGAGCAGCTGCTCGCGACTCCGGTCTCCCGCTGGCACTGGACACTGTCGTGGCTCGCAGTCACCGTGACCGGCACCGTGGCGGTGCTGGGCGTCGGAGGCGCCGCTGCCGGCACGGCCTGGGCGTTGTTGAGCTCGGACCCCAGCCAGGTGATCTCGCTCACGCTCGCGCAGCTCACCTATGTACCCGCGGCGCTCGTGCTGGGAGGAGTCGCCTTCGCCCTCTTCGGCTGGCTCCCCCGAGCCGCCGGCTTCGCGTGGGCGGGCGTCGTCGCCTGCTTCGTCATCGGTTGGATGGGCGACCTCCTGTCACTGCCGGACTGGCTCGCTGACTTCTCGCCCTTCGAGCAGACGCCACTGGTCCCCAGCGTCGAGCTGGACGCCCTGCCGCTGCTCGCGATCGCGGCCGTAGCCGCCCTCCTGATCGCGGCCGGGGCGACCGGGTTCCGCCGCCGTGACCTCGTCATGGAGTGACTCGCGAGTAACGTCCAGACCCCAGACCTCGGCGTCCCGGCAGCGCCTCAGGGCTCTAGACTCCACAAGGATTTGTTTGGACTACCGAGGAGTTCGGCGTGCCTGAAATCAAGCCTTTGCAGAAGGTGCTTGTCGCGAACCGCGGCGAAATCGCCGTACGCGTCATTCGCGCCTGCAAGGACGCCGGCATCGGCAGCGTCGCGGTGTACGCCGACCCGGACCGGGACGCGATGTTCGTCCGCCTCGCCGACGAGGCACACGCCCTGGGTGGCGCGACTCCCGCCGAGTCCTACCTCTCGATCGAGAAGATCCTCGATGTCGCGAAGAAAACCGGTGCGGACTCGGTTCACCCCGGCTACGGCTTCCTCGCCGAGAACGCGGTCTTCGCCCAGGCCGTCCTCGACGCCGGACTGATCTGGATCGGCCCCTCGCCCGAAGCCATCGACAACCTCGGCGACAAGGCCAAGGCCAAGCACATCGCGCAGAAGGCCGACGCCCCGCTCGCGCCCGGCACCAAGGACCCGGTCAAGGATGCCGACGAGATCATCGAGTTCGCCAAGGCCAACGGCCTGCCGGTCGCGATCAAGGCGGTCTTCGGTGGTGGCGGGCGTGGCCTGAAGGTCGCGCACACCATCGAGGAGATCCCCGAGCTCTTCGAGTCGGCTGTTCGTGAGGCCGTCACCGCGTTCGGTCGCGGCGAGTGCCTCGTGGAGAAGTTCCTCGACCGCCCCCGGCATGTCGAGACCCAGTGCCTGGCCGACCAGCACGGCAACGTCGTGGTCGTCTCGACCCGCGACTGTTCCCTGCAGCGTCGTCACCAGAAGCTCGTCGAGGAGGCGCCCGCGCCGTTCCTCACCGACGAGCAGAACAAGCGCCTCTACGAATCCTCCAAGGCGATCCTCAAGGAGGCCGGGTACGTCGGCGCAGGCACGTGCGAGTTCCTCGTGGGCCGTGACGGCACGATCTCCTTCCTCGAGGTCAACACCCGGCTCCAGGTCGAGCACTGCGTCTCCGAGGAGGTCACCGGCATCGACCTGGTGCGCGAGATGTTCCGCATCGCCGCGGGCGAGGAGCTCGGCTACGGCGACCCCGAGGTCATCGGCCACTCGATCGAGTACCGCATCAACGCCGAGGACGGCGGCCGCAACTTCATGCCTGCCCCCGGCACCCTCACCGAGTGGGCTCCCCCGCAGGGTCCGGGCGTGCGCGTCGATGGCGGCTACGAGAAGGGCGAGACCATCCCAGGCTCGTTCGACTCCCTCATCGCCAAGCTGATCGTCACCGGCCGCGACCGCACCCAGGCGCTCGAGCGTTCACGTCGCGCGCTGGACGAGTTCCGAGTCGACGGCATGCCGACCGTCATCCCGTTCCACCGCACGGTGGTCGACGACCCGGCGTTCATCGGTGACGGCGAGAAGTTCGACATCTACACCACGTGGATCGAGACCGACTTCGACAACCAGATCCAGCCGTACGGCGGGGAGCCTGGCGAAGCCCCCGAGGAGAACGAGCGCCAGTCGATCACCGTCGAGGTCGGCGGGAAGCGGCTCGAGGTCGTCCTGCCCGGCGGCATCTCGCTCGGCGGAGGCGGTGGCGTCTCCGCGGCGAAGAAGCCGAAGCGGGCCGCCGGCAAGAAGGCGGGTGCGGCCGCGTCGGGAGACGCCGTGACGTCGCCCATGCAGGGCACCATCGTGAAGGTCGCCGTCGAAGAGGGCGCCTCGGTCGAGGAGGGCGACGTCATCGTCGTACTCGAGGCCATGAAGATGGAGCAGCCGCTGAAGGCGCACAAGGCCGGCACCATCACGGGTCTGGACGCTGAGGTCGGCGCCACGGTCACGTCGGGCGCCGTTCTCTGCGAGATCAAGTAGCACGCAACCTTTCGGTCGCCTCGACGGTCGTAAGGGTGTGACCGACACCGACGCCGTCCACGAGGCCTTCGAGGCGTCGTACCGACGACTCGTCGGGCAGCTGTACGCCGTCTGCGGCGACCTCACCGAGGCTGAAGAGGTCGTTGCCGAGGCGTTCGCGCGTGCCGTGCAGCACCGCCGGCGGTTCGAGCAGACCGACAACCCCGAGGCCTGGTTGCGCACGGTCGCCGTCAACGTGAGCCGGACGCGGCACCGCCGGCGGCTGCTCGGATCCCGCCTCGAGCGGACTGAGGTGCGCCACCCCGAGATCGGTGACGACCGGCTGGCCCTCGTCACCGCGCTGCGCCAGCTCCCGGCCGCACAGCGAGAGGCGATCGCGCTGCACTACCTGGCCGACCTTCCCGTGCATGAGGTGGCTGCCGCCACGGGTGCACCCGTCGGCACGGTCAAGGCCCGGCTGTCTCGCGGGCGCCAGGCGCTCGCTCTGCTGCTCAACGACAACAACCCCGAGGAGGCTCGTCGTGGCTGACCTCGACCAGCTGCTCCGCAGCGACATCGCCGCAGCCGCTGCCGACGCTGCGCGCGTTCCCGACTTCTCGCCACTGGAGCGACGCGGCACGCGACAGCGACGCGTGCGGAGCACGGGCACCGCTGTGGTGGCCGCAGCCATTGTGGTCGTCATCGCGGCCACTGCGACCCAATTCGTGCGCGAGGACCGCGGTGCTACCCCGGTGACACCGACAACCCCGACGCCGACCACGCCCTCAATGCCGGTGAACCTCACTGCCGAACAGATCGTTGACGATCCCCGATCGCGCGCCGCGTCCATCGTCATCGCTCCCGAGGACCCCAGGATCCGTGCCGTCGTCTGGCGGCTGTGCCTGGACGACCGTTGCCGGCGACACCGTGAGGCGGTCGCCGTCACGGACGACGGATTCCGAACCCGCTCGACCCTCGTCGCCAACGCGTTCCCGTTGTACGTCGGCGGCGGGGTGTTCGCGCTTCAAGGCCGACTGGGCCCGCCGCTCCTGCTGCACCCGGACGGACACATCGTCGAGGTGACCGGACTCCAGTCCGAACCGGGCCCGCCCGAGCTGCCCGGAGAAGTGATTGTCTCCTACGGCAGCGGCGTCCTGCGCTGGGTCGCGGCAGACCCAACGACCGGCCGCGGGCATCCGGTCACCGTGCCGGAGAACCTGAGGATCCTGCGTCTGAGCCCCGGGGGCCGGCTGGCCGGCGAGACCCTCGGCGAAGGGTCGTACACATGGTCGGACAACAGCGGTGCGACCTGGAGTAGCACGCCGCTCGACAACGACCCCGGACTGCTCGTCTTCGCCGCGTCCCGCGAGAGCGAGCCCATCGCCGTACTCGAAGGCGGCGACGGGGCCACGCTCTTTCCCTTGGGGTTCGTCCACCGCAGCACCGACGGCGGTCAGACCTTCGAGCGCCTCCGACTGTTCGACGACCCAATGGCCTACGGCCAGAACGCCGGCGTCCTCCCGGACGGTCGACTGCTCCTCAACATCGAGGGCTGGAGCGACGACGAGCCCGGCGGCGAGCACGCACGCCCCATCGGGCTCCACGTCAGCAACGGCAACGACTGGACAGATCTACGTCCAGTCGACGGCGCAGCGCCGTACGCCGAAGCCCAGCCGGACGTGGTGGCAACGAAAGACGGCCTACTCATCGTCTACGGCCAAGAGGGCAAAGCCAGCACCGACGGCGGCCAGACCTGGCAAGACTTCAAGCTGCGCTAGCGAAGCCAGCAGGGAAGGCGCTCGGGCCACGAGAACCCTCGCCGAGACCGAGCGATCGGCCAAGCCGACGAAGTCGGCAAAGCGAAAATTCCAAGCCAGCCAAGAGGGAACCGCACCGCGGCAACGCCGACCGAGCAACAAGAGGAAGCCCAGAACCAAAGGCGCGGAAACGGCGGCACCTCGCCTCCCAAAGCGGGCGAAGCCCGGAAGGGGAGACGAGGGGCCGCTCCGGTGCCGAAGCGACCCCTCTTCTCTCCCTCCCCTGCGGACTCTGTGCTCTCCCTCCAAGGCAAGCGATCGAGTCCGACTACGGGGCGGTCCGCAGTTACTTTTTACTCCGCCAACCGCACATTTCGGAAGTACTTTCACAAGATCGTGACGTTCGGGAGCCATTTGAACGGGCACTTGGGCGACCCCTCGGCTGGTTTGAGCGCGAAGCCCGCGTCCCGAGACCTCAAGTGCCCGTTCATCGGGTCCCTGTGGATGAGGACAGCGCCGACCCTCGCCCTTGCGCCAGGTTTGGGGCATGCGGGTCGAGCAGGTGTTGGAGCGACTCGGCGGTGTTGCCGACGCCGCGACACTCACCCGGCTCACCACGCGAGCCCGCCTGCGCCGCGCACTTGCCCAAGGTCGCATCGTCAAGGACGGACACGGGCGCTACGCGCTCGACGGCGGGGACGCCGCCAGGCGGGCCGCCGCACGCCTCCACGGCGTGCTCTGCCTCGACAGCGCAGCAGCGCACCACGGGTGGAAGCTCAAGCACCAGCCGAGTGAGCCGGCAGTGGCCGTGCCACGGAACCGCAACGTCGCGCCCGCCCAACGACAAGGCGTCCGGGTCCTGTACCTCGATCTCCCCGCAGATGAGCGTCTACGAACCGCTACCTCCCCGACCCGCACCGTGCTCGACTGCGCGGCTCGGCTGCCCTTCGACGAGGCCCTGACCATTGCTGACTCGGCTCTCCGATCGGGCGACGTGACGCGCGCGGAGCTGCTCGAGGCCGCTTCGGTCGCCCCGTCCCGGTACCGGGCTCGATGCCTGCGGGTTGCTCGAGCCGCCGATGGGCGAGCAGACAACCCGTTCGAGTCGGTGTTGCGTGCCATCGCACTCGACATTCCCGGCCTCGACCTCCGACCGCAACAGTGGATCGGCGAACGGCGAGC
>DATILB010000320.1:0-7090 GCA_035477015.1 Nocardioidaceae bacterium | reverse complement strand
GGTGGAGACGCGAGTCCTCGCCAAGCCCCCGGTCCGCTACCTCGCCAAGCAGCTGGGCATCGACCTGCGGTCGGTGACGCCGACCGGTCCTTCTGGGACCGTGACTCGCGCCGATGTCGAAGGTGCGACATCGGTGGTCGAGCAGCGAGCGGAGCGAGCGCCTGTCGAGACCAAGGCAGCCGACCGTCGCGAGCCCATCAAGGGCGTCCGCAAGATGATGGGCCAGGCGATGGTGGACTCCGCCTTCACGCTGCCCCACGTCACCGAGTGGATCACCGTCGACGTCACGCGCACGATGGAGCTCGTCGAGCGGCTCAAGAAGCACCGCGAGTTCAAGCACGTCAAGGTCTCGCCGATGCTCGTGCTCGCGCGCGCAGTCTGCCTGGCGATGCGCCGTACGCCGGAGATCAACGCGTGGTGGGACGAGCAGGCCCAGGAGATCGTCTTCAAGAGCGCGGTCAACCTCGGCATCGCTGCGGCCACTCCACGCGGCCTGGTCGTGCCCAACGTCAAGGGCGCGCAGGCGATGTCCCTGATGGAGCTTGCGCAGGCACTCGGTGAGCTCACCGCGACCGCTCGCGACGGCAAGACGCAGCCGGCCGAGATGGCCGGCGGCACGTTCACGATCACCAACGTCGGCGTCTTCGGCGTCGACGCCGGTACTCCGATCATCAACCCGGGCGAGTCCGCGATCATCTGCTTCGGCGCGGTGCGCAAGCAGCCGTGGGTGGTCGACGACCAGATCGTGCCGCGTGACATCACGACGCTGGCGCTGTCCTTCGACCACCGATTCATCGACGGGGCGCTCGGTTCGCAGTTCCTCGCCGATGTCGCCGCGATCATGGAGGACCCGGCCACAGCCCTCCTCTACTAGCGAGGATTGAGGAGTACGTCGGTGCCGCCGTCGACGACCAGGATGCTCCCGACGCACAACGACGATGCGTCGGAGAGCAGGAAGGCGATCGCCTCGGCTACCTCCTCGGCGCGACCGGGGCGCCCTAGCGCGGACGGGTATGCGTCGGCGAAGACGCCGAGCACCGGATCCGCGCGGAGCTCCTCGGTCATCGCGGTCGCGATCAGTCCCGGCGCGACAGAGTTCAGGCGGATGCCTTCGGCGGCGTACTCTCCCGCGTTGGCTCGAGCCCACCAGGCGACCGCAGCCTTGGTGGCGGGGTACACCATGACCGCTTCGAAAGTGCCGGCCATGGTGACGGCATCCTCCTCGTCGCCCTTGAGGCAGACATCGGCCAGCTCGGTGGGCCAACCCGGCTGGCATGTGACGGAGTTGGACGACAGGAACACGACCGAGCCACCGTCGTCCATCAGCGACCGAAGTCCCTCGACCATCGCGATCGCGCCGAAGTAGTTGACCGAGACGACCAACCCGCTGTCGACGCCGGTGAAGCCGCCGAGGCCCGCGCACGGCACGACGCCGTCGATCCGCTCGGTCAACGCGGTGACTCCCGCGACCGCGGCCGCGCGCCCTTCGGGCGTTGCCAGGTCCCCGACGACGTCGGCCGAGTCCGCCCGGTCCACCCCGATGACGCGATGGCCACGGTTGACAAGCAGCGAGCTGAGGGCTTGGCCGATCCCGGACTCGGAGCCGGTGACGACGTAGGTGCGCATGCGGGTCATCCTGCCGGAGGTGTTCGGAGAGTGGAGAGGACCCCGCCGCTGTCGAGCCTTCATACGGCGCCGCCCTAGGTTTGCACCTGGGGCACCGTTGCAGCAGCGGCAGCCGCGATGTGCGGCGGCGAGTACAGCTCGACGGCGGCGGGGTCCTGCTTTTTGAACGAGCCGACCTTCGTTTTGGTTACGACGCCTTTGCGCGGGCCTACGATAGATGCAACATGCGCTACACGACGGAACCCCACCCCGGATCGGCGGCGCAGAAGGCGTACGACTTCATCAAATGGGCGATCCTCAACTCGGTGTACGCCGGCGGTCAGCTACTGACCGAGGGAGCGCTCGCCGAAGAGGTCGGCGTCAGTCGTACGCCGGTCCGCGAGGCGCTCCTCCGGCTCGAGGTCGAGGGCCTGCTCACCCTGCTTCCGAAGCGGGGTGCACTCGTCGCGACGTACTCCGGGCAGGACGTCGACGACGTGCTCGACGCGCGCTGGCTGGTCGAGATGCACACCGCGGCGAAGTCATTCGCGCACCGACTGGAGCTTCTCCCCGTCATCGAAGCGGTGCACGAGCGGATGAAGCGCAACCGTCGCGAGCACGACACCGCCGGTTTCACGGCGTCCGACCGCGAGTTCCATGAGGCCATCGTCGATGCCGCCGGAAACGCCGTACTCAGCGCCGTCTACCGGATGCTGCGGGAGCGGCAGACGCTCTTCACGTCGGTGATGATGCGGGGACGCGTCGACCGGATGGACGAGGCGATCGCCGAGCACGACCGGATCATCGCGGCACTGCGCGGCAACGACGCCGTGTGGTTCGAGTCGGTGGTCACCGACCACCTCGCCTGGTCGATCGACCTCGCCCGCCAGATGCTGTAGGCCGTAGGAGACACGCCCTAGCTACTGGATCAGCCTGTCCACTCCCGGCCCACCGAGCAGCGTGTCCTTGCCTGGGCCACCGATGAGCCAGTCTCTTCCGGACCCGCCGCAGAGCTGGTCCTTGCCAGCACGGCCGACGAGCTTGTCGCGGCCAGCGCCGCCCACGATTACGTCACTCTTGGGCGTGCCACGCAAGGTGTTACTGCCTGGCCCGCCGACGAGCGTCGGGACCTTGCCGGCACAGCGCGCCCATGTCTCGAAGCGCACCACGGCGGTCGAGTTGGACACCGCCACACCGACAAGCCTGCCGCTGCGAGGGTCGATCGCCACGGAGTTGCCATCCAGGGACCCTGCGGGATTGCGCAAGGTGAGGGTCTTGTCGAAGGTGCCGTTCGGCTTCAGCCGGCTGATGGTCTGGCCCCCGGGGACGTAGGGATAGCTCCAGTAGATCCTTGCCCGCGCAGCGTCGTAGCTCACCGAGGATCGGCAGAGAAGGCAGAAGGGCACCTCAGGGAGATCGATGCGGCCATCGACGCTGAACCGCGTGTCGAGCTGGCCGGACGGCTTGATCGCGGCCAGCGTCGTGTCATCGGCGGCTCCGTTGACCAGGTAGCTCCCGCGGGGACCGATCGCGACGTCGCTGAAGTCAGGGAGGTTCGAGAAGGTCTCGAACCCGTCGCCAGTGAACGCGGTGGCGTCGGCGCCCGTGTTGGTGAAGACGCTGATCGCACCGCGCTGCTCACCGGCGACCTCCGTCCGCCCGGCCACCACGACCATGTTGTTCGGTCCGATGGCCACTGCGCGCGCAGCGTCGACCAGGCCGAAGTCGGTGCCCTGCACGCCGTTTCCGTCGAAGGTGTCGTCCTCGTCGCCATCGGTGTCGAGACGTGCGACGAGGAAGTCGGTGTCGGCACCCGAGCTGCTGATCGTCATGACCAGTCGGCCGTTGCCGTCCACTGCCAGATCGCTGGCGATCTGCGGGTTTCCGTTGGCCGCGTCGACCTCGGCCAGTCCGGGTGGATCACCGTCCTTGCCGCCCCAGCTCGGGTCGGCCGACCCAGCCGTGAGGAGTCGTACGACGCGCGCGGGCCCGTTGTTGCTCTCCAGAGAGACATACACGCGGTTGGCGGAGTCGACGGTGACCTGCGTGCCGAGCGCGCCGGTGACCACACCGTTGGTGCCGAACGACTTGTCGAACGCGCCCTTGGGGGTGAGCCTGACGACGCGCGCGCTGTCGCCGACCCGGCCGAGCACCAGGACGCGTCCCTTGCCGTCGATCGCGACATCGGACGCCACGCTCATGCCGGCAATGGGCACTCGCCCGTCGCCGCTGAAGGTCGGGTCGAGCTGGCCAGGGGCCGCGACTGCCACGCCGCTCAGAGCCATGCTTCCCACCGTCACAGCGGCGGCTGTTGCCCGAGTAAGGATCCGCATGGCTGCGAGCGTAGTGCTCATCGGCCGTTGCGGGTACGCCTCGACGCCATCCGTCCGGGCTCCCTAGCCGTCAGCTGCGCCATGGGCTTATCCTCTACTAGAACACGTTCTAATTTGCCTGGAGGATCCGTGAAGTTCGGCATCGTGCTTTTCACCAGCGACCGCGGCATTGCGCCGGCCGTCTGCGCGAAGGCGGCGGAGGAAGCCGGCTTCCACTCGTTCTACGTGCCCGAGCACACCCACATCCCCGTACGTCGTGACGCGGCGCACCCGCTCACGGGCGGTGCGGACCTGCCCGACGACCGGTACCTGCGCACCCTCGACCCCTGGGTCGCGCTCGGCATGGCTGCCGCTGTGACCTCGCGCATCCGCCTCGCCACTGCGGTCGCCCTGCCGGTCGAGTCGGACCCGATCACACTCGCCAAGACGATCGCCTCGTTGGACTTCCTGTCCGGCGGACGTGTCACCCTCGGCGCCGGCTTCGGGTGGAACACCGACGAGCTCGCCGACCACGGCATCCCCGCGAAGTTCCGCTACACCGCGCTCCGCGAGTACATGGAGGCGATGCGCGCGCTGTGGACCGAGGAGGTCGCGTCGTACGACGGCAAGTACGTCTCCTTCGGCGGCAGTTGGGCCTACCCCAAGCCGACGCAGTCGCACCTGCCGCTGCTCATCGGCGCCGGTGGCACCGACAAGACCTTCAGCTGGGTGGCCGCCAACGCGGACGGGTGGATCACGACGCCGTACGAGAACGACATCGACGACCAGGTCACCCTGCTCAACAAGCACTGGGCCGAGGCCGGTCGCGCCGGATCGCCGTACATCGTCGCGCTGGGTGGCCGGGCGGATGCGGAGCGGATCGCCCACCTCGAGTCGATCGGCGTCGACGAGATCGTGATCGGGCTGCCGGACAAGGACGAGGACGAGGTGCTCGCCTTCATCGCGAAGATGGGCGCCCGCCTGCACTGATCGCAGACGGGCACCCAACGTGCCTGCTAGAGGTTGTCGTACCGAAGGTCGCCCTTCTTGGTGAACTTCTCGAGCGCCCAGTAGTAGGTGCCCTTGTTCTGCGCGACCGGCGCGACGCCGTAGCGCCACTCCACCAGGTTGTCGCACGGATTGATGTAGGTCACGATCCGTTGGTACTTGTAGACCCAGCCGAGCTTGTACGCCCGCGCTCGATACAACGCATCGTCCGGAACGTAGAAGTGGTACTGCCAACCGCGAGTCACCGACGTCGTACGCCGAGTCGACTGGCTCCACGTCGTGTTGTACTCAGTCGTCACCTCGGCGCCGATCGGGCCGTACTTGGCACCGACCTTGCCTTTGACGCTGACCTCATGGACCGAACCTGTGGTTTTCGCCGTCGACTCTCCGTCGGACTCCGTGCGGACGATCTTGCCGCCCTTCTTCCAATCCGAGAACGTCGAGGTCGGGATCCACACCTTCCGGCCCTTGTTCGGGGTCGTGTAGTGCACTTCGGCGACGACGCAGGCCGCGAACGCCGACGGGGCAACTGCCACCGTCGCCGTCAAGCCGGTCAGCGTCATCACCAGGGACAGCACGACTCTGGTCGCACTATTCATTCGATCTCCTCCTTGACCGGGTCCGTCCCCCGACGGACCTCGCGGCAGGGACGCTATGTGGTTCGGAGCCAGGCCTCGACACCGGCCCTGGTGGCCGAGACCATCAGGCATGTCGTTGGTCGAGCGGTTCATCGAGGTCCAGGGCTGGCGTACCAGTCGCAGGGTCGCCGCGGTGAGTGCGTTTGTTGCTGTGGTGGCCCTCACCAACGGCCTAGTGGGCCATGTGATGTTCGCGCCCCTGCCCTGGGTTGACCTCACCTACTGGGACACGATGTTCCTGTTGTTCGTTGGACACTCGGTCTCGACCGCCCTGATCGCCTTGGCTCTCGATCGGCGGGGGCTCGACGGCGGGTGGAGCTTCTACCTCTTGGCGTTGCCGTTCGCGGTGCTGATGGGCGCCTTCGTTTGGGGCTTCGGATCGGTGTCGACCGGTCTACTCGTCCTGCTGCCGCTCTCGCTCTTGACCGCCATGGTGTTCTTCGACGACCGCCACGGCCGGATCAGTGCCGCGATGTTCATTGGGACGGCCGCGGTTCTGGTGCTACTGCCTGTCTTCGACGCTTTCCCGTACGCCACTGCGCTTGACACCGACGACCTGCGACTCGTCAGCTCACCGCGCTACGCATTCGTGGTCGCCTTCATCGTGCTTCTCACGATGGTGACCGTCACCACCGTCGCCCTGTTCCTGATGGCGGCAGGACGGCTCCTGAGCGCCCGGCTGGATGCCGCTCAGCGGTTGATCGCGAGGTACGTGCCGGAGGAGGTGGCGCAAGACATCTTGGCTGGGAATCTGGGAGACACCCACGGTCACCATCGGCGGAAGCTGACGGTGTTCTTCTCCGACCTGGTCGGGTTCTCGGACGTGGCGGAGGAGCTGGAGCCCGAGGACCTGGCGCTCGTGCTCAACGAGTACTTCGGGGAGATGACGGCCATCGCGCATCGTCATCACGGGACGGTGGACGAGCTTCAGGGAGATGCGTTGCTGATCCTCTTCGGCGCGCCGCGGGCAACGACCGATCGCGAGCACGCGTTGAACGCCGTACGGATGGCTGCAGAAATGCACGAGGCCGTGCCCCGGCTTAACGCGCGCTGGCGGGATGCCGGCATCACCGAGACACTCGCCGTGCGGATGGGGATCAACACCGGCGTGGTGACGATCGGGAACTTCGGCACCCCGACGCGAATGAAGTACGCGGCATTGGGCAAGCACGTCAACATCGCCGCGCGACTGCAGGCGATCGCGGAGCCTGGGACGACGGTGGTTAGTTTTGCGACGTACCTGCTGGTCAAGGACGAAGTGTCCTGCACGGCGCTGGGACCCCAGCAGCTGAAGGGGATCACCAAGCCCGTGGAGGCGTACGCACTATGACACTCGTCGAGAGGTTCATCGAGATCCAGGGGTGGTCCACCAGTCGCAAGGTGGCTTTGTCCGCCACGTATCTCGCCGGTCTCACGGTGATGGTCCTGGTGGTGGGAGTCTTCTTGCTCCCGTCCACGTACGTCGACATGGACTTCTACTGGCAAGTCAACCTGCTGACGCTGGCCATCTCGGTGATCATGGCGGTC
>DATILB010000319.1:0-24555 GCA_035477015.1 Nocardioidaceae bacterium | reverse complement strand
CCAGTGGCTCGCCTTTCTGATCGCCTCCATCCTGTTCATCCAGGTGCCGGGGCCGAGCCTTCTGTTCACGATCGGTCGGGCGCTCACTGTCGGCCGGCGCGAGGCGTTGCTCTCGGTCGTGGGCAACGCGCTCGGCCTCGTCGTTCAGGTCGCCTTCGTGGCGCTGGGTCTGGGCGCGATCGTGGCAGCCAGCGCTGCGGCGTACACCGTGCTCAAGCTGGTCGGCGCGGCGTACGTCGTCTGGCTGGGCGTCTCGGCCATCCGGCACCGGGCCGACGCACGGATCGCTCTGGAGAACTCCGGTCAGACGTCCGCCGCGCGCGGACACGCGGTACGAACCGGTTTCATCGTCGGGGTCACGAACCCCAAGACGATCGTCTTCTTCGCAGCCTTCTTGCCCCAGTTCACCAGCGAGTCCGGCTCGCCAGCGCTGCAGCTGGCTGTCCTGGGCGTCGTGTTCGGGATCATGGCGGCCTGTTCTGACAGCCTGTGGGCGCTCGGTGCGGGGAAGGCGCGGGACTGGTTCGCCCGCAAGCCGCATCGGCTAGACACGCTCAGTGCCACCGGTGGGGGAATGATGGTCGCCCTGGGAGTCACCCTCGCTGCCAGCGAGTAGTTGACATAATGTGCATTATCGGCGAACTTCTGTTGTTGCCACACTGAGCCCCGTGAACCGGGCGATCACGTCGAAATCCCGGTCTCGGTGCAGCACCGTCACGGTGTGGTTCAGCGCGATCGACGCGATCAGGCAGTCGGTCAGGCTGCGGATGGTTTCGCCTGACGTCCTGGCGGTGCGATAAATCCGTGCTGCGTCGCGGAAGTCGGCCCAGGGATCGAGACTGAGGCTGACCAGCCCATTCATCAGGGTCTCGAGCTTTCGTGCGCGACTCTCGTCCCCTGCGCCGGCCAGGAGCTCCAGAGCCACGGGCTCGCACGTCACAACCTCGGTGTCCTTGGCCAGCAGGTGCTTTCTGACCGCGTCTGTCGTGGGAGTCGGTGCGCCCCGCAGGTAGTCGACCCACGCTGACGTGTCGATCAGCAACCTCATGCGTGGGACTCGGCTGACCGCATGGCCTCCAGGTCGCCTTCCCAGCCGATTCCCTCAAGGCCGCTCAGGAAGTCGTCGGTCAAGGGCGTGCCGACTAGGCGCCGAAGTGCCAGGTCGACGACGTCGCGTTTCGTGCTCAAACCGAACATGTGCATGGCTCGGTCCACCAACGCGTCGTCGAGCTCGATATTCGTGCGGGCCATACACCAATCATACACCTGCCCTACACCAAACGACGGCGTCTCAGGCTCCGACGTACTCCGCCAGGTGCTGACCAGTCAGCGTGGAACGGTCCTTGACCAGTTCTGAGGGTGTCCCCTCGAACACAACCCGGCCGCCTTCGTGGCCAGCGCCAGGCCCGAGGTCGATAATCCAGTCGGCGTGCGCCATCACGGCCTGGTGGTGCTCGATGACGATCACCGACTTGCCCGAGTCCACCAGACGGTCCAGCAATCCCAGCAGCTGTTCGACGTCCGCCAGGTGCAGGCCGGTGGTCGGCTCGTCGAGGATGTAGGTGTCGCCCTTCTCCGCCATCTGCGTGGCCAGCTTCAGGCGCTGCCGCTCTCCTCCGGAAAGCGTGGTGAGCGGTTGTCCCAGGCTGACATAACCAAGTCCCACGTCCGCGAGCCGGTTGAGGACCTTGTGTGCGGCCGGTGTGGCTGCCTCCCCACCACCGAAGAACTCCTCGGCCTCGGTCACGGACATCGCGAGCACCTCGGCGATGTTGCGGCCACCGAAGGTGTACTCGAGCACCGACTCCTGGAATCGTCTCCCCTCGCACTCCTCGCAGGTCGACTCGACGGTGTTCATGATGCCGAGCTCGGTGAAGATGACTCCGGCGCCGTTGCAGGTCGGACACGCGCCCTCGGAGTTGGAGCTGAAGAGAGCGGGCTTCACGCCGTTCGCCTTCGCGAAAGCCTTGCGGATCGGCTCGAGGAGCCCGGTGTACGTCGCCGGGTTGCTCCGCCGGGAGCCACGGATCGCGCCCTGGTCGACGACCACCACGCCGTCGCGACCTGCGATTGAGCCGTGGATCAGCGAGCTCTTGCCGGAGCCGGCGACGCCGGTCACGACGCAGAGCATTCCGAGCGGGACGTCGACGTTCACGTTCTTGAGGTTGTGCGTCGATGCCTTGCGGACCGCAAGTGTGCCCGACGCGGCTCGAACCTCGTCCTTGAGAGTGGCCCGGTCGTCGAGGTGCCGGCCCGTGATGGTGTCGCTCGCCCGCAGGCCCTTCACGGTGCCCTCGAAGCAGACGGTGCCGCCCGCCGTACCGGCTCCGGGGCCGAGGTCGACCACGTGATCGGCGATCGCGATCGTCTCCGGCTTGTGCTCGACCACGAGGACGGTGTTGCCCTTGTCCCTCAGCTGCAGCAACAGCTGGTTCATCCGCTCGATGTCATGCGGGTGCAGGCCGATCGTCGGCTCGTCGAAGACATAGGTGACGTCGGTGAGCGCCGACCCGAGGTGGCGGATCATCTTGGTGCGCTGCGCCTCTCCCCCGGACAACGTGCCCGCCGGGCGGTCCAGCGAGAGGTAGCCGAGCCCGATCTCCGCGAACGAGTCGAGGAGGTGCTGGAGACCCTTGAGCAGCGGAGCCACGGACGGCTCGTCGAGCTCTCGGACCCAGTCGGCCAGGTCGCTGATCTGCAAGGCGCAGACGTCGGCGATGTTCTTGCCCTTGATCTTCGACGAGCGGGCTTCCTTGCTGAGTCGGGTGCCCCCGCACTCCGGGCAGGTCTGGAACGTGATGACCCGCTCCACGAAGGCCCGGATGTGCGGCTGCATCGCCTCGACGTCCTTGGAGAGCATCGACTTCTGGATCTTGGGGATGACGCCTTCATAGGTCAGGTTGATGCCCTCGACCTTGATCTTGGTCGGCTCCTTGTACAGAAGGTCGTCGAGCTCCTTCTTCGTGAACTTTCCGATCGGCTTGTCCATGTTGAAGCCGAAGCCGCTGAAGATGCGGCCGTACCAGCCGTCCATGCTGTAGCCCGGCACGGTGAGGGCACCCTCACTCAGCGACTTGGTCTCGTCGTACAGGGCCGTCAGGTCGAAGTCGCTGACCGAGCCCATTCCCTCGCACCGCGGACACATGCCGCCCTGGTAGACGACGTTGCGCACCACGCTCTTCTCGGTGCGGCCGGCCTTCTCGGTGCTCATCACACCGCTCGCCGTCCGCGTCGGGACGTTGAAGGAGAAGGCCTGAGCCGAGCCGATGTGTGGCTTGCCCAGTCGGCTGAACAGGATGCGCAGCATCGCGTTGGCGTCGGTGGCTGTGCCGACCGTCGATCGGGGGTTGGAGCCCATCCGCTCCTGGTCCACGATGATCGCCGTCGTCAGGCCGTCCATCAGATCGACCTCGGGCCGAGCCAGTGTCGGCATGAAGCCCTGCACGAACGCGCTGTAGGTCTCGTTGATCATCCGTTGCGACTCCGCGGCGATCGTGCTGAACACCAGCGAGCTCTTGCCCGACCCCGAAACGCCGGTGAATACCGTCAGCCTTCGCTTCGGTAGCTCGACACTGATGTCCTTGAGGTTGTTCTCCCGCGCGCCCTGCACGCGGATCAGGTCGTGGCTGTCCGCAGCGTGTGTCGTCATCGTGTCCCCTCGTCCCTCACACCAGCCAGGTGCCGTCGCGCATGAGCGTACGACGCGCCATCTCGTTGACCTCGCGCCAGGCCTGCACCCTGGATGGGCGCAGCACGAAGAACTGGTAGCCCGCCTCGCGGCGAGGGTCCCAGTCAGCCTGCGCGGTGTACGCCGTCCACAGCTCGTCGTCCGCTGCGACGTCGAGCGACTTCTCGACCGTGGCATGGATCATCACCACGTCGCGCGTGGGCCCCACCCCGAGCCGGGCCTCGCCGGACTCGGACAGGTTGCGCGCGGTGACCGACGAAGCGGCAATCGCAATCACCAGGCACTCGTCGACCCAGGCCAGTGAAACCGGCACGAGGTAGGGAGCCCCTTCGGCCGAAGCGGTCGCGACCCACACGTCGATGTTCTCGGTCTGCAGCATGGCCAGGCTGTCCGTCTTGCGCGTCTCAAGGTCGCGCGCCTCTTCCATCACGAAGGCCTCAGCGCAGCTGCTTGATGCGGACCAGGTTGCCCGCGGGATCCCGGAGCGCGCAGTCCCGCATGCCGTATGGCTGCTCGGTCGGTTCCTGGACGATCTCCACGTCTGCGGCCTGGACCCGCTCGAACGTACCGTCGAGATCCTTGGTGGCCAGCAGCAGAGCGCCATAGGTGCCCTTGGCCATCATCTCCGTCACGGTGCGTCGCTCCTCCTCGGTGATGCCGGGGTCAACGGCAGGTGGAGTCAGCACGATGCTGGTGTCGGGCTGACCGACGGGGCCGATGGTGATCCAGCGCATCGTGCCCTGGCCGACGTCGAGGCGGACTTCGAAGCCGAGGACGTCGCGGTAGAAGGCCAGCGAGGCCTCCGGGTCGGTGTGCGGGAGGAAGCTTGCGTTGATGGTGATGTCCATGGCTGTCAGGCTAGTTGTGCCTCGGTGACCGGCGCTTCTCGATTCCTGATCGGTCTCGTGACCTGTTTCGCGATGCACGGTGGCATGCCGGCGGTCACCTCGGCGCCGTCACGCCGGTAGACGCTGGGCGCAACGCCGACCAGCTCGGTGAACCGGGTGCTGAACGTTCCAAGCGAGGAGCAACCGACCTCGAAGCAGACGTCGGTGACGCTGAGGTCACCGCGTTGCAGCAGTGCCATCGCCCGCTCGATGCGCCGCGTCATCAGGTACGAGTACGGCGACTCGCCGTACGCGCGCTTGAACTCGCGGCTGAGGTGGCCGGCGGACATGTTCACACCCCGCGCGAGCGCCTCGACGTCCAGCGGCTGTGCGTGCTCACGGTCCATCCGGTCGCGGACCCGTCGCAGCAGCGCGAGGTCGCGTAGACGCTGTTCCGAGACGGGATCGGTCACAGCCGCGATCGTGCCTTAGCCTGCTCCCAGGCTCAAGTGACTGAGGAGTAACAAGATGAAGACCGTCTCCGGCAAGCTGGTGCTCATCACCGGTGCGGCCATGGGCATGGGCAAGATGTTCGCCCAGCGCGCCGTCGAGGAAGGTGCTGCAGGGGTCATCCTGTGGGACCTCAACGAGAGCGCACTCAAGGAGACCGCCGAGGAGCTGCGCACAGCCGGCGGCACCGTCCACGAGTACGTCGTCGATGTCTCCTCCCGGGTCGCAGTAGCTGACGCGGCCGGACGGGTCAGGGCCGAGGTCGGCGACCCGGAGATCGTCCTCAACAACGCCGGCATCGTGCGCGGGAACAAGTACTTCTGGGAGTGCGACCCGAGCGACAGCGAGCTGACCATCCAGGTGAACAGCCTGGCGCCGATGTACGTCGCGCACGAGTTCCTGCCCGGGATGATCGCCGCTGACGGCGAGTGCCGCCTGGTCAACATCGCGTCGTCCGCCGGCTTCGTGGCCAACCCCCGAATGGCGTCGTACGCCGCCTCGAAGTGGGCCGCGATCGGCTTCTCCGACTCGGTCCGCATCGAGCTTGAGCAGGCCGGCCACGACCACGTGAAGATCACGACCGTCTGTCCGTACTACGTGAAGACCGGCATGTTCGACGGCGCCAAGGCCGGGCTGCTGCTGCCCCTTCTGGAGCCGGAGGACGTCGTCAACACGACGTGGAAGCGGATGAAGAAGGGGTCGGCCTTCGTCATCATGCCGAAGACCGTGCTGCTCAACGAGTCCATCAAGGGCCTGGTCCCCACTCCCCTTCGCGACCTGCTGGTCGGCAAGGTGTTCGGCGTGCACAAGACGATGGACGACTTCAAGGGCCGCCCGCAGGACTGAACAGGACTCACCGGCCCAGGCGGATCCCGGCGAGCTGGGTCGCCTGCGCGACGAGACGGCCGCGGGAGTCCCAGATGAAGCACACCTCGTCGACCCGGTCGCCCTCGACCAGCTGCGCCTTGTGCAGTATCCGGACGGGACCCGGCGCCGGCAGCGCGCGCACGTAGGCGGTCAGCTCGAGCGTGGGCACCCAACCGCTGAGCTCCACGTCGAACGTCGCGGGTGGGAACGAGTCGACGGCGTACAGGAGGGACACCGGGTCGAAGTCAGCCCCTGGCAAGGACAGCCAGCCGTGCAGTTCTCCGATGCCCCGGTGCTCACCCCGCGTCCAACCGAGGTCGTCCGGGTCGAGGCGAAGTTCGACCTGCTCCATGATCGCCACGCGCACCCCGCGGGCGCCGACACTGCCGAGCCGGACGCAGTCGTCGAACTCCCGGCCGGCAAGAGCGGGAACGCCGGCGGACCAGTACGGCTCCGAGGCTGGATCAAGGGTCCCGATCATTGTCAGGGCTTCGATACAGGGCTTGTCGTCCTGTGACATCCGCGTGCGGACCTGGCTCGCGGACCGGCCCACGCGCAGCACCTCGGCGGTGACAGTGACCGGGCCGGGGTCCGGAGAGTGCAGGAAGTGAGCGCTGGCCGCCAGCACGTGGTCGTGTGGGACGACCTCACCGGCTGCGGCGGCGAGCATTGCCAGGAGGTACCCGCCGTTGGGCTTCCCGCCGATGGTCCAGCCGGCGTCGACCAGTCCGTCGAAGCTCCCGTCGGCTCGGGGCGTCAGGCGGCTCGCGTCGGCGAACGGCGTCAGAGTCGGATCCACGCTGGCGATTCAACCAGGCCTTGCCGACATCACATCTCGTCGATCACCGATGTAGGTCCGATCACGATTCGCGGTCTTTGGGCCGCGTCCAGCCAGAGCAGGAGCTTCCGCATCCGGTCCAGGCTCACCGACACGCACCCGGCGGTCGGCCCGGAGCCGTTCACGTGGAGGAAGATCGCGCCTCCTCTGGCCGTGTCGGCCGGCTCGTCGGTGACGTGCTGGCGCAAGCGGCTGCTCCACCGCACCTGGTCAGGAACGTTGAAGTCGAGAACGACGCCGTAGCGGTACTCGTCGTCACCCCAGTGCGCCAGCCGCTCGGCCTTCTCCCGCCGCCATCGCGCCTGCTTGGACCGTGAGCGCTGGAAGACGTTGTATGTCGCAGGGTCCCGAGGGTCGATCGGCCACCAGTCGTCCTGGTCGAACCTCGTGTACAGCGCGAGCCGCGTGCCGGGGTCGACGAGCGAGCCGAAACCCCACAGCAGTCGGAACGTGCCGGCGGGAGTGGTCCCGTCGTCCTGGTTGCGCTGCCGGGCGAGCGACATTCCGGCGTACCCGAGCCGAGCCCGCCAGGGCCCGAAGTGGAGTTGCCAGTGGCCGTCGGCGTCCCTCCGGTACGCCCGCAAGGTCGCGTACGACGAGCCCCACGACGGAGAGGTGACGACGATCACCTGTCGCGCGCGGCCGAGGTGCCGCAGGCGTGAAGGATGGAAGGCGGGCACCGACGCGGAGGCGTCAGCCGGCACCAGCAGCGATGCCAGCAGCAACAGCGCCGCCCTGCGCGTCACGGGCGCAGGAGCACCTTGGTGGCGCGTCGCTCATCCATCGCGCGATAGCCCTCGGCCACCTCGTCGAGGGGCAGCTCGAGGTCGAAGACCAGGCCTGGCTCGATGGCACCCGAGACGACGAGGTCGAGCAGGTGCGGAAGGTACTCGCGCACAGGGGCCATCCCACCGGCCAGGCCGACGTTGCGTTCGAACATTTTGCGCACGGGCAGCTCGACTCCGTGGGGTACGCCGACGAAGCCGACCATCGCGCCAGGACGTGCGGACTTGAACGCCGTCTTCACGGACTCGTTGGTGCCGACGCACTCCAGCACGGCGTCCGCGCCGATGCCGTCGGTGAGCTCGAGAACCCGCTTGACGCCGTCATCGCCTCGCTCCGCCACGATGTCAGTCGCTCCGAACGTGCTGGCGAGCTTCTGCCGGTCTTCGTGTCGCGACATCGCGATTACCGTCGAGGCGCCAAGCTGCTTGGCGGCAATGACCCCACAGAGGCCAACGGCTCCATCGCCGACGACGACTGCCGTACCGCCCTCGCGCACGCGGGCTGCAACCGCCGCGTGCCATCCGGTGGCCATCACGTCGGCAAGCGTGAGCAGCGACGGGATGAGGTCGTCTCCCGGCATGCCTTGGGTCTTCACCATGCTGCCCTCCGCCTGGAAGACGCGGACGAACTCACCTTGACCGCCGCCCGTGAAGCCGAGGTTCTCGCAGGCCGACTGCATGCCGGCTCGACAGTGCGCACAGGTGTTGTCGCAGTGGCAGAACGGCACCACCACGAAGTCGCCAGGAGCGAAGCTGGACACCGCATCACCGACGGCCTCGACGACTCCCACGATCTCGTGACCCATCGGGTCCCCGGGCGTGATCGGGTTCTCGCCACGGTACGGCCAGAGGTCCGAGCCGCAGATGCAGGAGGCCACCACGCGGACGACGGCGTCCGTCGGTCGTTTGACGACGGGCTCGTCACGCTGCTCGAGGCGGATGTCACGGGTGCCGTGGATCGTCGCAACACGCATGCAGGAACCCTACGCTGCAGCCATGCGTCCAACGGCCATGCGCGCCACCATCGCTCTCTTCCCGGTCCTGCTGATCCTCGCCGCCTGCGGCGACGCCGCCACCGCTCCCCCGACGGGGCAGCCGGACGGGGAGCCGGCAGCGACGCTCGACGGTCGGACCTTCATAGGCGACCAGGTGACCGGCCATCAGCTCGTGGCAGGCAGCACTCTGTGGCTCCAGTTCAAGGACGGCAAGCTCAGCGCGAATGCCGGCTGCAACCACCTCGGTGGCACCGGTCGGCTCGACAACGGAGTACTCGTCGGCGGCATCGACGTCATGACCGAGATGGGTTGCGACCCGCAGCTGATGGACCAGGACACCTGGTTCAGCGACTTCCTTGGCTCGAGTCCCAGCGCGACCGTCACGGCAGAGTCACTGGTGCTGTCCAAGGACGGGACCAGCATCACGTTCGCGGACGAGGCGCACGTACAGGCCCAGAACCCGATCCCGCTCGAGGGCACGACGTGGGAGCTCGAGTCGATCCTCAGCGACGGCGGCAGCTCGGACGGTACGGCGAGCAGCGTGCCAGGACCGGTGCCGAGCCTGCGCTTTACCGCCGACGGCCGCTACGAGGTGTTCACGGGGTGCAACCAGGGCAGCGGCAACGTGACCGAGGCTACGAGCAACACGCTCGTCCTCTCAGCGCCCGCGATCACGAAGATGGCCTGCAAGAACAGTGCCGAAGCCGAGGTCCTCGCTGTCCTGGACGGCAGCGCCCTCACGTACGTGCAGGACTATGACATCCTCACGCTGACCCACGCCGACGGCAGCGGCCTGCAGTACCGCGCCGCTAGCTAGTCAGGTGGTCGTCCACCAGGTTCGCGTAGCCGGTCTGCCCGCTACGGTTCGGGTGATACGACTCGCGGATCGGGTTCGACAGCCCGTTGACCCACTCCACGTCGTCACAGACAGCGTGGCCGACGAACGCGGTCGTCGGATTCACGAAGCTGAAGCCCTTGGCAGCCGCGCGTCCTGAGATCGTGCTGTTGAGCAGGTCGGCCGTGCCATTGAGCCGGGACTCTTCCGACGGACTGAACCAGGTGCCGGCGTTGCAGTCCTCGCCGTTGAAGATCCTCGGGTAGCCCACGACAACCACCTTTGCGTTCGGTGCCTTCGAGCGGATCAAGGCATAGAGCGAGTCCAGGGAAGCCGGCAGCGTGTTGCGGATCTTTCCCTGCGCTGTGTCGATCGCACCGTTGCAGTTGGACATCCACCCAGGCTGGGCGCACTCGGTGATCACGTCGCTGAAACCGGCGTCGTTGCCGCCCACCTGGACGGTCACGTACGCCGTACCGGTGCTCAAGGTCCCGAGCTGGTTGTTCTTCACGTCGCCGGTCTTGGCGCCACTACAGGCCTGGAAGCTAAGGGTGGCGCCGATACGGGCGGCATCCACGACGGCGTAGGCATACGGCGACCGGTAGCAGGACCCGCTGTCGGAGTAGTACGTCCTGGTCCCGACCCCGGACGCGTAGGAGTCCCCTAGGGCGACGTACGACACGGCTGCGTGCGCGTTCGGCGTACCGAGAAGGCTCACGATGAGTGTGATGGCCGTCAGAGCGACCATGCGGAAACGAAGCGACATACCCGAGCACCCTTCGACGAATGGGTCGGGGTGCGCGACCGTCCTTCGCCGACTATGCACCCGGAGCGGGGCCATTGACCTATCTCATATGTGAGATATCGTCTGCTCGTGAGTGAGGACTACCTGGCCCGGATCGGCAACCTGATCCGTGACGCCCGCAAGCACCGTGGGTTGACCCAGGCGCAGCTCGCCGAGGTCCTGAACACCAGCCAGAGCGCGGTCAACCGCATCGAGCGCGGCCACCAGAACCTGTCTCTGGAGATGCTCGCCCGCATCGGCGAGGCGCTGGACTCGGAGATCGTCGCGATCGGCGCGGGGCCTACTCACTTGCGCGTCACCGGACCTACGACGCTCTCGGGCAGCATCGATGTGAAGTCCTCGAAGAACGCCGGCGTCGCGCTGCTGTGCGCGTCGCTGCTGAACCAGGGCCGCACCACCTTGCGAAAGGTCGCCCGGATCGAGGAGGTCAACCGGCTCCTCGAGGTGCTCAACAGCATGGGCGTGCAGACGACGTGGCTGAACGAGGAGGGCGACCTCGAGATCCTGCCTCCCGCGGCGCTGGACCTCGGTCGCATCGACGAGGAGGCTGCTCGGCGGACCCGCTCGATCATCATGTTCCTCGGTCCGCTGCTGCACCGGGCCGACTCCTTCGACCTGCCCTATGCGGGCGGCTGCGACCTGGGCACCCGCACGGTCGAGCCGCACCTGGTGGCGCTGCGGCCGTTCGGCCTCGAGGTCAAGGCCACCGAGGGCCTGTACATGTCCACGGTGAACGGCGACGTCGCCCCGACGCGCCCTATCGTGCTCACGGAGCGCGGCGACACCGTCACGGAGAACACGCTGATGGCTGCGGCACGCCACAGCGGAGTGACGGTCATCCGTAACGCGAGCCCGAACTACATGGTCCAGGACCTCTGCTTCTTCTTGCAGAAGCTCGGAGTTCGCATTGATGGTGTCGGTACGACGACGCTGACCGTCCACGGGGTGCCCCACATCGACGTCGACGTGGACTACTCGCCGTCCGAGGACCCGATCGAGGCGATGTCACTGCTCGCTGCGGCGATCGTGACGCAGTCGGAGATCACCATCCAGCGGGTGCCGATCGAGTTCCTCGAGATCGAGCTGGCCCTCCTGGAGGAGATGGGGTTCCGCTACGACCTCACCGATGAGTACGTCGCTGCGAACGGGCACACGCGCCTCGTCGACCTGACCACGCGAATCTCCCGGTTGCACTCCCCCATCGACAAGATCCACCCGATGCCGTTCCCGGGCCTCAACATCGACAACCTGCCGTTCTTCGCGATCATCGCGGCGACCGCCGAAGGCAGCACCCTGCTGCACGACTGGGTCTACGAGAACCGCGCGATCTACCTCACCGAGCTGACCAAGCTCGGAGCCACCGTCCAGCTGCTCGACCCCCACCGCGTACGGATCGAGGGCCCGACGCGTTGGTCCGGCGCCGAGATCGTCTGCCCGCCCGCGCTCCGGCCCGCGGTCGTGATCCTCTTGGCCATGCTGGCCTCGAAGGGGACCTCCGTGCTGCGCTCGGTGTATGTGATCAACCGCGGCTACGAGGACCTGGCTGAGCGCCTGAACGCGCTCGGCGCCAGCATCGACACGTTCCGCGACATCTGAAACCTGTGGCCTGGCCTCAGGCGTCGAACAGGGTTTCGACGAACGACCTGGCCCGCGGGCGGCCCGGCGGCGGAGGGGCCATGTCGGCCGTGATCCGCGGCAGCGGCTCGGTGATCGGACCGCTGTGGATGTGCCAGTCGTTCTCCGACTCGCTCAACGCGCCCGCGTCGGCACGCTCCAGGAAAATCCCGGAACAGGACGAGCACTTGGCCACGACTGCGCCGCCGATCTCGCGGCTCTTCATGCTTCCCTGGCACTTCGGGCACGTCATGTCGTCCATGATCCGACGTTACTCCTTCGAGGCGTTCGTACCTGAGTAGCAACGCGGATGCCGTCCGGCTGGATCCTCGCGGGATACTGCTGGCGTGACCAGGCCGATCACCGGGTTTCCTTACCTCGACGAACCCGAAGGCGTCATCGCCTTCGCGCACCGAGGCGGAGCTCGGCACCCCGAGATTCCTGGGATCGAGAACACCTTGGCGGCGTTCGAGCATGCCGCATCTCTCGGCTACGCGTACCTGGAGACCGACGTCCACGCGACGAGCGACGGCGTGCTGCTGGCGTTCCACGACGACGTGCTGGACCGCGTCACCGACCGCCGGGGCGTCATCTACGAGCAGCCTTACGTCGATGTCGCGGCGGCACGGATCCGCGGCGTGCACCCGATCCCGAAGCTCGAGGAGCTGATGGAGCAGTTCCCTGAGCACCGGTTCAACATCGACATAAAGTCCCGCGGGGCCATCGACCCGCTCGCCACACTGATCGAGCGTCGTGGCGCCTATCACCGCGTCTGCGTCGGGTCCTTCGACGAGGGCGTGATCCGAACATTCCGGCGGCGGATCGCTCGACCGGTTGCGACCGCCTGCGGCCCGGTGGCCGTCGTGGCGACGCGCTCGGGCGCACCCGTTCGGGGGCTGTTCCGCGATGCGGGTGTCGCCTTCCAGGTGCCCCACCGCACCCGAGGGGTGGACGTGGTGACCTCGCATTTCGTGCGGCGGGCGCACGCCGCCGGGAGACATGTCCACGTCTGGACCATCGACGACCCGGAGGAGATGAGGGACCTCCTCGACCTGGGCGTCGACGGGTTGATCACCGACCGGACTGACCTGCTCCGAGAGGTGCTCATCGAGCGAGGCCAGTGGCCGACCACGGGAAGAGGGAGCGCAGCATGAGCGAGACACCTACCGGCATCGCCGACCTGAGCGCGCTGGAGCGGATCAATGAGCACAAGGCCTGGTACTGGTACGACTGGGCCAACTCCGGCTACGTGACGACCGTCGCGACGGTGCTGTTCGCGCCGTACCTGATCAGCGTCGCCGAGAAGTCGGTCGGCTGTGCGACGGGCGAGGACGCACCCGACTGCACCAGGAACCTCGACGTCCTGGGGGTGGCGGTCTCCCCGGGCTCACTGCCCTTCTACGTGGTCACAGCTGCCACGATCCTCTCCGCACTCGTCCTCCCCATCGTCGGCGCGGCTGCCGACCGGTCGTCGCGCAAGCCGACACTGATGGCGCGGTACGCCTGGGTAGGGTCCCTGGCGGCGGCCTCGATGTTCTTCGTCGCCGGTGAGAACTGGCAGCTGGGCGCCCTCCTCATGTTCGTCACCAACATCAGCCTGGGGTCTTCGCTGGTCGTGTACGACGCGATCCTGTGCGAGATCTCCACGCCCGACGAGCGCGACCGGGTGTCGTCGCGGGGCTGGGCCTACGGCTACCTGGGCGGCGGCGTGCTGCTGGTCGCCAACCTCGCACTCGTGACGCTCCACGACACCTTCGGGCTCGACCAGGAGACCGCCGTGCGGATCAGCCTGCTCTCAGCCGGCATCTGGTGGGCGGCGTTCACATTCATCCCCTACCGGCGGATCAAGAACCGCCCGGCGGTCAACGTCGTACCGGAGCATGGCGGTCTCGTGAAGGAGAGCTTCGGGCAGCTCTTCGCCACTCTGCGAGACCTGAGGAACTACCCCGTCACGCTCACCTTCCTCGTCGCCTACCTGTTCTACAACGACGGCATCCAGACCGTGATCGCGACGGCTTCGACGTACGGCGAGAAGGAGCTCGGGTTCGAGACCGAGGTACTCATCGCGACCATCCTGCTCGTCCAGTTCCTCGCCTTCGGCGGGGCGCTGCTCTTCGGCAAACTGGCCCAGACCCACGGTGCCCGCAAGGTGGTGCTGGCCGGCCTCGGGCTGTGGATGGTCATCGTGACGGTCGCCTACTTCATCCCCGAGGACAACATCGCCCTCTTCCTGGCCCTCGCAGCGGGAATCGGACTGGTCCTGGGAGGTACTCAGGCGCTGTCCCGGTCGTTCTTCAGCCAGCTGATCCCCCGCGGGCGAGAGGCGGAGTACTTCAGCCTGTACCAGGCATGTGAGCGCGGCACCAGCTGGCTCGGGACCCTGATCTTCGGCCTCATGCACCAGTGGACCGACTCCTACCGCCCCGCTGTGTTCGCCTTGATCGTGTTCTTCGTGATCGGCGGCGCGCTGCTGTGGAAGGTCGATCCGCGTCGCGGCATCGCCGATGCGGGCAACCAAGCGCCTTCGGTGGTCTGAACCGGTTCCTGAGAGTTTTCTTGGACAAGTGTCAAGACGGCTGGTTTCGGGCACTGTAAGGAGTCAACGGATTTGTTGCTCCATTCGGGAATGTACGGGGGGCCCAGTTCGTTAGCACGTTCTGGAGGGTTGGTTCTCGGGGTGCACTGCGTCATACGACGCGTCCTGGACCGTCTCTTCTGTGACAACGGGGAAACAGGACTTGTAGGGAGGTAGCTCATGGCAGAGCGGACTTTGCGTGGCGCTCGGCTCGGTGGGCAGAGCTTTGAGGACGAGCGGGGCATCGAGTTTGCCGCGCGACAGCGGGTGGCCTATGTCTGCCCGCAGGATCACACCTTCGAGATCGTGATGTCCGCCGAGGCGGACGTCCCCTCGATCTGGGAGTGCCCGCGCTGCGGTGCCGAGGCGATCAGCCGGGACGGGGCTCCCCCGGAGCCCAAGGTCGAGAAGCCGGCTCGCACGCACTGGGACATGCTGCTCGAGCGGCGCAGCATCAAGGAGCTGGAGGAGATCCTCGCGGAGCGCCTCGAGTTGCTCCGGGGCGGGGAGATCGGTCCCGCGCACCTGCACCGCGCCAGCAAGAAGGCCAAGAGCGCCTAGAGGCGCACCCAGACGACTCAGTCGACGACTTCGCCCTGGACCACCTGATCAGGTCCGGGGCGTTGTTGCGTCCTGGGGGCCGCCGGGCCGGGCATCGGCGGAAGGTTGACGGTGGTGATCCGCTTGGCGATGATGCGGGCCAGGATACGGCGGGCCACCGGTCGCGTGAACGGGAGAACGCAGAAGAGTCCGAGCGCGTCGGTCACGAAGCCGGGCGTGACCAGGAGCGTCCCGCCTACGAGGATCAGAGCGCCGTCAGCCAGCTCACGGTGGGGCATCTTGTGGGACTGGATCGCGGTGGTGAGTGCGTCGAGCGCACGTCGCCCCTCGCGCTTGACGAGCATCGAGCCCAGGACGCCGTCGGCGATGAGCAGCAGGATCGTCCACCAGGGCCCGATGACCTGGCCGATCTGGATCAGGAAGTAGATCTCGACGATCGGCAGGACGATGAACAGCGCAACGAGGAGCGCGAAACGGGGTCTCACTTCTTCGAGAATACGCGGCGGACCTGAGCCCGCCGCTCCTGCAGGCCCCAGGCGGTGATCAGCCGGAGCGACTCCGAGGCGACGTCCGGGCTCATCTTCGACTGGCCGCGCTCGCGTTCCACGAACTCGATCGGGACCTCCTTGACCCGGAGGCCCGCCTTGACCGTGCGGAACGTCAGGTCGGTCTGGAAGCAGTAGCCGACCGACCGGACGTCGGAGAGGTCGATCTTCTGGAGTGTCGTACGCCGGAAGAGCCGGTAGCCGGCCGTGATGTCGCGGACGGGGATCCCGAGCAAGGTCCGTGCGTACAGGTTGCCGAACACGGACAGGAGCTTGCGAAACAGGCTCCAGTTGCGCACTCGGCCGCCCTTGATCCACCGCGACCCGATCACCAGATCGGCCTCGAGCAGACCGTCGAAGAGACGGCTCAGCTGTTCAGGCTGGTGCGATCCGTCCGCGTCCATCTCCCCGATCACGTCGTAGCCCCGCTCCAGTGCCACCGCGAAGCCGTGCAGGTAGGCCTGGCCCAGCCCGGCCTTCTCGGTCCGGTGCAGGACACTGACGCGCGCGTCCTCGGCGGCGAGCTGGTCGGCGATCTCGCCGGTGCCATCCGGTGATGAGTCGTCGACGATCAGCAGGTCGAAGCTCGGGTTCGCCGCAAGCGTGCGCTCGACGATCCAGCGGATGTTGTCGCTCTCGTTGTACGTCGGGATGACGATGACGACTCGTCCCAGCGCGGTGCTCATGAATCCCCCCGTGATGCGACGACCGGGTCATTCCCGGCGCGTTCTGCGGCGTGTCCTGTGTTCTGCGCTTCGGACTGTGGCCTCCCGCGGTGAACCAATAGTGACCAGGCCATGGCCAGAAGACCAAGTGCAGCGAGTCCGCGCTCGAGATGCGCCCCGAAGCGGACGGCCGGAGTCAGCTCGGTCAGCAGCGGGATGTCTTGGACGAGCACCTGCTGGGTGCGAGTCGGTGCGCGCTCCACGACGCGGCCGTTCGGGTCGACGAAGGCAGAGACGCCGTTGGTCGCGGCGACGGCGACGTAGCGACGGGTCTCCAGGGCGCGCAGGCGTGCCACCGCGAACTGCTGCTCGACCTGGCCGGTCCCCATGTACGTCGCGTTGTTGGTCTGTACGACGAGGAGCTTGGCTCCACCGTCCACGACGGATCGGATCAGGTCGTCGTAGATGACCTCGAAGCAGATCACGTCGCCGATCCGGGTGGCGCCGAGGTCCAGCAGGCCGATCTGCTCCCCAGGGACCATGTCGCGCGGGATCTGGTCGAGCCGCTCGAAGTACTTCGCGAGGAGCTCGCGCATCGGGATGTACTCACCGAACGGCACCGGATGCATCTTGGAGTACGACGTGGTGGGACCGGTGCCCGGGAGCCAGACAATGCCTTGGTTCTCGACGTCGATCGGTCCAGGGCCGCGGATCATGGCGCCGACCAGGGTCGGGACCCCGATCGCATCGACGGCGTCGGAGATGTCACGCATGACGGTCGGGTCCTCGAACGGGTCGATGTCCGTGGAGTTCTCCGGCCAGATCACCAGGTCGGGCGGCGGTACCTCCCCGCGTGCGACACGCTCGGCAAGGTCCTTGGTGGCGTTCACGTGGTTGTCGAGCACGGCACGGCGCTCGGCGAACGCGTTCATGCCTTCTCCGGGGACGTTGCCCTGGACGACGGCCACCACAGCCCGGTTGCGGTCATCGGGGGCGTCCCAATCGGGCAGCGCCAGCGGCAGCACGGCGACCACGGCCGCGACGCCGACCAGGCCGAGGGCTGAGAGTCGCACACCCCCGACGAGCGCCCTGGCCAGTAGCGAACCGACGAGCACGATCAGGAAGGTGACACCTGCGGCGCCGACGTACGTCACCGCCCGGTCGACGGGTGTGTCGATCGACGCGAACGCGAGACGACCCCAGTTGAAGCCGCCCCAGGGAATCACTCCGCGCAGCGCCTCGATGGCCACCCACAGTGAGGCCTGCCACAGCGGCCAGCCGCGCATGCTGGACACACGGTGCAGACCCCAGCCGAGGACGCCGTAGAAGAGCGCCTCGAGCAGAGACAGACCGATCCAGGCGTCTGGGCCGATCACGGTGAGCCAGGGCATCAGGACGACCATGAACGCGAGACCGAAGACGAGACCCATCCGGAAGCCCTGGCCCGCGCGACAACACCACGACAGTGCGGCGACGCTGAACGGCAGCAGCCACCACAGGGAATGCGGCGGGAACGCGAGCCCGGTCGCGGCTCCGGCGATTCCCGCGATCAGCAGCCGGGAGAGCACTCCCCTCACTTCGTCCCTCCCGACGACCCGGTGCTCAACCCGCTGCTGTGCATCTCGCCTGGCAAATCTACCGGGGGTGACAGGACACTCTGAAACGGACCCAGAACGCGGCAAGAGTCCGGGACCCTTCGGACCGAACCTGCTCGCACTGGCGGTGCGAGACGGGCCCGTTGTCTACTGGGCGCCGGACTCTCTCCGTGTCCAACCCCTCCGAGCGAAGCACTAGCCTCCGGGAGTCGCGATGGCCCCGTGCTCTGGAACCGACCGGGGGCGTCGCGACCACCTGGACACCGTCGCGCTAGGCGGCCTGCATTGGTGGACGCCGGAACTCTCGCGCTAGCCGCGCGCAGTGTCAAGATGCCTTCTGACCTGCGGTTTCCCGCAAAACTGCAGGTCAGCGCGATGTGAATTGTTGTGACGCCGATCACTTTTTCCAATAGGCGCGGCGTGTCTCGCTCGACACGCCGTTGCAGTGTTCACGACTGCCGACCTACCGCTGTGGGACGACGACAGTGCCCGTCGCCGTGGTTGCCACGATCGGCTCGGTGAGCAGCTCCGCGGCAGACTCGGTGACGTCGGGACGTCCGCGTCCGACCACCAGTGCCTGGAACTCGATCGTGCGGGATCGCGTCCCCGCGCGGACCAGTTCGGCGGTGATCTCGAGGAGGTCTCCCGCGCGCACGGGTGCCTTGAACTGCACGTCGGAGTACGACGCGAACAGCCCTTCGTCACCGTCGGTGGTGATGCACAGCTCCGTGGCGACATCACCGAACAGGCCGAGGGAGTAGGCCCCGTCGACGAGGTTGCCGGCATAGTGCGCGTGCGAGTACGGCACGTAGCGCCGGTGCACGACCCTGGTCCCGATCACGAGGCTCTCCTGTTCACGAGGGCGTGCACGAGGTACGACGCGACCTCACCGGGCGTCGTTCCCCGGCTGAAGATCCGATCGACTCCGAGCTCTTCGGTCATCGCCTCGTCGAACCGCGGACCGCCTACGACGAGCAACGGGCGCTTCTGGCTCGGGTAGGCCTCACGGAAGGCCGCGGACATCTCCTTGGTGTTGAGCAGATGGGCGTCGCGCTGAGTCACCACCTGGGACACCAGGACGGCGTCAGCCTTCTCCGCGTGCGCTCGCTCGACCAGCTGCGGGACCGACACCTGGGCGCCGAGGTTCACGACCTTGATCTCGCGGTAGTACTCCAGGCCCTTCTCGCCCGCGAAACCCTTGATGTTCAGGATCGCGTCGATGCCCACCGTGTGCGCATCGGTCCCGATGCAGGCCCCCACGACGGTGAGCCGGCGTCGAAGGGCCTTCTTCACCGCGAAGTTGACCTCCTTCGGCGTGAGCAGGTCGTAGTCGCGCTCGACCACCTCGACCTGATCAGTGTCGACGAGGTGGTTCACGCGCCCGTAGATGACGAAGAAAGTGAAGTCCGGCCCCATCGGCTTGCTGTGCACGACCAGTGCGGGGTCGATGCCCATCTTGTTGGCGAGCTGCTGCCCCGCTCCATCGGCCACCTTGGAATGTGGCATGGGGAGCGTGAAGGACACCTGCACCATCCCGTCCCCTGTGGTGTCGCCGTACGGTCTGAGAATGGCCATCAGCGGGCCTCCAGGAGGTCGGTGGCGGGGTTGAAGTACTCCCCCGCCTTCTTGGCCACACCGTCGAGTCCACGGCCGCCGTCGGCCGGTCGCTTCATCAGGCCGAAGGTGCCGTCGGCAATGGCCTCGAGCAGGGTGTCATCCACGATCGCATCGAGCAGGTCGATGGACTCTGCCAGCACCTGACGTGCCCGCTGCGCGATGAAGCCGTCGGGATGCGGCCGGAAGTCCTCGTGCAGACCGCCGGCAGCGTTCAGCACGTACCGGACGTTCTGCAGCGCAAGGTCCCGATCGGACAGCCAGGGCGTCACCACTGCCTCGGTCATCATCCCGACGAGCAGGATGCCCTGCCCCGTCATCGCGCCGACCAGGTTGAAGAACGCGTCGAGCAGGTAGCCCCGGAAGACGTCCCCGGTCATGTGCCGCGTGGG
The DNA here is from genome assembly GCA_035477015.1 of Nocardioidaceae bacterium. Classification (GTDB taxonomy): domain Bacteria; phylum Actinomycetota; class Actinomycetes; order Propionibacteriales; family Nocardioidaceae; genus SSC3. Next base: position 4,844 of record DATILB010000319.1, on the reverse strand, counting down.
CGGCATCCACTTGAGCGGCGCGTGCGGGAAGAGCTCCCGGGCGAGCAGAGCGTGGGCAAGCTCCAGCCGGAACGACTCGGGCACCTCGGGGTTGATCTCGAAAGCGTGGCCCAGCCCGAGCTGCCAGTCCTCTAGCCCGGCCTCCTTGGCGAAGTACTCGTTCAACAGCTGGCTCACCGTGACCGTGTGGGCCGCTTCGACCGCGTCGGCGGTCGTCAGGTAGTTGTCCTCACCGGTGTTGATGATGATGCCTGCGCGCGCGTGCACCTGCCGGCTGAAGCGCTGGTCGACGAACGTGCGCACCGGGTTGATGTCACGGAAGAGGATTCCGTACATGGAGTCGTTCAGCATCATGTCGAGCCGCTCGAGACCAGCCAGGGTGGCGATCTCCGGCATGCACAGACCCGACGCGTAGTTGGTCAGACGGACGTAACGACCGAGCTCCTTCGACGACTCATCCAAGGCGGCCCGCATGAGGCGGAAGTTCTCCTGCGTCGCGTAGGTGCCGGCGAACCCTTCGCGCGTCGCGCCCTCGGGCACGAAGTCCAGGAGGGACTGGCCGGTGCTCCGGATCACCGCGATCACGTCCGCACCCGCGCGGGCGGCGTTCTGAGCCTGCGGGATGTCCTCGTAGATGTCGCCTGTGGCGACGATGAGATAGATCCAGGGCTTCTGCTCGGGGTCTCCCCAACGCTTCACCAGGCGTTCGCGTTCCCTGCGTCGCGCGTCGATGCGCCGCAGCCCGGCACCAACCTGCTTGGTCGCCGCCGCGCGCGCCCTGGTCGCATCGCGGCCCTCCGGCAGCCTGAACCGCACGGATCCCGCTGACGCCTTCTGCGCCAGCATCGCCAGATCCTCGGCCTCGCCGCGGACCAGCGCGTCCCAGACCGGCAGTGCAACCCCGTGCTCGAGCCCCACATCCCCCCGGACGGCGTCCATCAGTCGGTTCGCCCAGGGGCTGCCGTCAGGGTCTGCGCCCTGCAGCCCGGCGAGACGCAACGTCGCGCGCTCCACCGAGACAGTGGTGTGCTGCTGCGCCATCCGCACGATGGGCCGACCTGCCTTGCGGGCGAGCGACCGCGCCTTGCGGACCGTCACCGGATCCAGCTCGAGCTTCGTCTTCACTCCTGGAGTACTCCCTCTCGGTCGTAGGCCACCTGCCCGCGGACCAGCGTCAGTGCGCAGGTGGGGAGGTCTTCGTCCGGGTGCAGCCCGGGCAGCTGGGGTACGCCGGCGCGCAGGTCTGTCGACCAGGCAGCGACGCGGTCATCGGGCGTCTGGACGACGAGGTCGCCGGGAACGTCGAAGACCGCAATGCTGGCCGGGGCGCCGATCGCGATCACGCCGCCCTCGTCGAGGCGAGCAGCCCGCCAGCCACCGCGGGTGTGGGCGTTGAAGGCCGCCCGCACGGTGATCCGCTCGGACTCGTCGTGGTGCCAGGCAGCGGCCCGCACGGCCCCCCAGGGGTCGAGGGGCGTGACCGGCGAGTCCGAGCCCAGGGCGAGCGCCATCCCGGCGCGGTTGAGCGACGCGAGCGGATTCATGCCACGCGCCCGGTCCCCCAGACGCTCGGCGTAGAAGCCCTCGGAGCCGCCCCACCATCCGTCGAACATCGGTTGCATGCTGGCGGTGACTCCGAGCTCGCCGAACGTCGCCATTGCCTCTGACGACGTCATCTCCAGGTGCTCCAGCCGATGCCGGCCCATGACGAGGGCAGGCGCACCAAGCCGCTCTGCGGCCAGCCTGAATCCCGCGGCCACTTCGTCGACACCGCGGTCGCCGATCACGTGGAAGCCGCCCTGAAGGCCCGCATCCGTGCAGGCCGCCAGGTGGTCAGCCACCTGCTCAGCGGTGAGGTACAGATGTCCCGTGCGCTGCGGGTCGTCGGAGTAGGGCGCGTGCAGCGCGGCAGTGCGGGCACCGATCGCGCCGTCCACGCAGAGGTCGCCCGCAGCCCCAGCGCATCCCAGCGCCTCGGCCCGCTTCACGCCATCGGCCCCGAGCTCGCCCCAGTATCCGATGACCTCGGGGAGGACGCCGGCGAGGCCACGGATCGTGGCGAGGTCGGTCTCGGGACACAGGTGGGGTGCGCCAAGCTCGTGGACCATCCCGATGCCCAGCGAGGCAGCCGTCTCGAGGGCCTGATGCAGGGCCTCCTCGCGCACAGTGCCGGGCATCAGCGCGAAGAACGCGTTGCGAGCCAGGTGGTGGGCGTCTCGCTCGACGCGGCCGTCGGCATACCCGTCGGCACGAGCGATGTCAGCGGCCCGCGCCAGGAGCGCGCTGGAGACCAGCGCCGAGTGCAGCTCGATCCGTGAGATGTACGCCGGTCTCCCGGCCACTGCGCGATCGACCTCAGCAAGGGTAGGAAGTCGGTGTTCCGCCCACTCGGTCTCGTTCCAGCCGTGGCCCATCACGAAGGGACCTTCGGCGGCGGCCAGTTTGTCGAGGGCCTCGATGAGGGTGCGCGTGGCGGACAGATCAACGGCGCGGGCTGCCAAGCCGGTGGCTCCGAGGTGCGCGTGGGCATCCACGAATGCGGGCACGACGAGGCGCCCCTCGAGCTCGACGACGCGGGTGGCGTTGTCAGCGAAGTGGTCCGCAGCGTCGTCGTCGCCAGTCCAGACGACCTGGCCGCCCTCGACGGCGATCGCGGTGGCGTGCGGGTCAGCGGGCGTGTGGACGTAGCCACCCCGGAGCAAAAGGCGAGTCATCACCACTCCGAGGCGGCCATGCTGCACACCAGACCGAGCGCTTGGTCCCGCTGGCCTCGTGCGTTGCCGATCTCGGTCGGTCGGCGTCGCCGCGGTGCGGTGACCCTGGGCCGAGTGGAATGGCTTGTTGGCTCGCTACGCTCGCTCATGGCTCCATTCTCCGCTCGAACAGCGAACGAACACCCTCCGAGGTCCGCAGCAGCGACAGTGCGTAGTCGGCGTGGCCGGGAACGTAGCCGTTGCCGACCAGCATCGTGACGTCGGCAGCCAGGCCCTCGGCGCCCAGAGCGGCGGCCGAGAAGGAGGTCGCCATCGAGAAGAAGATGACCGTACCGCCGTCGCGCGTGGAGAGGATCGCGCCGCCCTCGCAGCCGGGTACGTCGACGCAGACGACGGTGAGGTCGACCTGGGTGCCGATCGCGTCCCGCAGGGCGATCGGGTCGCGCGCATCGGCGATCGCGATCTCGTCGGCGAGGCCGGTGGGAGCCAGCAGATCTGCCTCGGCCTGGTGGGGCACGACCCCGATGGTCCGCGAGGCACCGGCGTCGCGGGCGGCAGCGAGCGCGAGGGAGCCCGACTTGCCGGCCCCACCGATCACGGCGACGACCGGTGCGACGTACTGCCTCGTCACGCGTGCAGTCAGCGCTGGAGCGCCGCAGACGTCCATGACGGCCAGGGCCAGTCCGGCTGGCAGGTCGTCGGGCAGCTTGGCTGCGATCGACCGGCCGAAGAGGATGGCGTAGCCGGCTGCGGGGACCTGTTCGGAGCGGCCGTCCCAGTCGCCGAGGCCGTCCTCGATGACGAGCGGCGTCAGGGTCAGGGACACCAGCGTGGCGACCCGGTCCCCCACCTCGAGGCCGAGGGGCGACTGCGGGCCGACCTCCTCGACGGTGCCGATGAGCATGCCACCGGAGCCGGTGACCGGGTTCTGCATCTTCCCGCGCGCCGCGACGATGTCGAGAACGGCGGAGCGGACCTTGGCTGGCTCGCCGTACTGCTCGGACAGCTGGCGGTACGACGCGGCGTCGAGGTTGAGCCGTTCGACGCGGACCCGAACCTCGTCGGGCCAGAGCTCACGGCGCGTGTTGAGGCGTTCCGCCGCCTGCGGGAGCACACCGGACGGCTCCAGTACTCGATGCAGTCCCGTCGGGTCGCTCTTCACCCGGCCGTCCTCCCGTCAGACAACGATCAACATGGAAATATTACGGCGTGGCGTTCGACAGGCCGGATATTCTTTGTCTACTCTGACAGAAGAGGCGCGCGTCACACAACACGACCCGCCCTGATCTATGAAGAGGTGGCATGAGCATCGAGACGGCGATCGGCCTGGCGACGGGCCAGCCCTACGCGTACCAGCGCGTCGAGCTCGTCGAGCCCGACTGGACGCGCTTCCCCGGGTGGAAGGACGTCACGCGCGAGCAGTGGGAGTCAGCCCAGTGGCAGCGGGCGCACTGCATCAAGAACGTCGCGCAGCTGCGCGCCCTGATGGGTGACCTGATCGACGAGCCGTTCTACGCCGACCTCGAGCGCGACCAGCGCGAGCGGGCCACCATGTCAATGCTGGTCCCGCCCCAGATGATGAACACGATGTGCCCGCGCGAGGTGCCCTCGACCGACGGGCTGTACGCCGACCCGGTGCGCCACTACATGCTTCCGGTCTTCTCGGACCGGCGGACGGACTGGCCGTCGCACCCGCACGCCACGCGCGACTCGCTGCACGAGCACGACATGTGGGTCGCAGAGGGTCTGACGCACCGCTACCCCACCAAGGTGCTCGCGGAGCTGCTCCCGACCTGCCCGCAGTACTGCGGGCACTGCACGCGGATGGACCTCGTCGGCAACTCGACGGCGACCGTCGACAAGCTCAAGTTCGAGCTCAAGCCGGTCGACCGCCTTGACTCGATGATGAGCTACCTCCAGCGCACCCCGCAGGTGCGCGACGTCGTGGTCTCGGGTGGCGACGTCGCGAACATGCCCTGGGCGAGGCTCGAGGACTTCCTGACCCGGCTTCTGGAGATCGAGAACATCCGCGACATCAGGCTCGCAACCAAGGCACTGATGGGCCTTCCGCAGCACTGGCTGCAGGACGACGTCGTCGAGGGCATAGCCCGCATCGCCGGTGTCGCCGAG
>DATILB010000318.1:0-22421 GCA_035477015.1 Nocardioidaceae bacterium | reverse complement strand
CTCGCCCGCATGGTCGACGCCGGCCTGCTCGGCCGCAAGACCGGCCGCGGCTTCTACACCTACGCCTGACCCCGCCCTCACGACGACCGGAGACAACCATGGCCAACAACAAGGACTTCGACCTGTTCCGCATCAGCGAGGACCACGAGGAGCTGCGCGCCGCCGTCCGCGAGGTCGTCGACAACAAGGTCACGCCGTACGCCGCAGAGGTCGACGAGACCGCGTCCTTCCCGCAGGCGGCGTACGACGCCCTGGTTGCTTCCGACTTCCACGCGCCGCACGTGCCTGAGGAGTACGACGGCGTCGGGGCCGACGCGCTCGCGACCTGCATCGTGATCGAGGAGGTTGCCCGTGGGTGCGCCTCGTCGTCGCTGATCCCCGCGGTCAACAAGCTCGGCAGCCTGCCGCTGATCCTTGGCGGCTCGCACGAGCTCAAGCAGAAGTACCTCCCGGCTCTCGCCGCCGGCACCTCCGGCTTCTCCTACGGCCTGTCCGAGCGCGAGGCCGGCTCCGACACCGCGTCGATGAAGACCCGCGCGGTGCGCGAGGGTGACGACTGGGTGCTCAACGGCCACAAGGCATGGATCACCAACGCCGGCTTCTCCGACTTCTACACGGTGCTCGCCGTGACCGACCCCGACGGCCGGCGGGGCGCCAACGTGAGCGCCTTCATCGTCGAGAAGTCAGATGAGGGCTTCACCTTCGGCGGCAAGGAGAAGAAGCTCGGCATCAAGGGCTCGCCGACCCGCGAGCTGGTCTTCGACAACGTCCGCATCCCCGGCGACCGGATCATCGGCGAGGAGGGCACCGGGCTCCAGCTCGCTCTGGCCACCCTCGACCACACGCGCGTCACCATCGGTGCGCAGGCAGTCGGCATCGCCCAGGGTGCGCTCGACTGCGCTCTCGCGTACGTCCAGGAGCGCAAGCAGTTCGGCAAGAACATCGCCGAGTTCCAGGGCATCCAGTTCATGCTCGCCGACATGGCGATGAACCTCGAGGCCGCGCGCCAGATGGTGTACGTCGCCGCAGCGAAGTCCGAGCGCGGGGACGCCGACCTGCCGTTCTTCGGAGCGGCCGCCAAGTGCTTCGCGTCCGACGTCGCGATGCAGGTGACGACTGACGCCGTCCAGCTGCTCGGTGGCTACGGGTACACCTCGGACTTCCCGGCCGAGCGGATGATGCGCGACGCCAAGATCACCCAGATCTACGAGGGCACCAACCAGGTCCAGCGCATCGTGATGGCACGCCAGCTGCTGAAGTGACCTGAGACAGAACCGCCTGCTCGCGACGTCCTCTAGGTGAAGGGCCCCGACCTGGGGCCTAACACGAGGGAGGATGGGTCGGTGGCGATCGCTGACGAGGAGTTCTCCGAGCTGGCTGCTGCGCTGATGCCGCAGCTGTACCGCCGCGCCTACCTGCTGACGGCCTCGCACCAGCACGCCGAAGACCTCACCCAGACGGCGTTGGCCAAGACTTACGACGCCTGGTGGCGGGTACAACGTGCAGTGGACCCTGCGGCGTACGTCCACGGCATCCTGCTCAAGAGCTTCCTGTCGGAGCGGCGTCGCCGGAGCAGCGGGGAGCTCCCGGTTGCGGACCCGAAGTCCGAGGACGCACACGACCACGACCTGGCAGACCGGATCGTGCTCGTGGACGCGCTCGCCCAGTTGGCCGCGCTCGACCGCGCGGTCGTGGTGCTGCGCTTCTGGGAGGACCGGAGCGTGGAGCAGACCGCCGCCTTGCTGAACCTCTCCTCGGCAGCCGTGCGCAACCGCAGCATGCGGGCGCTCAAACGGCTGCGCGTCGTACTCGAACCCGCGACCAAGGGAGCCTGACGTGCTGCAGGAACAAGACCTCAAGGACAGGCTCGACCGGATCGTCGACGGGCTCGACGTACCGGCAGAGCGGATCGAGGCCGCCGCGCGGATCGAAGGCCGGCGCCGCCGTGTACGCCGCCGCGCATCGAACGTGATCGGCATCGCTGCCTGCGCCGCGGCCCTGGCCACGGTGACCCCGACGGTCTTCGGAGGCTCGAGCACCGCACCCGGGTTTGCCGGCCTGCCCGACGACGGTTCACAGACCGTGCTGCTCGGGGAGATCTCGCCTCCGGGCTGGTGGAACCAGATGACGGCCCGCGAGATGTTCCGTCACCTGGAGTCGATGCTGCCCGAGGGTGCCGAGGCCACCGAGGTCGAGTTCCTGAACTTCGACACACCGCCGGAGGATGCCGACGAGCCGCACCGCGGCCGCCTCCTCTTCAACCTCGACACGGGATCCGGCCCGGGCGCCGCGGAGCTGATGTTCTACGGCCCCCGCACCTCACCGCCGGATCGCGACGTCGAGCCCGCGCTCTACTGGGCATTGCGCTGCCGTCCTGCCTGGCTCGACTGCGAGCTGCGGCGCGACCAGGACGGCGAGGTCGTTGCCAAGCTGATGACCGACGTCTACCAGGGCGTCACCATCAACACGGTCTACGCCCGCGGTGCCGACGGGGCCGTGATCAGAGCGGCATCAGCCAACTCCGTCGCGGACAAGTGGGAGGTGCCGACCAGCGCACCCGTGCCGCCGCTCACGGTCGAGCAGCTGCTCGAGATCGCCCAGAGCGAGGCCTGGTCCGGCTAGACGGCAGCGTGCCGGGAGGCACGCGGCGCTCTCGCTCGCTTGCGAGAGCGTGGACGCCGGCTCACCCGGAGGCACGCTCGTCAAAAGGGACTAGTAGGACTTCGGGAGTCCCAGCATCGACGTACCGATGTGCGCGAGCACCAGCTGCTCGGAGACCGGGATGTTCTTGCCGATCCGGGCGTCGCGGAACATCCGCTCGATCGGGTACTCCTTCGAGTAAGCCATCCCGCCGAGCGTCTGGAACGCCTGGTCGGCCGCCTCCCACGCGACCTGGGCACCGGTGAGCTTGGCGATGTTCGCCTCGTTGCCGCACATCTGACCGTTGTCGAAGAGCCACGCGGCCTTGTAGGTCATCAGCCGGGCCAGCTCGGTCTTGGCCTTGATCTGCGCGAGGGGGAACTGGATCGCCTGGTTCGCACCGATCGGACGGCCGAACACCTCCCGCTCGCGGGCGTACTGCGCGGCCACGTCGAGCGCCGCGTCAGCAGAGCCGCAACCACCGGCCGCCGCAAGGATTCGCTCCGGGTTGAGCACGTCCCACAGCACCCCGAAGCCCTCGTCGACATGGCCCAGCACGTTGGCCGCCGGCACCCGTACGTCGTCGAAGAACACCTGGCTGGAGTGCAGGATGTTGCTGCCCATCTTGGGGATCGGTGTGTAGGAGAGGGTGCCTGCCGCGAGCGCCTCCTTCACGTCGATGAGGAACAGCGTGAAGCCCGCGGTGCGTGGGCTCGCCTCGGCCGCAGGGATGGTGCGGGTGACCGCGACCATCCAGTCCGCGCGCTCGACGTTGGAGATCCAGACCTTCTGGCCCTTGATCAGGAAGTCCCCGGAATCTGAGTCTGGATCGCGGCGAGCCGCGGTCTTGATCTCGATAGCGTTGCTGCCGGCGTCGGGCTCGGTGAGCGCGAAGCAGAACTGGATGGCACCGGACGCGATGCCGGGGAGGATGCGCTGCTTCTGCTCCTCGGTGCCGTGCCGCACCAACGTCATGGCCCCGAAGCCAGGCGTGGTCACGTAGATGAACGTGCCCTGGGTGCCACCGGACGCGCAGAGCGTGTCGTTGGCCACCGCCAGCTCGAGCAGACCCTGGCCGCCGCCGCCGTACTCCTCCGGGATGGAGAGGCCGAGCCAGCCACCCTCGGCCAGGTCGCGGTAGACCTCGTCAGGGAACCGGTGCTCCTCCTCGCAGCGCGACCAGTAGGCGTTGTCGTACTTGGCCGCAACGGCGGCAACGCCATCACGGACGGCGACAGCCGACTCGGGCAGGTTGAAGTCCATCGGTCCTCCGAAACGCTAACAGTGACAGTGCCACTGTCACAGTCGGCGCCCAGGATTGCAAGCGTGTCCCAGATTTCACCGCGTGGTTCCTCACCCAGTCAGAACGTCGACACGTCAAGGAGGGGTTCCTTGATGCGGTCGGGGTCGAGGGTGGAGTCGTAGTCGAAGCGTCCCGCGTCCACGAGGGCTCGACGGACCTGTGCGGGCGTCGCGTTGGGGTGGGCCGCCAGATAGAGGGCGGCGGCGCCAGCGACATGGGGAGACGCGAACGAGGTGCCGTCGTGCAACGAGTACTTGCTCTTGAGGTCGGTGGAGAGCAGGCACAGTGCGGGTGCGGCGATGTCGACGACGGCCCCGTAGTTGGAGAAGTAGGCGAACGTGTCGTCATGAACCAGGACGGCCGCGTTCTTCAGGCAGTCGCTGCCGAGGCCGCCGGGTATGCCGTCGAAGTCCGCGACTCCGGAGACGGTGATCACCTCGGAGTACGCGGCCGGCACACGGGTCGCGGCATCGCTGCCGTCGTTGCCTGCCGATGCGACCACGGTCACGCCCGCTGCAACGACGCGGCAGATCGCAACGTGCATGGCGTCCCCGTTGACGCGCCCGCACTTGCCGTCGTCGGTGCCGAGGGCAGCGAGGCTCATGTTTGTCACCTCGATGGTGTCGGCATGGGCGACGACCCAGTCCAGACCGCAGATCACGTTGCTCACCAGTCCGGAGCCGTTGGCATTTTGCGTGCCAATGGCCCAAATCCGTGCGCCGGGTGACACGCCAACCACCCCGATGCCATTGTCGGCGGCGGCAGCGACGCCGCCAACAGCGAGCCCGTGGTTGCCGCCGTTGGCGTACCCGAGGCCGACGCAGTCGATCCCCGGTCGGATGTCGACATCGGGGTGGTCGAGCTGGAAGCCGCCGTCGATGACTGCGATGTCGGCATCCACCGAGCCGCGACCGTCCCCGGAACCGGCGCTGGAGCGTTCGCCCTCGATGCGGTTCACCCCGGTGGGCAACACCTGCGTCGCCGCCTTCGTGGTGACTCTGACCTCGACGTCGTCGGCGACGAACAGGACTGCCTCGTCTGCCTGCAGCGCGGCTCGTTCGCGGGGGGTGACGGTGGCGGCGTAGCCGTTGAGGGCCTTGGAGAACACGCGGGTCACGCGGACGCCCACGCGGCGGCCGTGGCGGGCGGCCACCGCGGAGGAGTCGACGTTGTCGCGGAGCACCACGACGACCGGGGAGCTGGTCTGAGCTCCCGACGAGTGCGCGGTCGCGTCGGGTGCGACTGCCAGCCCTGCCAGCACTGTTGCCATCGTGGCCAGTCCGGAAAGTGCCCGGGCAGAACTGAAGCGGGAGTCTCGGTCACTCACGGGGTCCTCCATCCGAGCGCCGAGCCGCTACATCGCCTCCCGCCTCCCAGACTCCCTGCGTCGCCCGCCCGGGTCAATCGTCAACACGGGTGGTCGCTGTTGGCCCGGCCAGAACCCACGACTCGGGCCTCGGACGTTTCGTGAAGCGGGCACTCAGTCGTCGACGAGTGCTTCCTCGCGCTCCGCGGCCGGCGGAGCCTCGTCGTCGCCCTTGAGCCAGAGCTTGCTGGGCCACCACATCACTCGCCCGAGGTCGAGCGTAAGCGCGGTCACCAGCACCGACCGGACGATGAAGGTGTCGAGGAGGACGCCGAGGGCGACCGCGACCCCGAGCTCGGCGGCGAAGACCAGCGGCAGGGTGCCGAGGGCGGCGAAGGTGCCCGCGAGAACGAGACCTGCCGACGTGATCACGCCACCCGTCGCGCGGAGGCCGATGAGCGCGCCTTGGCGTGTCCCGACGCGCGCACTTTCCTCATGGACACGGGTCATCAGGAAGATGTTGTAGTCGATGCCCAGCGCGACCAGGAACACGAAGACGAACAGCGGGAACGACGCGTCCGCGCCCGCAAAGCCGAAGACGTGCTCGAAGAGCAGCGTGCTGATGCCCATCGCGGCACCGAACGAGAGCACGACCGTCAAGAGCAGCACCACCGGCGCGACGATCGCGCGGAGCAGCACACAGAGGACCAACAGCACGACCACCAGGACGATCGGGATGATCACCTTGTTGTCGCGGGACGACGCGTCGATCGTGTCGAGCAGGATGGCGGTCTGACCACCCACCAACGCATCCGCGCCCGCGACGGCATGCACCGACTCGCGCACGCGCTCGATGGTGTCCCGGGCAGCCTTCGTGTCCGAGGCCGCGATCTGCGTGGCGGCAATGGGCACGATGCCGTCCTTGGCCGGCGCAAAGGGCGTCACCGAGTCGGCGATGATGCCGGGAGTGCCGGCGATCGCCCGAGAGACCTCCGCGACCTGGTCCGCCTTCGTCACCACGAAGACGGAGACACCGGAGCCCGCGTCGAAGTTCCTGGCCACGACCGCATCACCCTTGACCGAGTCGGGCGTGTGGATGAACGACTCTTCCGCGCTGAGCCCGTCGGCCTCGAGACCGAAGAACGCGCTCGACAGTGCCAGCAGGACGACGGTGGTGCCGACCCACACCAGGCGGGGGCCCTTGGCCACGACTGCACCCACGCGAGCCCAGGCGCCCTCGGCCGTGTGGTCCTCGGATCCGAAGGCCGGGTTGGCCGGCCAGAAGACCCAGCGGCCGCACGCGAGGAGGACGGCGGGGAGCAGCGTGAGCATCGCGGCCATCGCGACCACCACACCCACAGCACACACCGGGCCCAGGCCTGCGGTGGAGTTCATCGCCGCGAAGGACAGGCAGAGCAGGGCGATCACGACCGTGATCGCACTCGCGAACACCGCGGGACCTGCTCGATGCAAGGCGAGAGCCATCGCCTCGTGCTTGTCTTCGTGGTGGCGCAGCTCCTCGCGATAACGCGCGATGAGGAGAAGGGCGTAGTCGGTGCCTGCGCCGAAGACCAGGATCGGCAGGATGCTGAACGTCTGGGCGTTGACGGTCACGTTCGCCTCAGTGGCCAGCAGGTACACGATGCCCATCGAGACGCCCAGCGCAGAGAGCACGGTGAAGACCGGGAGCAGCCAGAGGACCGGGCTCCGGTAGGTGATGAGCAGCGCGACGACGACCACGATCAGCGCGGAGAGCAGCAGAGCTCCGTCGATGCCGCCGAACGCCTCCATCGAGTCGGCCGCGTTGCCCCCGGGCCCCGCCACATAGAGGGTGAGACCGTCGGGAAGCCCATCACCGAGCTCGCGGACTTCCTTCGCGACCTCGAGGATCGTCTCCCAGCCGCCCTCGCCCGGGTTGATGATCAGGTGGATCACGGACGCCTGCCCGCTCTGCGCGGACTCGATCGTCGGAGCGGCGATGACGTGCTCCAGGGTGCCGATGTCGGAGGACAGCCCCTCGATGGCTGCCTGGTCCGCCTGAGTGAGCTGAGCACCGCCGGCGCGCTCGATGACGACGTTCGTGTCGGTGTTCTCGGGGTCGAAGAAGGTCGCCAGCTGATCGACCGCCTCGGCCGACTCGGAGTCACCCGGCAACCACGCAGCGGCGTCGTTCTCCTGGGCGCCACTGAGGCCACCGGCCAGTGAGCCGAAGCCACCGGCCAGCATCAGCCACACCACGATGACGACCCACTTGGACCGTCTCCCTGTCACCAGTACGGCCAACCGGCCCGGGTCACCCAGCTCGCTCATGGGACGAGCGTAGACACGAAAGCCCCCTGCCGAATGGCAGGGGGCTCCCATGGTGTGTGTCTGACGCGCTCAGTCGTCGACGAGTGCGCCTTCGCGGCGAGTCGCGTCCTGCTCGATCTCCCACGGGTCGGGGGCCGGGACCAGACCGGACTCGTCCTGGGTGGCGAGCTTGCTCGGCCACCAGATCTTCTGGCCGAGATCCAGGTTGATCGCCGTGACCAGCACCGACCGCACGATCATCGTGTCGAGCAGGATGCCGAGCGCCACCGTGATCCCGAGCTGGGCAAGGAACACCAACGGGATCGACCCCAGCACCAGGAAGGTCGCCGCGAGCACCAGGCCCGCAGAGGTGATGACCCCGCCGGTGGAGCCGAGGGCCACGATGGACCCTTGCCGCGTGCCCCGCTGCAATGTCTCTTCGCGCACCCGGGTCATCAAGAAGATGTTGTAGTCGATGCCCAGTGCGACGAGGAAGACGAACGCGAACAGCGGGAAGCCCGGGTCCGATCCGGCGAAGCCGAAGACGTTCTCGAACAACAGCGCCGAGATGCCCAGCGCGGCACCGAACGACAGCACCACGGTGGCCAGCAGGATGACCGGCGCCAGCACCGCCCGCAGCAGCACGATCAGGATCAGCAGCACCACCACGAGGATGATCGGGATGATCAGCACGTTGTCCTCGTTGGCCGCGACCTTGGTGTCGAGGTAGATCGCCGACCAGCCACCGACCAGCGCGTCAGCGCCTGGCACGGCGTGCACGACGTCGCGGACGTTCTCGACGACGTCGAACGTGGCCTGAGCCGCAACGTCACCGGACAGGGTCGCCTCGATGAAGGAGATGCCATCCTGCGACACCGGCTCCGTCGGGTCGCCGAGACCGTCGATGCCGGTCATCGCCTGCCGCACGGCTCCTGCCTGCGACTCGTTGGTGACCACCTGGACGGTGTTCGAGGCGTCGTACAGGCCGTGGTCGGCCAGCATCGTCTGACCGTCGATCGACTCCATGTCGGTGGTGTACTGATCCTCGGTCGCCAGGCCGGCGGTGTCGAGCTGGACGAACCCGATGCAGGCGACCGCGAGCAGCACGGTGGTCGTTGCCCAGACGGCACGCGGCCGCACCTTGATGCGGTCCGCCACCCGAGCCCAGAAGCCGGTCTGCGTCGGCTCGCTCGAGCCGAACGTCGGCCGCTTCGGCCAGAAGACCCAGCGTCCGCAGATCACCAGGAGCGCCGGGAGCAGCGTCACCATCACCAGGTAGGTGACGGCCACACCGATCGCAGTGACCGGGCCCAGACCCCTGGTGGAGTTCATCTCCGCGAACAGCAGGCAGAGCATGCCGATCACCACGGTTGCGGCACTGGCCATGATGGCCGGGGCGGCGCGGTGGAGTGCGTACGCCATCGCCTCATGTCGGTTGTCGTGTCGGCGTAGCTCCTCCCGGTAGCGAGCCACCAAGAGCAGTGCGTAGTCGGTGCCGGCGCCGATCACCAGGATCGACAAGATGGCCTGACTCTGCCCGTTGACGGTGAGGTCTGCGTACTTCGCCAGGAAGTAGATCAGCCCCTGCGACACCATCAGCGCGATCACGGCGGAGACGATCGGGAGGAACCAGAGGATGGGACTGCGGTACGTGAAGAGCAGGATCACGATCACGATGCCTAGCGCACCGAAGAGCAGCGCGCCGTCAATCCCCTCGAAGACCTCGGACGCGTCGGCCGCCTGGCCACCCGCCCCCGTGATGTACGTCGTGACGCCGTCGATGTGCGACAGGTCGCGCAGCTTCTGGGCGGTGTCGGGCATGTCCATCCACCCGTTCGCCCCGAAGTTGAAGGTGACGAGGGTCTGCGCCGCCTGGCCGTCGTCGGAGGGCAGCGGGCCGATGACCTCGCCGTCGACTCCGTCGAGCGTCGCGAACTCCTTGGCCTGCTCGGCCGCGGCTGCGAGGTCGGCCTCGGTCAGTCCGGACGAGCGCTCGTAGGCGACCACCGTCGGGATCGAGTCCGGGTCGTAGAAGGGCGTGAGCTTCTCGAGCGCCTGCGTGGACTCGGCACTGCCGGGCAGCCACGACGACGCCTCGTTGTTCTGGACGTCGATCAGCTTGGAGCCGAACCCTGCTCCCACTCCGAAGGCGAGGAGCCAGAAAACAAGCACCAGCCACTTGGTTACTGGGCCGGTCAGCTTGCCGGCGATATGTGCGTGCATGTCGAAGATTCCATCACTCAGGCGCGATCAGGCGCATCCGGGTTTTCCCTGAGGAGAGACCGGGGAACTCCCCGAAACTCATCGGTCCCCATCTAAGACGCCGCGACCGACAGTTTTGTGACACGCGGATGGCGGCCGGGGTCTCCAGAAACGAAGGTCTTTCGCTTTGTGACGTGCGCCACTACGGTGCGATCAGGGAGGGACATCCGGGATCAAAGGAGATCGCAGGTGTCGAAAGCCAGAGCCGCGGCGACGTTGGTCGTCGCGACCCTTACCAGCTTGGCCGGACTAGCCATCACCAGTCCCCCGGCCACGGCCGATGGTCCAGGCGTCGGTACGCCGTGGGTCGTCTCCGTCGGGGACTCCTACATCTCAGGAGAGGCCGGCCGTTGGGCCGGATCGTCCAACAGCAGTGCTGCGCGAGCCGACGCGGGCGGACCTACGACGTACTTCGACAACGCGGGCAACACGGCCGAGCAGATAGAGCGGTGCCATCGCAGCAAGGCCGCCGAGATCCACATCGGCGGTGGCGTCAACAGCCTCAACCTCGCGTGCTCCGGTGCGAAGACGGTGTCGGCCACCGACGGCGACTACTTCAAGCCGGGCCTCGACTTCTACGACAACGGTGCCGGCCGCCAGGGCCAGGCGAAGATGCTGCAGAGCTTCGCCACGACCCACAACGTCAAGATGGTGACGGTCTCGATCGGCGGCAACGACTTCAACTTCGCTGCGATCGTGCAGCAGTGCGTCGTGGACTTCCTGTACTCCCCGTCGTGGTGGCCGGACTACTGCTACGACGACAGCGTCGTGACGAACGCGATGGCGTCGTCCAACGTTGCCGCCGTAAAGACCCGGATCGCGACGGCACTCCTCAACATCAGGACGGCGATGCGCAACGCCGGGTACGCCGACGCGTCATGGACGCTGCTGGTGCAGAACTACCCGTCACCAATCCCGACCAGCTCGGGCTTCAGGTACAGCCAGAGCGGCTACACGCGCCAGAACACCGGCGGCTGCGGCTTCTGGAACAACGACGCCAACTACGCCAACAACACCCTGCTCCCGACCATCAACAACACGGTCTTCGGTGCCATCACCCAAGCTGGCATCACGAACGTGAAGACGCTCAACCTCGCGTCCAGCTTCAACGGACGGCGACTCTGCGAGACCGGCGTCGGTCTCTACGAGGAGGTAGGCGTCGCGAACTGGACGGCGTCCAACGCCGTCGACAAGACCGAGTGGGTCAACCAGATCCGCACGGTCTCGACCGCGGGGTCGGACTACTACATTCAGGAGTCTCTGCACCCCAACTACTGGGGACAGCTCGCCACCAGGTCGTGCGTACGTCAGGCATACAACGCCGGCGTACCACGGAGCGGCACCTGCGCCCGCTCTGGAACAGGCCTCACATCCTCGGGTGAACCGAGGATGACGCTCAGCTGAGTCTTCGTACTCAGACACGCTGAGTCGTACGGCGCTGAGCCGCAAGGGGTCTGTCGTGGCGCAATAGAGCCATGACGCGTTACGCAGACCCCTTGCGGTGCCCCGACTGCACCAACCCGATCGTGTACGGCGAGGCCGCCTGTCCGGCCTGCCAGCTCACCCTGCGGGGCCCGCTCGCGCAGGAGCTGTTCACCACGCTCTCCCGGGCTGACGACCTGCTCCTGAGGTTGCGTCTGGCCGTAGCGCCCGAACCGGTTCCTGCGGCGGCCTCCAAGGCTGTCGCCGCACCAATGCCGGCTTCCGTGTTCGAGCCCAAGGCACGGGTCGCCACCGGGAGCATGAGCGGCACGTCCGTGCCCAAGATCCTGCTCACGCTCGGCGCGGGCTGCCTGCTCATCGCAGCACTCGTGTTCCTTGCGGTGACCTGGTCGGTGATGGGAGTCGGCGGGCGGACGGCCACGCTCGTGGGCTTCACCGCCGTCGCTGCTGGCGTCACCGCTGTCGTGGCCAAGAAGGCGCTGCGCGGCGCGGTCGAGGCGCTCGGCCTCGTGACGCTCGGGCTCGGCGCCCTCGACGTCCTGGGCGCTGACAACGCAGGCTGGCTCGGCGACCCGAGCGCAGCCGGCCTCAGCGTGCTGCTCGGCCTGCTGCTGGCGGGCGCGGCCACCGCAGGCGCGGTCTTGCTGCGCAGCACCCCTGCCGGCGGGTTCACAGCCGGCGAGATCGTTGCCGGCCTCGGTATCGGACTCGCGTGCGCCGGCCTCTCGGGCGGCGACTGGGGCTCACCCGAGGGCCGACTCCTCGTCGCCACTCTCGTCGCTCTTGCCGCCGTACTCGTGGTCTACCAGCTCGAGCTCATGGTCGCGGCCGTGTGTGCAGGAGCAGTGGCGGCGCTCTCGTGGCTCGGCCTTGCTGCTACCGGCTTCGTCCGCCTCGTCGACGAGCCGACTCTGCATGGGGTGTGGCAGGACCTCGGCTTCTGGCCGGCCCTCGTGGCGGCACTGCTCGTTGCCGCGGCTGCCGGCGTACCGACCCTTCCTTTGACCGCGCGGCAAGCCGCGGCGTCCGTCGCTACCGCCATCGCAGGCTTCATTGTGGTGGTGCCCGGTCTCGACGAGGGGGCCACCGAGGCGTCGCTCATCGCGATCGCAGTGGTCGCCCTCGCGTCCGGGGTGCTGCTGCTCCCCGCTCCCTGGAACGCCACCGGCTGGCTCAGCCTCGCGGTCGGCTTCGCGGGCAGCACGGTCGTCGCCCTCTACCTGCTGGTGCTCGCGGCGGAGCGCTGGCTCGAGGTCGCGTCCGACGGCGGCCTGTTCGGCGACCGGTTGCCTACGCTCGTCGACGACCTCGAGCCCTGGTTGCTTCCGCTCGCCGCGGCGGCACTGATGCTGGCCACCGTCGCTGCCGTGCGACCGTCCCGCTGGGAGCGAGTCCTGCCTGCCTTCGCGACCGTCACCGCGCTGGCGACACTCACGCTCTACCCGGTGCCGGTGGCGCTGCTCGTCGGCGTCGCTCTTGTTGCCGGTGCTGTGTTCGTGGTGAGGCACGACCTGGCGTTCGCCGGGCTCCTCCTCACTGCTGCGCTGATCGCGGCGCTCCACTCGGAGGGACTCACCGTGGTCGCGTTGGCGGTCATCGTCGCGGCCGGCGCGTGGGTGCACCTGCGGGACGCCAAGGACGACCTCCGCGATGTCGGCGCGATCGTCGCGCAGGCCGCACTCGCGGCGTCGTTCTGGGCGTGGGGCCTGCTCCTCGACCAGCCCGGCCCGTGGGTCGCGGCCATCGGCCTCGTCGCCGTCACCGCCGTTCCGCTCGTACGTCGCAGCGTCGGCCTCGAGCTCGGCGCGGGCTTCGGTGCGGTGGGCCTCCTGTTCGCGGGCGCGGCCACTGCGCCGGTCGACGACATGGCCACCTGGATCGCGGTCTACCTCACGCTCGCCGGCGTCGCCACGTGTGCGCTGTCCCTGCTGCGCGACGACCGGCGCGAGCTCGGCTGGGTCGGCGGCCTCCTGCTGGCAATGGCGACCTGGGTACGCCTCGGCGACCTGGGGGTCCAGGAGCCCGAGCCGTACACGTTGCCCTCGGCGCTCGCCCTGCTCGTCGTTGGCCTGATGCACCTGCGGCGCAACCCTGCCGCCCAGACCACGCCGGCGCTGGGGGCGGGCCTGTCCCTGGCCCTGGTGCCCAGCCTGCTCTGGGTTCTGGCCGAGCCCGGGACCCAGCGATCGGCCCTGCTCGGCCTCGCCTGCCTGGCCCTGGTCGTCGCGGGTGTGCAGTCCCGGTGGACAGCACCACTGGCGTTCGGTGCTGCGGTGGGTGCGGCCGTCGTGCTCCGCCACGCGGCGCCGTACCTTGCGGACTCCGACATCCCGCGGTGGGTCCTGATCGGCTTCGCCGGCGTCCTGCTCGTGGCCATGGGTGTCACGTGGGAGCAGCGCGTCAACGAGGCGCGGCGAGTGCTCGGCTACGTGCGCGGGCTGCGATAGCAGGCGCGCGAAAGGCATCAGGGGCCCGACGTCTCCGCCGGGCCCCCGATCAAAACCTTTGGTTCGAAACCCCCCTTAAGGATCCCCCACCAAAGAGTGTGTCGACTCCGTCAGTCCAGAGAGTCCCCGCGTCGCTGCTCGGGAACCATCCCGCTCAGCAATTCGCGGACCTCTGACTCACGGTACCGACGGTGTCCCCCAAGCGTCCGAATCGAGCTCAGCTTGCCAGCCTTGGCCCACCGGGTGACCGTCTTCGGGTCAACTCGGAACATGGCCGCCACCTCTGCAGGCGTGAGCAACGCTTCAGACTCAGGCGGTCGCGTGTTCATATGCGAGCCTCCCTCAACTGTTGTGTCTCAAATGTGACGACAGAACTCAGCCCCCCGACTGGTCCCCACAACAGACTGTAAGACAGAAGGGCAAACCAGACAATGGTCTGAAAGAGTCACCAACTGGCCTGCACTAGTCAATCCGGGTAGTTGAACAGTGGCCCACCTGGGGATGTCGTACGCTATTCGTCGTGATCCGCACCACCCCCGCGGGCACGACCACCGCTCATCACACCCTAGATTGAGCTGATCAGGAAGGGTCACCACCGTGACCGATGTATCTATGCCACCCGTTTCCACGCCGGGTGGCGTTGCTGTTTTCGAGCACCCCCACGAGCAGGTCGTCTTCTGCCACGACCCCGCATCAGGCCTCAAAGCCATCATCGCGGTCTATTCCACCGCCCTCGGTCCGGCGCTCGGAGGCACCCGCTTCTACCCGTACGCCGACGAGCAGGCCGCTCTGCAGGACGTCCTGAACCTGTCCAAGGGCATGGCCTACAAGGCTGCCGTCGCGGGCCTTGACCTCGGTGGCGGCAAGGCCGTCATCATCGGGGACCCCGCCCAGGTCAAGTCGGAGGCGCTGCTCCGGGCGTACGGCCGCTTCGTCGAGTCGCTCCGCGGCCGCTACTACACGGCATGCGACGTGGGGACCTGCTCTGAGGACATGGACATCATCGCTCGGGAGAGCGGCTACGTGACGGGTCGAACCGTTGCCCACGGCGGCGCCGGAGACAGCTCGGTGCTCAAGGCGTACGGCGTCTTCCAGGGCATGCGCGCGGCCGCAGAGACCACCTGGGGTGCTCCGACGTTGGCCGGCCGCACCGTCGGCGTCGCCGGCATCGGCAAGGTCGGACGTCACCTGGTCCGCCACCTCGTCGAGGATGGCGCGACCGTCATCGTCACCGACGTCTCGCCGACTGCTGTGTCAGCGATCCTGGCCGAGCACCCGAGCGTGACCGCCGTCGAGGACACCGCGGCACTGGTCGCCTCCGAGCTCGACGTCTACGCCCCCTGTGCCTTGGGTGGCGCGCTCGATGACGACGTCGTCGCCACGCTCAGCGCCACGATCGTCTGCGGTGCTGCCAACAACCAGCTAGCCCACCCGGGCATCGAGAAGCTGCTCGAGGAGGAGGGCATCCTCTACGCCCCCGACTACGTCGTGAACGCCGGCGGCCTCATCCAGGTCGCGGACGAGCTGCAGGGCTTCTCCTTCGACCGGGCCAAGCAGCGCGCAACGAAGATCTTCGACACGACGAAGTCCGTGTTCGCGCTGGCTCTGGAGGAGGGCGTCCCGCCCGCCGTGGCAGCGGATCGCCTCGCCGAGCGTCGGATGAGCGAGATCGGACGCCTGCGCGGCATCCACCTCTAGACCAGTGGGACAGGGCAGGCAGAAACGCCTGCCCTGTTCAGTGGTCCCTAGGAGAGATCAGTCGCGATCGGAGTCGGCGTAGTTCGACCACTCGTCGTCGTACTCGTCGTCGTCGTCAACGATCTCGTCGACGACCTCGACACCGTCCGGCTTGTCAGGCTGGCCACCATGTAGCTCTTTGGCAAGCGCGCCGAAGTCCGTCTGGTGGGTCTGGTACTTCAGCTCGCGAGCGACCTTGGTCTGCTTCGCCTTAGCTCGGCCGCGCCCCATATGGGTCGACCCCCTCGCACACTTGGCCGGAGTCACGCACTTCTGTCCCACGAGCACCCAAGATCCGGTGCCGCAGTCGAGTCACACGCGCGTCCGGTCTCTCCTTTGGTTTCTCGTGGGCTCAACGTTACCTGGCCCGTGGGGGTTCCTGCACACCGGATAGACCGTTTCGCGGGTGGCGAACAAAACAAGTGGCCGAGAGTCAGCTTTCGTCCACGGCGTGGAGGTTCCACTCGCCCTCTACGCCCTTGAGGGCGTGGGCACCACGACTGGCGAACCGGATGCCAGAGCCGGCCGTGAGGTCTCGAACGGTCTGCGAGACGAGAATCTCGGCTGGATCGGCCGCAGCCACGATCCGCGCGGCGACGTGGACGGCGATGCCGGCAAGATCGCTCCCCTGGACCTCGCACTCGCCGATGTGCACGCCGGCACGCACCTCCAGCTGCAAGCGTCGAACTCCGTCTCGGATCGCACTCGCACAGCGGATCGCGGAGACCGGTGAGTCGAACCGCGCCAGAAACCCGTCCCCGATCGTCTTGACCTCGCGACCCCGATGATCGGCGAGCTCACGGCGTACCAGCGCATGGTGCTCTTCGAGGAGTGACCGCCAGGTCGCATCGCCCAGCCGCTGGGCATGCTGGGTCGAACCGACGATGTCGGTGAAGAGCAGCGTCGCGAGGATCCGTTCGGGTTCGCTCGGGCTTCGATCCCTCGGGGCCAGCACAGCCTGGATGCCGCTCTGAACTGCCACGGTGTTGCCGTCTGCGTCGATAGCCTCCGAATCGACAAGCACGAGGTTCCCGACGCGACGCGTCACCTTACCGGTCGCGGTGAGCTGGCGCCCGTCCGCTGCGACCGGGCGGAGGAAGCGTGTGTTCCCCTCCAGGTATGCCTCGGCCTGCCCCGGGCCGTAGACAGTCACCGACGCTATCGTCGATGCGACGTTAAGGAACGACTCGATCGCGCCGGCAGCCAGGTTCCGCGAGGAGGAGCAGAACCACT
Source organism: Nocardioidaceae bacterium (assembly GCA_035477015.1). GTDB lineage: Bacteria > Actinomycetota > Actinomycetes > Propionibacteriales > Nocardioidaceae > SSC3. The sequence goes on along the minus strand of DATILB010000318.1, from coordinate 5,761 downwards.
CACTGGCCGGCATGGTTACGCGAGAGGCGCCTTCGTCCACGCTCAGCCATCGCGCCCCTAGCGTGTTCATCAAGGGAAGGGTTGGCAGCTCGCCCGACATGACCATCCGAGCCAGCTCCAAACCGCCCAGCCGCCTCTGCAGGTCGGCCGGCGGAAGGGCACCCACTGGTGCTCGCTCCGGGGGATCGGGCGTCGAGTACGTGGATTCCTCGATCAGCTCGATCGACGCCGGTGGGGACGGCGGTGGCGGGTCGACCGTCCTGATCGCCCAGTGGCTGATCGCAGAGCCCACCAGGCGACCGACGGGGTCCTCGATATCCACCGCACAGGAGATGAACCGGCTGCTCGCGTTGAGGATCCGGGCGCGACCCAGGAAGTTCCCCGATTGCGGACGAGGTGGCCGGAAGTACTGGATCGAGATCGTGACCGGATCCACGTCGAGGCCAGGGCCGATCGCGGTGATGGCGCAGGCGTACAGCGCCTCGTCGCAGATCGGCGTCAGGTTGTACTCCGGGATCATCACGAGGTGCCCGCTCGCCTTCATGAACCCGGTGACGCTCCCCACGCTCACGTGTCCGAACCCGAACCCGACGAGCCGGGGAAAGGGAGGGTTCGGGAGACGGCGTTGCGTGTACAGACGGACTCGCTCGATGCCCGGCAAGGCGGTGACCCAGGGAGGCGCGAAGACTCCGCGGACGGGCTCGTCCGTGATTGGCCTGGGCTGGAGGGGTCCCACAGGCCTCAGCGTGGCACGACCAACGCCGCAGGGGCAGCCTCAGGCCGGGTGGTCACCCACGAGAGTGACTGAGCCGGGCCGGTGATGGCCGTTCGAGTGCACGAGGCCGGCGACCCAGGCCTGGACGCCGTGCTCTCCGAGCGTGCTGATGGCCTTCTTCGCGTCGGCGGGGTCGACGACAGCAACCATGCCGACACCGCAGTTGAGGGTCTTCTCGAGGTCCTCGCGGGGGACGGAGCCCACGGACGTGACCAGGTCGAAGATCGGCTGGGGAGTCCAGGTGGAGCGGTCGAGGGTGACGGCGACCCCTTCGGGGAGAACCCGCTCGAGGTTGGCCGCAAGCCCGCCGCCGGTGATGTGGGACATGGCGTGGGTGCGGGTCGTGCGGGCCAGCGCGAGGCAGGCCTTGGCGTAGATCATCGTCGGCTCGAGCAGCTCCTCGCCGAGGGTGCGGCCGAGCTCGTCGATGTGCCGGTCGAGCTTCCAGCCGGCCGTGTTGAGCAGCACGTGCCGCACCAGGGAGTAGCCGTTGGAGTGCAGCCCGCTCGAGGCCATCGCAATGACCGCGTCGCCCGGCTTCACCAGGTGCGCCCCGAGCAGCTTGTCGGCCTCCACGACGCCGGTGGTCGAGCCGGCCACGTCGTACTCGTCAGGCTCGAGGAGGCCCGGGTGCTCCGCAGTCTCGCCGCCGATGAGGGCACAGCCCGCCGCGACACAGGCCTCGGCGATGCCCTGGACGATCGCCGCGATGCGCTCGGGTACGACGCGCCCGGTGGCGATGTAGTCGGTGAGGAAAAGTGGCTCGGCGCCGCAGACGACCAGGTCGTCGACGAGCATCCCGACCAGGTCGAAGCCAATCGTGTGGTGGATGTCCATCGCCTGCGCGATCGCGACCTTCGTGCCGACGCCGTCAGCGGAGGTGGCAAGCAGCGGGCGGGTGAAGGTCTTCAGTGCGGACGCGTCGAAGAGGCCCGCGAAGCCGCCGATGCCACCGACCATCTCGGGGCGCTTGGCCTTGTCGATCCACTGCTTCATGAGCTCGACCGCTTTGTCGCCGGCCTCGATCGAGACGCCGGCCTCTTCGTAAGAACTCATCAACTTCCTCAGGGGTGCTGGAGGGCGCCGAGGCCACCCGCGTCGACACTGCTGCTGATGCCTTCGACCAACGGGAGCGCCCGCTCGAGCATGTTCTTGCCGAGGACCGCGCCGTCCGGCAGGTCGACGGGGTACTCCCCGGTGAAGCAGGCCAAGCAGAGCCGGTCACGGGGCTGGTCGGTGGCGAGGATCATGTCGTCCTCGGACAGGTAGCCAAGGCTGTCGGCACCAATCGAGGATTGGATCTCCTCGGTGGCGAGGCCGTTGGCGATCAGCTCCGCGCGGGTGGCGAAGTCGATCCCGTAGAAGCACGGCCACTTGATCGGCGGCGACGAGATGCGGACGTGCACCTCGGCAGCGCCCGCTTCACGCAGCATCCGCACCTGGGCACGCTGGGTGTTGCCGCGAACGATCGAGTCGTCCACGACCACGATCCGCTTGCCGCGGATGACGTGCTCGAGCGCGTTGAGCTTGAGCCGGATGCCGAGCTGGCGCAGGGTCTGCGACGGCTGGATGAAGGTGCGGCCGACGTACGCGTTCTTCACGAAGCCCTGGCCGAACGGGATGCCGCTGGCTTCGGCGTACCCGATCGCTGCTGGGGTGCCGGACTCCGGGACGGGGATGACCAGGTCAGCGTCGACCGGGAACGCCTTCGCGAGCAGACGCCCCATCTCGACGCGGGCCTCCTGGACCGTGCGGCCTGCGATGGTCGCGTCGGGGCGGGCGAGATAGACGTACTCGAAGACGCAGCCCTTGGGGGCTGGCTCGGCGAACTGGTGCGACCGCAGCCCGGAGTCGTCGATGACGATCAGCTCGCCCGGCTCGACCTCGCGCACGACGGACGCGCCGACCGTCGCGAGGGCGGCCTGCTCCGAGGCGACGACGTAGCCGCGCGGTAGCCGACCCAGCACGAGGGGGCGGATGCCCTGCGGGTCGCGGGCGGCGTACAAGGTCTGCTCGTCCATGAAGACGAACGAGAAGGCGCCCTTCACCTGCGGAAGGATCTCGATCGCGGACTCCTCGAGGGTCCGGTCGGGGTGGTGCGCGAGCAGCGTCGTGACGAGGTTCGTGTCGTTGGTCGACTCGACCACGTTGGACTGCCGCGAGTTGCGGATGTCGAGCTCGCCCTCGGGGGTCGGAAGGCTCTCGACCCAGTCGGCCAGCTCGCGGGTGTTGATCAGGTTGCCGTTGTGCGCGAGCGCGACCGAGCCCGTAGCCGTGGGCTTGAAGGTCGGCTGCGCGTTGTGCCAGGTGCTGGCGCCGGTCGTGGAGTAGCGCGTGTGGCCGATGGCGAGGTGCCCGACGAGGGACTCGAGCTTGCCCTCGTCGAAGACCTGGGAGACCAGACCCATGTCCTTGTAGACCAGGATTTGCTTCCCGTTGCTGACCGCGATCCCGGCGGACTCCTGGCCGCGGTGCTGCAGCGCGTAGAGGCCGAAGTAGGTCAGCTTGGCGACGTCCTCGCCCGGGGCCCAGACACCGAAGACGCCGCACGCGTCCTGCGGTCCGGCGTCATGGGGGTCGAGCTCGTGGGTCAGCCGACCGTCTCCGCGGGGGAGCTGACTGCCGTTGGGGCGAAGCACGCTCCGAATTCTAGGTGCTGGATGGTCCCGCGCCGAATCGTGGACGTAATGCCCGTCACAGGTTGTTCAGCAGCAGGGCTTCCGCGAGGCAGACACGCTCGAACTCGGCCAGGTGCAGGCCCTCGTTGGCGCCGTGGGCACGGGTGTCCGGGTCCTCGACGCCGGTCACCAGGACGGAGGCGTCCGGGAACGCTTGGTGGAAGGCCGCGATGAAGGGGATTGAGCCGCCGACGCCCATGTCGATGGGCTCGGTGCCGTCCCAGGCCTCCTTGAAGGCAGCGCGCGCCGCGTCGTACACCGGGCCCGTGGCGTCGATCTGGATGGCGCTGCCGCCGTGCCCCGGCGTGAAAATGACTTTGGCGCCCCAGGGCGCGTTCTTCTCGAGGTGCTCGCGCAGTGCCTCCATCGCCAGCTCAGGGTCGTCGCCGGGGGCGAGGCGGACGGACACAGTGGCCTTGACAGACGGAATGAGGGTGTTGCTGGCGTTGCGAGTGCTGGTGATGTCCATCCCGACCACGGCGACAGCGGGCCTGGTCCACATCCGCTCCACCAGCGACCCCTCGCCGATCAGGTCGACGCCGTCGAGCACGCCGCTCTCGGCGCGGAGCCGGTCGACCGGGTACTCGATGTCAGCTGCCGGACCGTGGTGGAGGCCGGCCACGTCCACGTTGCCCTGGTCGTCGTGCAGGGAGGCGAGAAGCCGCACCATCGCCATGACAGCGTCCGGGACGACGCCGCCCCACATGCCGGAGTGGACCGCGTGATCGAGGGTGCGGACCTCGACGGTGGCATCGACGAGGCCGCGAAGGCTGGTGGTGAGGGCCGGGACGCCGATGTCCCAGTTGCCGCTGTCGGCGATGACGATGACGTCGGCACGCAGCAGCTCTTTGTGCTCGGCCAGGAACTCCTTGAGGGTCGGGGAGCCGACCTCCTCCTCGCCTTCCACGAGAACGGTCACACCGACGGGCAGCTCGTCCCCATGCGCCCGGATCGCAGCCAGGTGCGCAGCGATGCCGGCCTTGTCGTCCGCCGCCCCGCGGCCGTAGAGCCGATCACCGACCTCGGTCGGCACGAACGGGTCTGTGTTCCAGTCGGCCGGATCGCCGATGGGCTGGACGTCGTGGTGGGCATAGAGCAGCACGGTCGGCGCTCCCTCAGGAGCCGGCTTGCGGGCGACGACAGCCGGCGCCCCTCCCTCGATCTGGAGGATCTGGACGTCGAAGCCCTCGCCCCTGAACAGCTCCGCCGTGGCTTCCGCCGACCGGCGTACGTCCTCCGCGTGCTCAGGGAGGGCACCAATGCTGGGGATCCGCACCAGCGCCTCGAGGTCCTCGCGCACGGAGGGGAACACGGCCTGCACGGCGTCGCGCAGCTGGGCTGAGGTCTTCTTTGACGTCATGGGTGCCACGTTAGATCAGGGGCAGCAGGGCGCTGAGATCGGACCGCTCACCCGACGCGCGCACCTGGCCGTCGGCGTCTGCGTCTGCCCACTTGAGGTCGCCGAGGGCGAGGGCGATCCAGGTCGTCGCATCAGTCTCCACCACCGCCGGCGGAGTGCCGCGCGTGTGCCGGGTGCCCTCGACGCACTGCACGACGGCGTACGGCGGGACCCGCACCTCGACGGATCCACCCGGGGCCTTCTCGGCGAGCAGTGCGAGGAAGTGCTTGGTGAGCAGTCGCAGGTCCGCGCGATCAGGCTCGCCACCGAGGAAGCGCTCGACCGCGGCCTCGACCAGGGTCGGGTCCTCCGGAGTCAGACGACGTGGCACTCCTTGATCATGGCGGTTAGGTTGGCGACTTCGACAAGGGGGACCGACTTGCGCAAGCTGTTGACTGTCGCATTGACCACCGGCCTGCTGGCCCTGGCACCGGCGGCTCACGCCGTACGCGTCATGCCGGGGTCGTTCACGGGCTACGCCTTCGACCAGTGCCTCACTCCCTCCCAGGAGGAGATGGACGTGTGGCTGGAGCACTCGCCGTACTGGGGTGTCGGGGTGTACCTCGCCGGCGTGAACCGGCAGTGCGACGTGCAACCGAACCTCACCTCCGACTGGGTGGCCGAGCAGTCACGCAAGGGCTGGCGGATCCTGCCGCTGACCGTCGGGCGGCAGGCCGCCTGCACTGCATACCCGGCACTGATCGACGACAGCCAGGCCAACAGCTACGCCGCGGCCAAGGCCCAGGGGCGCGCGGAGGCGGTCACGACCGTCGCCGCCTCGGAAGCGGTCGGGCTCCCGAAGAAGACCACGCACTGGCTGGACATCGAGGACTTCGACGTGCTCGACACCCACTGCCGGCGCTCGGTGCTCGCGTTCATCTCGGGTTGGACCAGCAAGCTGCACAAGCT
>DATILB010000317.1:0-11824 GCA_035477015.1 Nocardioidaceae bacterium | reverse complement strand
ATGGAAGGTCTTACCTCCCAGGTCGCCGACGATCTCGGTATGCGGTGCGCGCGAGGTGGCATCGACCAGAGCCGCGGCCAGATCGACCTGAGCGTCGGCCGCGGGCTGGTCGCCTGAGTGAAGAGTGCCGACCAGCGTGCCCGGCGGGAATCCGGTGACGAGGATGCCTGGGCTGACGCCCAGGTCACCCGTCACGCTCGTCGCACCCGTGCTGGTCACCACTGTGCCTGCGAGGACCGCATAGCCAGCCGCGTTGCCCAGGAGCACAGGGGCCGGGTTGACCTCGACGGTCAGCGCCTGGGTGGCTGTGGCCCAGTTGCCGGACGGGTCGCGGACCTTGGCCACGACGCCGTACGTGCTCGCGAGGAGAGCTGCCGAGGTGACACTCCAGGTGCCGCCGACCGTGACGGTTGTGGTCAAGGTCTGGCCGTTTACGCTCACGGTCACCGGGCTCAGGATGGGCGCGTTGCTCGTGCCCGTGATCGTTGGGGTGGTGTCCTTCGTGACGGCCGTCGGACCACCGTCGATGGTCATCGTCGGCGGAAGCGAGGCGGTGAACCGGATGACGTTCGAGTCCAGGGTCACCGCAGCGCGTGAGAGTGCACTTCCGATGAGCTCGGTGCCCGCACCGAGAGTGACGGCAGCGAGGGTGAGGATGGTGCCGGAGAAGAACGAGCTGGCACCTGCGGTGGTGGCTCCGAGGACGACCCAGAACACGTTCGATGCTCGAGCGCCGTTGATCAGGTTCATGCTGCTGGCGGCTGCGGTGTTGACCGCGGCGCCGACCTGGAAGATGAAGATCGCGTTGGGATCTCCCTGCGCATCCAGGGTCAGGATCCCGGTCAGGGCGAGCGCCGCGGCGCTGTAGTAGATACCGGATGTGACCGTGCGGCCACCCAGATCTCCTGCGATGTTGGCGGTCGGGGTGAGACCAGACAGGTAGTTGTAGGCGTCCAGCAGGGCATCCTGGGCAGCTGCGGCGTGGGCATCACTGGCATGGATGTCTCCGCCGACGGTGCCGGGTGGGAAGCCCGTGATCGCGCCAGCCGGGCTGACGCCGAGGTTTCCACTGAGCGATGAGACTCCCGTGCTCACCACGGCGGTCCCGGCAAGAACGGAGTAGGACCCTGCTGCGCCGAGCAGAGGCGTTACGGCGGTCACGGTCACGAGATTGCTCGGCAGGCTGGTCGCGGTCCACGTCCGGAAGACGGCGGTGACGACGTAGGTGTGCTCTCCATCAGGTACGCCGGCGTCGACGCAGTCAGTGGCCTCCACCAACGAGGCAGGGCTGCTCGAACAGGCTGCCGACGTCGTACCGCCGCTGTGCCTGGTGACGTAGTAGCCCGAGGGCTCCACGCCGCCGACGCCCGCGGACCAGGTGACGGGGACATCGGCGGTTGCTGTGTCGGGAACGGTTACGTCCACAGGGGCCGCCAGCGTTCCGGTCTGCGCTGATCCGCTCGTCGAACCGGTGGAGGTCCAGTAGGCAGCGGCCGGGGACGCGCCCAATACGACTGCCACGAGCACGGCGACCATGACACGCACCGGACTGACCGCGCTAACGCAGTCAGTCCGGTGCCCGGTGTGGACCCGAGTCCAGACGGTGGTCGATTTCATGAGCGTGACAGCGGATCTGGCTACAGGTCAGGAAGCGACGAAGTAGAGCGGGACCGACTCCCCCTGGCACGCGTCCTGGTTGACACCGGTGTTGGCCAACGTCACGGTCACCGTGCCGTTGCGCGACGCGCCTGCGGCGATTGTGCCGGTGGCGGGTGCGGTGGTGATCGTTGCCGTGTAGTCGTCGATGTCGCATCCGGCTGCCGGCACCCAAGCGACGCCCGTCGGGCCAGCCATGGCGACCGTGACACCGCTCAGGTACTGCCCGCCGGAACTTGCGTTCGTCACCGTGAAGGCAACGGTCTGCCCGGCGCTCCCCGGCTCGATAGTGCCCACTGGTGAATCGGACTCGATCGTGAAGGCCACGCTGTCGCCGGTCGACGCCGACCCGACTCCGGTGCCAGTGGACGTCCAGTAAGCAAACGCGATGCCCGCGCCAGCGACAGTCAGCACTGCGGTGATCGCAAGGACAACAAGCCTCTTGCTGCGTGAAGTGAATTCGGCCATGACGGCCCCCAATGATTGATGTGCGATTGGCATCAGCCACGGCACATGTCACCGAAAAGACCGCCTCCCAAACCGGGAGGTACCGGACAAAACGTAACCGTTGGGCAAGCGTCGGGGGCCCTCATCACAGGTTCCTCATGGCCAATCACAGGACCGGTTCGCTAACTGGCCGTAACCAGCTCCGCCTGTCGCCTATGTCGCGACTCCTGTGTCGCCTATGTCGCGACTCATAAAAATTGTGGAGCTGAGGGGACTCGAACCCCTGACCCCCTGCATGCCATGCAGGTGCGCTACCAGCTGCGCCACAGCCCCGCCACCCGCGTGCGGGCAACCAGGGAATCTTAGCCAACGCCGGTCAGGTTCGTGAAATCGGGGGTACGCCGTAGCCGGCCAGGCGCAGGCGCCCGTCGCGGGAGCGTTCCTCGATGATCGCAAAGCCGCAGTTGTCGAGCCCGCGTAGCGTCGCGGCCACGCTCTGAGGCCACCCGAGCAGCCCGGCGATCGCCACCTTCGCGCAGGCACCGTGCGTGACGACGAGCCCGGTCTCCCCCGGCAGTAGCTCGTCGAGGGCCTCGCGGCAGGCAGGAACGATCCGGGACTCGACGTCGACGTACGTCTCACAGCCAGGCACGCCCGGGGGCGGGTTTCCCAGCTCCCAGCCAGCGCCCAGGTGGGGCCAGCGCTCGGCGGTCTCGGCCACGGTCAGCCCCTGGCGCTCCCCCACGTCGTACTCGCGCAGGCGCGCATCAGGCTTGACCGGTGCCCCGGCGGCGACGATGTCCGCCGTCTCCCGTGCCCGCGCAAGGTCCGAGGACCAGATCCCTGCGAGGTCGAGCGAAGCAAAGTACACGGCAGCAGCATCGGCCTGCGCGCGGCCGAACTCGTCCAGCGGGATGTCCGCATGACCTTGAGCGCGGCCGCCGTCGTTCCAGGCGGTACGACCGTGCCGGAGCAGGAAGAGCCGGCGGGGTTTCGAGGCTCGCTCCGCTCGCACCTCAACCAGCGGAGCGGCCGGAGGTGACGGTGTCGGGCAGCTTGATCAACGGGCAGTCGCGCCACAGCCGCTCGAGAGCGTAGAAGGTCCGCTCCTCCTCGTGCTGCACATGGACGACGATCTCGGCGTAGTCGATCAGCACCCAGCGGCCATCACGCTCGCCCTCGCGTCGCAGCGGCTTGGCGCCGATCTCGCGGAGCTTGTCCTCGATCTCGTCGACGATCGCCTTCACCTGGCGGTCGTTGGGCGCAGAAGCGAGGAGGAACGCGTCGGTGATGACGAGTTGCTCGGAGACGTCGAACGCCATGATGTTCTCGGCCAGCTTGTCCGACGCCGCCTGTGCGGCGGTGCGGACCAGCTCGAGGGCCCGGTCGCTTGCAGTCAAGGCATTCCTTAGCTCTGTTGGTAGAGGTGGTGCTTGGCGATGTACTGGACGACGCCGTCAGGCACGAGGTACCAGACAGGCTCTCCCTTGGCCGTCCGCACGCGGCAGTCGGTCGAAGAAATGGCGAGGGCGGGGATCTCGACGATGGTGACCCGGTCGGCCGGCATGCCGTCCAGCGTCGACGGGACCATCTCGTAGCCGGGCCGGGTGCACCCCACGAAGTGGGCCAGCTCGAACAGCTGCTCCTGGTCACGCCACTTCAGGATGTCTCCGAGGGCGTCCGCACCGGTGATGAAGTAGAGCTCGGCGTCGGGGTCCTGGGCGTGGAGGTCGCGCAGCGTGTCGATGGTGTACGTCGGTCCGTCCCTGTCGATGTCGACGCGGGAGACGCTGAAACCGGGGTTGGACGCGGTGGCGATGACCGTCATGAGGTACCGATCCTCGGCGGGCGAGACGTCGCCGATGTCCTTGTGGTACGGCTCACCGGTGGGGACGAAGACCACCTCGTCGAGGCCGAACCAGGACTGGACCTCACTGGCGGCGACGAGGTGGCCGTGGTGGATCGGGTCGAACGTGCCACCCATGACACCCACGCGACGCACGGGTGCACCAGCGGTGGCTGAGGCGTTCAGGAGTGCTCTCGCCCTCCGGCGAAAGCGACCAGCGAGATCAGCGCGGCCACGAGGATGCCGAAGGCGAGACCCCCGACCAGCCAGGGGTTGATGCCACCCTCCTCGGAGTGGCCTCCGGCCTCGGCTGCCAGGACTGCAAGCGTGGTGATCGACATGGCCGAATCCTAGCGTGAGGGGATCGGGATGCCGATCCTGACCAGCCTGGCGAGAGACACGCACTTCATCACGAGCAGGGAGCTGGCGATAAGCGTGCCCAAGGTCACGGCCCAGCCGGCGCCGACGTACTCGTTCACGACGAGCAGGAGAACCGCGAAAAGGGAGCTGTTCACCGCCTTGGCGGGCTTGGACCAGTTCCACAGCCAGGTCGGCCGATCGATCACGTAGAAGTAGTTCGGGCTGCGCACCGGCCAGGCCAGGAAGGCCAGGGACAGGAAGCAGTCGATGACCATGAACTCGGCCAGGTAGATCACGATCGCAGGCGACAGGTCGGGCTCGAGCCACATCAGCCCCACGTAGAACACTGCGCAGCAGAACCGGTCGCAGAGGATGTCGAGTGCGGCCCCGATCCGGGTCTCGCAGCCACGGACACGGGCGACGTACCCGTCCAGCATGTCGCCGACCCAGTAGACGCCCAGCGCGGCGATCAGCAGCCCGAGGTCCTGCTCGCGGGCGGCGTACACCCCGAGAGCCACGGCGATGACCGTGCGGACGAATGTGATGACGGTTGCGGACGTGCCGATCCGCTCCTTCGCGGGGTCGCTCCAGACGTCCAGCGCCTCAGCCCCCGGCTTCGGGTCAGCGAGTGTGACCATCGCCCGTAACCACGTACTTGGTTGAGGTCATCTCCGGCAGCCCCATGGGCCCGCGTGCGTGCAGCTTCTGGGTGGAGATCCCGATCTCGGCCCCGAACCCGAACTCGCCGCCGTCGGTGAAGCGGGTGCTCGCGTTGACCATCACCGCAGCAGAGTCGACGGCGGCGGTGAAGCGGCGGGCAGCACCCTGGTCACGCGTGACGATGGCCTCGGTGTGGCCGCTCGAGTAGCGACGGATGTGGGTGATCGCCGCGTCGATCGACGGGACGACGGCGGCGGAGATGTCGAGGGAGAGGTACTCGACCTCGTAGTCCTCCTCCGTGGCCGCGACCACGCCCTCCTGGGCCTGGAAGGACTCGTCGCCATGGATCGTGACACCTGCCGCTTGCAGCGCCTTGGTGATCCGCGGGACGAACTCCTCGGCGACCGCCTCGTGCACGAGCAGCGCCTCGGCCGCGTTGCAGACGGAGGTGCGGTGGGTCTTGGCGTTCAGCACGATGCGCTCGGCCATGTCGAGGTCAGCAGCCGCGTCGACGTACACGTGGCAGTTGCCGACGCCCGTCTCGATCACGGGGACCGAGGACTCCTCGACGACCGACTGGATGAGGCCGGCGCCGCCACGAGGTATGAGCACGTCGACGAGACCGCGGGCACGCATCAGCGCCTTGGCGGACTCGTGGCCCTCCCCCGCGACGAGCTGAACGACGTCCTCGGGGAGCCCAGTCGCCGCTGCCGCGGCCCGGAGGACGCTCACGATCGCGGCGTTGGAGCGCAGAGCACTCGACGACCCGCGGAGCAGTACGGCGTTGCCGCTCTTGAGGCAGATCCCGGCGGCATCGGCGGTGACGTTTGGGCGCGCTTCGTAGATGATCCCGACGACGCCGAAGGGCACGCGCACCTGACGCAGCTCAAGACCGTTTGCCAGCGTCGAGCCCCGCACCACCTCGCCGACGGGGTCGGCCAGCCCGGCCACCTCACGCAGGCCCTCGGCCATCCCGTCGAGCCGCTCGTCGGTGAGCCGGAGCCGGTCGATGATGTTCGGCGGCGTGCCGTTTGCCTCGGCGGCCGCACAGTCCTCGGCGTTCGCCGCGAGGATCTCGGCCGCGTGGGCGAGCAGCGCGTCGGCCATCGCCAGCAGGGCGGCGTCCTTCGTCGCGCGGGTGGCCAGCGCTAGCTCGGCCGCCGCCACACGGGCGCGTCCGGCGAGCTCGCCGACCGACGTCTCAGGGGTGGAGGTCACAGCCCAAGACTATGTCGGCTGGCGCCTCAGAACGGCAGCGGTGTCACGTCGTGGAGATCGACGACCATGGCGTAGTCACGGCTGCGGGTCTGGAACACCTTGCGCTCCAGCACCTCGAGGCCGACGACCTCCCAGCGGGGCAGCCCGGCCGAGTCGCGATACTCGAGCCACACGCGAAGGGCGAGCGATGCCGCGTCCATCAGGGACTCGGCTTCCTCCCAGTACTGGATCTCGGCGCGGTCCGAGGCGAACTTCAGCGAGTGCAGAAAAGGTCGCTGCTCGCTGAGCCTCCGCAGTGCATTGCGGACGATCAGCGGCTCTACGCTGCCGCCTGCAACCGTCAATGAGACGTGCCACAGGCGGATGTCGTCGTCGACCACCCGCTACCTCTTTCGGTCCCTCGAGCTTCCCAAGACTCCCTTGGCTCAGTGTTCCGGACCGTTGCCGTGGCGGCAGGCGAATGCAAGAAATCGCAGGTGGGAGCGGCAATCGGCTCAGGTGCGCGGCAGCAGCACCAGGTCGTCGCGGTGCACGACTTCGCGCTCGTACGACGAGCCGAGCTCCTTGGCAAGCTCACGCGTGGACCGACCGGCCAGGCGGGGCAGCTCGTCCGAGTCGTAGTTGACCATCCCGCGGGCGACGGGGGTGCCCTCGCTGTCGACCAGGTCGACCGGGTCACCCACGTCGAACGTCCCCGAGACGCGGGTGACCCCGGCAGCCAGCAGAGAAGCTTTGCGCTCGGTCACAGCACGCACGGCGCCGTCGTCGAGGAAGATGCGGCCCTTGCCCTCGGTTGCGTGCGCGAGCCACAGGAGGCGCGTGGGGCGTCGGCGGCCGGTCGCGTGGAACATCGTCCCCACCGCGTCTCCGGCGAGCGCCGCTGCGGCGTTGTCCGCGCTGGTCAGCACGACCGGGATCCCGGCTCCCGTGGCGATCGCAGCGGCTTGGATCTTGGTCTGCATGCCGCCCGTCCCGACGCCCGCAGCTCCCGTCCGTCCGACGTCGATTGCCGACAGGTCGTCGCCGCCGGACACGTCCGTCAGCAGCTTCGAGCCCGCCTTCGCCGGGTGGCCGTCGTACAGGCCGTCGACGTCGGAGAGGAGCAGCAGGAGGTCGGCGTGGACCAGGTGCGCTACCAGGGCAGCCAGCCGGTCGTTGTCCCCGAACCGGATCTCACCGGTGGCCACCGTGTCGTTCTCGTTGACGATCGGCAGGACGCCGAGCTCGAGGAGCTTGGCGAAGGTCCGGTAGGCGTTGCGGTAGTGGCCGCGCCTCGTGACGTCCTCGTTGGTGAGCAGCACCTGGCCGACCTGGAGCGAGTGCCGTGCGAACTCATCGGTGTAGCGGTGCACGAGCAGCCCCTGTCCGACCGACGCTGCCGCCTGCTGGGTGGCGAGGTCCTTGGGTCGGCGCTTGAGCCCCAAGGGCGTCAGGCCGGCCGCGATGGCGCCAGAGGAGACCAGCACGACCTCGACCCCGCGTTTGCGTACGTCGGCCAGCGTGTCGACGAGCTCCACCACCCGGTCGGGGTCGATCCCGCCGCCCTTGGTCAGGGACGACGAGCCGATCTTGACGACCACGCGCCGGGCGCTGGTGACCTCACTCCTCAACGGGGGGTTCCTCGTCCCAGCCGAAGCTGTCGTCGTACTTCTCGAACTCCTCTGCGGAGACGGCCTCGCCGAGGGCGAGGCGGCGGGCCACGTCGGCTCGTGCCTCGTGTTCGGCCCGGGTGGCGAACGCCTCGTCGATGTCGCGGCGACGCTGGGCCGCGGGCCGGTCCGCACGGAACCGCTCGTCCTCACCTCGCCGGCTGCCGAGGACCGACGCTCCCGCATCGACCATCGGCTTGAAGTCGAAGACGACGGCGTTCTCCTCGGCTCCGATGATGACGGCGTCGCCCTCTGCAGCGCCGAGCTTGAGGAGCTTTTCCTCCACGCCGAGCCGGTTGAGCCGGTCCGCCAGGAAGCCGACCGCCTCCTCATTGGAGAAGTCCGTCTGGCGCACCCAGCGCTCCGGCTTCTCGCCCCGGACCCGCCAGCCGTCGTGCGTCTGGTCGATCGTGAAGTCGACCCCGCCGGTCGTCGATCGCGGCCGCAGGACAATCCTCGTCGCCTCGACGACGGGCTTCGCCTCGCGGGTCTGCGCGACGAGCTCGGCCATGGCGAAGCTCAGCGGACGCAGCCCTTCGTGGCTGGCGGCGGACACCGGGAACACGCGCAGACCACGGGCCTCGAAGTCTTCGAGGGTGATGTCAGCCAGGTCGCGACCATCGGGAACATCGACCTTGTTGAGCGCCACGATGCGCGGACGGTCCTCGAGCCCGCCGTACTTGGCCAGCTCGTTCTCGATCACGTCGAGGTCGTCGAGCGGGCTGCGCCCCGGCTCCATCGTGGCCATGTCGATGACATGGACCAGGGCGGCGCAACGCTCGACGTGGCGCAGGAAGTCGTGTCCGAGGCCGCGCCCTTCGGCGGCACCCTCGATCAGACCGGGTACGTCGGCCACGGTGAAGGTCGTGTCGCCCGCCGTCACCACGCCGAGGTTCGGGATCAGGGTCGTGAACGGGTAGTCCGCGATCTTCGGGCGGGCCCTGCTGATCGCCGCGATCAGGCTCGACTTGCCCGCACTTGGGAACCCGACCAGTCCGATGTCTGCGACCACCTTGAGCTCGAGGACGATCTCGAGGTCGTCGCCAGGCTCCCCGAGGAGGGCGAAGCCCGGCGCCTTGCGCTTCGAGCTGGCCAGCGCGGCGTTGCCGAGGCCGCCGCGGCCACCTTCCGCCACGACGAGCTCCGTGCCGGCGCCGACCAGGTCGGCCAGCACGTCGCCCTTGCTGTCGCTCACCACGGTGCCGTCCGGCACGGCGAGCACCAGGTCGGACCCGTGCCCACCGTTCTTGTGACCGCCGGCGCCGTGGCCACCGTGCTGGGCCCGTCGCACGGCGTTGTGGTGGTAGTCCACCAGCGTGGTGACGTCGGGGTCCACGCGCAGGATGATGCTGCCGCCCGGCCCACCATTGCCGCCGTCCGGGCCGCCCAGCGGCTTGAACTTCTCGCGGTGGACGCTGGCTACGCCGTTGCCACCACGTCCCGCCGTGACCTGCAAGGTCACTCGGTCGACGAACGTGGGGACTGCCACGACGTACTCCTGTCCTCGGATACTGCGTTGGTCACAGACTCGGTAATGCGAAGGGGCGCCCCGCTGAAACTCAGCAGGGCGCCCCTCGAAAAGATCGTCAGCCGGCTGAGCTCACTCAGCGGTCGGGACGATGTTGATGACGCGACGTCCACGCTTGGTGCCGAACTCCACGTTGCCGGCCACGAGCGCGAACAGGGTGTCGTCGCCACCACGACCGACACCGGTGCCCGGGTGGAAGTGGGTGCCGCGCTGGCGCACGATGATCTCGCCGGCGTTGACCAGCTGGCCGCCGTAACGCTTCACGCCGAGGCGCTGGGAGTTCGAGTCACGACCGTTCTTGGTCGATGCTGCACCCTTTTTGTGAGCCATTTCTTCAGTCCTTCTTCGAAGTCGTGGGAGGTCGAGCCGGGGCTCAGGCGTTGATGCCCGTGACCTTGACCTGGGTGTAGTGCTGGCGGTGACCCTGACGCTTGCGGTAGCCGGTCTTGTTCTTGTACTTCATGATCGTGATCTTCGGGCCCTTGGTGGCACCGAGGACCTCGACCGTCACCGACGCTTTGGCGAGCTTGTCAGCCGCGGTGGTGATGTTCTCACCGTCGACGAGCAGCACGACGGGCAGCGAGACGGACTCGCCCACCTTCGTGGTCACCTTGTCGATCTCGATGACGTCGCCAACAGACACCTTCTGCTGGATGGCGCCACTGCGCACGATCGCGTACACCGCGGACTCACTCTCATTCGTCGGACTTCTAAGTTCAGTACGTCGGGGCCACGACCGCACACAGGACCCTCGAAAGGGCAGGAGCGGGATCGTCGACACGCGACAGCGGGCGCGCGTGAGCACACCGAGGGTCAAGTCTAGGGTTCACGCTCCGAACGGTCAAAACGGAGGCTCGCCCCGCGGGTCAGCGGCAGCGAGGCGGGAGGCACGCGGCGCTCTCGCTCGCTTGCGAGTGCGTGGACGCCGGCTCAACCGGAGACTCGCTCGCACGAATGAATCAGCGCTTGCGGGCACCCTTTTTCTTGATCGGGACGTGCGCCTGAGCCGTGGCGTGATCGTGGTGGTCCGCCAGCTCGGGGATGTCCAGCGTGTCGATCGCCGTCTCAGGCCCCGCCTGCGCCGAGACCGGCTTCGGCGGACCTGCCGCGCGACGGGCGCTGACCCGGCGTACGGACGTCACGACCGTCGGCGCCACCGGAGCGGCAGGCTCCTCGCGCTCAGGCTCGGGCTCAGGCTCGACCGCGGCTTCGGGCTCGGGTTCGGCCTCCGGCTCGGGTTCAGTGAGGTCGGGCTCGACCGAATCGGGCTCGCTGACCTTGGCCTCACTGACCTCCGGCTCGACGGCTATCGGCTCGAGCGCCTCCAGCTCCTCGCCTTCAGACTCCTCGTGGCGCGGCATCGCCGCGAGGTCGGCGGGCGTAGGCGGACGTGCGCCGGAGCCGTTGCTTGCGGGGGCTTCGTCGGAGGTGCCCTTGCCCCGACCGCGGCTGCGGCGCGCGCGGCGCGGCTCCTCATCGACCTTCTTCTTGGGCTCGACCGGCTCGTGGTGCACGAGCAGGCCTCGGCCCTGGCAGTGGTCGCAGGTCTCGCTGAACGCCTCAAGCAGACCGGTGCCGATCCGCTTCCGGGTCATCTGCACCAGACCGAGGGAGGTCACCTCGGCGACCTGGTGCCGGGTCCGGTCCCGCCCCAGGCACTCGACGAGGCGGCGCAGGACGAGGTCCCGGTTGCTCTCGAGCACCATGTCGATGAAGTCGACGACGATGATGCCGCCGATGTCGCGGAGCCTGAGCTGGCGAACGATCTCCTCCGCCGCTTCCAGGTTGTTCTTGGTGACGGTCTCCTCGAGGTTGCCACCCGAGCCGGTGAACTTGCCCGTGTTGACGTCCACGACCGTCATCGCCTCGGTGCGGTCGATGACCAGCGAGCCACCCGACGGCAGCCACACCTTGCGGTCGAGACCCTTGGCGATCTGCTCGTCGATGCGGAACTCGGCGAAGGCGTCCCCGTCCGTGTCGTCATGCCGCTCGACGCGCTCGGCCAGGTCGGGTGCGACCCCCTCGACGTACGTCTTGACGGTCTCCCAGGCCTCGTCGCCGGAGATCACCAACTTCGCGAAGTCCTCGGTGAACAGGTCCCGGACGACCTTGAGAGTCAGGTCGGGCTCGCCGTACAGCAGCGCCGGTGAGTTGCCGCCCTCGACCTTCTTGGCGATCTCCTCCCAGCGCGCCGTGAGCCGTTCCACGTCATGGGTGAGCTCATCCTCCGAGGCACCCTCGGCGGCGGTGCGCACGATCACGCCCGCCGTCTCCGGAACGATCTCCTTGAGCAGGTTCTTCAGGCGGTTGCGCTCGGTGTCGGGAAGCTTGCGCGAGATGCCGCTAGTCGTGCCGTCCGGCACGTAGACCAGGAACCGTCCCGGCAGGCTGACCTGGCTCGTCAGGCGCGCGCCCTTGTGCCCGATCGGGTCCTTGGTCACCTGGACCAGCACCGCCTGA
>DATILB010000316.1:0-12786 GCA_035477015.1 Nocardioidaceae bacterium | reverse complement strand
TCTCGCCGGGGAGCTTGTCCTCCGCACCGACCAGACCGACCAGGTCCATCTTCTCCATCACGATCTTGTGGATCTCGGACTCGTTCTTCTTGGTGTGCTCACGCAACGGGAACGCCACGTTGTCGTACAGGTTCATCGACCCGAACATCGCGCCGTCCTGGAACAGCACACCGAACAGCTTGCGGATCTCATAGAGGTCCTTCTCGCTGCAGTTGGCGATGTCCAGACCCTCGATGAAGATCGAGCCGGAGTTGGGCTTGATCAGGCCGATGATCGTCTTGAGAAGCACCGACTTGCCGGTGCCGGAAGGGCCGAGCATCACGCAGATCTCGCCCGCGGGGACATCCAGGGTCACGTCGCCCCAGATGAGCTGCTTACCGAAGCTCTTGGTCAGATGCTCGATCTTGATTTCAACGCCCATCGCGGGTCTCCGTTGCTCGGCCGTGCACAATACGACGTCACCGGCAACGCATGACTACGCAGGGACCTATGACGGTACCGCGCGTCACGGCGTACGTCACGGTTGTCCAATTCGGCTAGTACTGTGCCGCTCATGGCACACAAGATGCGGGTACGCCCCTTCCTCGCCCGCGGTGCCCTCAAGGTGACCCGCTGGAAGCTGGTCGGCACAGTCCCCCGCACCGGAATCCTGGTCGGGGCACCCCACACGTCGCGGTGGGACTGGGTCGTGATGTTGATGATCGCCTGGAGCGGCGGGGTGCGGCCTCAGGTCCTGATCAAGCACACGTACTTCAAGGGCCCCCTCGGCTGGCTGTTGCGCGCGACCGGCGGCATCGCGCTCGACCGGGAGAACCCCGGCGCGACGATCCGGGCCATGCTGGCGGACGCCGACGAGTCCTTCCTGCTCACCATCGCCGCCGAAGGAACCCGCGGGAAGGGTGAGTACTGGAAGCCGGGCTTCTACAAGATCTCGCAGCAGACCGGGCTCCCCATCTCCCTAGGGTTCGTCGACGGCCCGACCAGGACGCTCGGCATGGGGCCGACCTTCACTCCCACCGGTGACGTGGTCGCCGACATGGACTTCGTCCGGGCGTTCTACGCCGACAAGCAGGGCATCCGCCCGGAGAACCGCACCGAGCCGCGGCTGCGCGAGGAGTCCGGCGGCTCGTCCCGGTGATCTAGGCGCGGCTCAGCAGCCCCTCTGTGTAGGGGCCGAGCACCGCGACCAGCTCCTGCACCGGGTCCTCGTCCTGCGACGGGGGGACGAGCAAGTAGCTGACACAGAGCCGGACCACCACACGCGCGAGGATGCGCGCCTGGGCTTCCGGTACGTGCGGCGCCAATGCGGCGTACTGCTGCGCCAGGTAGCGGGAGGCATTGTCCACGAAGGCCGTCTCGTCGGACACGATGCCGCGAAGCAGTCCTCGGTCGCTGACGAGCACGGGGTCGGCAGCAACGGACGTGAACCACGACGTCAGGATCCGGGCCAGTAGGTCGTCCACGTCGCCGACGTGCTCAGTCGACGGCACGTGCTCGCGGATGAGCGAGTCCACCAGCACCTCGACGTACAGGTCGGCAAGCGTCGATCGCGCCCCGAACTCGTTGTAGATCGTCTGCCTCGAAACGCCCGCGGCGGCGGCGACCTGGGCCACGGAGATGTCCGGCCAGTCGCGATCCGCCAGCATGGTGGTGAGGGCAGCCAGGACCCGGCCGCGCGTCGATGCCGGATCGTTCATGTCCCCAGCGTCACTCACGATGACGGCCCTTCCCTAGGGACGGGCATACGAACCTGGGCGGCGCAACTGTGCCCTCCTCCAAGGCCTGAGCCGTCAGTCGTCGACGAGCGTCCCGCCGCGGCCGCGCTGAAGGGTGAGTGCTCGCTCGCCGGCGTACTCCACCCTCCCTGTCCCGGGCGAGTGACGCAGCGCATTGTGGCGCCGCCCCCAGGCCTCTGGTCCTGCGACCACCATGAACGGGTCGGCAAGGCGGGTTGCCGCAAGCCCGAGAACGAGCCGTGTCGCCAGCACTGAGAGCCGGTCGCGCACCGGACTGCGCCTGATTCCCATCAGGGCGCGCACTTCGGGGTCCATCAGCGCAACGGAGGCCCAGGTCGCCACGCGAACGAACGGGTTCAGTAGTCCGAGGGGCCAGATGGGCGACAGAGGCGGTCGCAAGAAGAAGTCGACCAGCGCCTGCGCGTCGTCAGTCATAGCCATGATGTCGCGCTTCGCGTGGTCGAGGTACTCGGCGACGGCCTCCGGTGTGCTCGGCAACCTGTCCGCCGGCAGGCCCAGAAGCTCTGCAGTGATCACGCTCTCGGCGTAGAACTCACGCACCTCGGCCTCGGTGAGCTGCTCGCGTGCGATTCCCCGGTAGGTCTGGAGTACGCCGTGCCACCCGGTGACGTAGACGAACAGCAGTGACTCCGGCGTGTTGGCCCGGTACGACGCACCCGTGCTGGGGACCTCGCCGTTGATCACGGCGTGCCGCCGGAACAGTGCGGTCCCTGCCTTCAGCGCGGCTTCAGTGTCGCCGAACACAGCGTTGACGAAGAAGGCGTTGCTGCGCCTGACTCGCCCGAGCGGGTCGGTCGCGTAGTTGCTGTGCTGTGCCACTCCCGCCGCTCCCACCGGATCCGCCACGGCCACGATCGACCCCATCAGTCCGGCGATCGCGATGTGCGGATGGCCCCATACCTTCCAGCTCACCGATCCGGGTCCGAAGAAGCCGTCGTCCTTGCGCGGGGCATCGCGCAAGGCCAGTGCCCGCTTGCCGTCCTTGCCCAGGAGTCGCACCATCGCGTCCATCACAGCTCCGTCCGTCACTTGAGGTCGAGTTGAGATGATGACATAATTCAAATGATGATGCAATGTGAACTGCCTGACGCTCTCGGAGATGATGACCCTGTGGCGAATGAGGTCTTGAGTCGCAAGGCGCGACAACAGCGCACGGTGGTCGATTTGCTCGATGCGGCGGAGCGGGTCTTCCTCGCCGAGGGATACCACGCCACCACGATCGCCAAGATCGCCAGCGAGGCCGGTTACACCCACGGTGCGGTGTACGCGAACTTCGAGGGCAAGGACGCGCTGTGCATGGCGGTCATCGAGCGTGTCATCGAAGCCCAGATGACCAACCTCGAGGAGCGACTCAGCAAGGTTGCCGGAGACGCTGAGGCCGCCTTGCGCGTCGTTGAGGAGTGGTGGCAGGGCCTCATCCAACACGAAGGCCTGCTCGTGTTCGCGCTGGAGTTCAGCCTGGCCGCGATGCGATCGGATCGGGCTGAGGAGCTCAGGGACCATGTCCGGGCCGGCAAGAAGCTGATCGAGGCAGCCCTGGCCATGACCGTCGACCCGGACAGCCTGCCGCTGCCCCTGCCGGACGCTGCCGCGATCACCTTCGTCCTCGGTGTCGGACTCGGGTTCGACCACGCCGTGGACCCCGAGCAGCCGTTCGAACGGTTCGCCCCCGCACTCCGCGCCCTGTTGTCAGCCCCCGCGGACCCCGCCTAGCGCAGTGACACCGGCATCGAGTCGAGTCCGCGGAGGGCGGTGCGCTGCCCCCACTTCGGTTCGTCGTACGCGGGCGCCATCGCGGGGAACCTGCGGATGAGGGACGGGATCGCGAGCGTTGCCTCGATCCGGGCGAGGGACGCGCCCAAGCAGTAGTGCGAGCCGCCACCGAAGGCCACGTGCTCGTTGGCACCGAGCCGACCGACATCCAGGACGTCGCTCGTCGGCCCCCACCGGCGCGGGTCGCGGTTGGCGGCGCCAAGACACAGCGTGATGTGGCTCCCGACTTCGAGGACCTGGTCGCCGATCTCGACGGGTTCCGTCGCGACCCGCCGGGTGAGCTGCACGGGACTGTCGAAGCGCAGCATCTCCTCGACAGCGTTCTGGTCGAGGCCGGGGTTTGCGCGGAGCCGCTCAAGCTGGTCGGGGAAGCGGAAGAGGTGAGTCAGCCCGTTGCCGATCAGGTTCATCGTCGTCTCGTGACCGGCGATGTAGAGCATCATGACCTGCGCCCGCACTTCGCGGTCGTCGAGCATGGTCCCGGACTCTTCGGCCTGGAGCATCGCCGACAGGAGTCCGTCGTCAGGCCGCTTTCGCTTGTCCTGGATCGCCTCGTCCAGGTACTCGACCATCCCTCGACCTGCTTCGTCCGACGCCTGGTGCTGCGCCTCCGACCGGAACGTCTCGAGACCGGTGATCAGGCTCCGCGTCCACTCACGGAGGCGCGGGGTGTCGGCTTGGGGAAGTCCGAGCATCTCCGCGATCAGCTGCGCGGGCAGGGGCATGGCGTAGTCGGCGATCACGTCGAGCTCGGCACGGCCCTCGGCGGCCTCGAGGAGGTCGTGGACGATCGCGTCCGCGCGCTCCCGCCACTTGCTCACTGCCTTGGGCGTGAACACTCCGGACATGAGCCGACGCAGGCGCGTGTGGTTGTCCCCATCCCTCATGATCATCATGAAGTAGCCCGGGATCCTCTTCTCCGATGGAGGCTCCAGCGTCATGGCCGATCCGGTCAGGGTGCGCGTGCGCGCCAACCGATGTACGTCGTCGTACCGCGTCACGACGTACGACGAGATCGCCTCGGACCAGGTGACCGGAGCCGTCTCACGGACGGCGGCGAGGTGGACGTACGGATCCTTCGTGAACTCCGGGGTCCGGGGATCGAACACAGTGGGACCCGCCGCGACGGGCGGGCTCACCGCCACCGGCACCTCCTCGGTGCTGCCCCGCTGACGCGGCACCGAGGGGACCCGGTGCGCGACGCGCAGTCGAGTCGTCACCTCTCGGAGGATCGCCAGCGCGAGCGAGGGGCTCGACCGCAAGGCATCGAGGAAGCCGTCTCCGCGGACCTCGAGCAGCTCCATGGAAGTGACGGCCGTGACGGTGGCGGCCCGCGGCTCACCGTCCAAGAGCGCCAGCTCACCGATCGTCTCGCCGGGTCCGATCGACCCGACGTAGAGTCCGCCCACAGTGACGTCGGCGAGGCCGTCGACGACGATCCACCACCGGTCAGCGTGGTCGTTCTCCTCGCAGACCGCCTCGCCCTCGGCGACGTGGCGCTGGCCGGTGACAGCTCGGACCACGAGGTCGATGTCGGCGGCCGTGCAGCCGGCAAAGATGGATGCTGAGCTTACGAGGGTCGTCGTCGCAGTCATGGGTCACTCCAAGGCCGGGGCCCTCCCCTGGTCCGACTATTCAGGAAGCCCGCTTCACCATCAATGGCTCGCGGTGACTATCGCGGATCCACTACCGGCCGCTGTCCACCTCGAAGGACGCCCAGACCGACTTCGCTCCATCCGCACCCTGCGAGACACCCCAGTCGTGACTGAAGTGCTGCACGATGGCCAGCCCCCGGCCCGACAGACTCAGGGCGTCGCTAGGGATGACTGCAGGGACCCAGGGCGACGTGTCCCTGACCGAAACCACCACGTGCCTGTCCTCACCTCGCACACTGACCGTGAACGGAGTGCCCGCATGAAGCGTGGCATTGGTGGCGAGCTCGCTCACGACCAAGGTGACGTCGCCCACGAGATCGACCAGAGCATGCTCGACGAGGCGTGCCCCGACGAAGTGACGCGCCTCCGCCGAGCTGGAGCCTTGAGGCGGTAGCTCTTTCACATGCGTCCAGGGAAATGCGTCTTCCATCATTGCGACCTGCCTGCCAGATCCTCGTGCGTGTAGGCGACATGTACCCAGGCGAGGGGTCGGCAACCCTCCTCCGCCTGGGCACCGAGCCCCTCAGTGCCTCCTCAGCGCACCGCCCCACGATGGCCGTCCATCGCGCGAGGGGCTAAGGAGAGCAGACATGACCAGGTCCTCGACCCAGAGCCGGCGGTCGTTCGCCGCCGGAATTGCTGTCCTAGCAGCGCTGGCCGTGGGCGGGTGTGGCCTTCCCGGCACCAGCGACTGGCGGAGTCAGGCCCGCTGCCAGCCTCCTGGCGGCGGCTGGGGCCCAGAACACGTGCTGCCCGACCGGGACAAGTGCCCCGAGGCATACGTCGGCAACGGCAAGGGCGGCTGGTCACCCAGCCTCCCCGCCGGCGGCTCATCGGAGCCGTGGGAGCCGGCACCGACCCCACCGTGCTCAAGGTCGGAGTCGTTGAACGGCTTCCGATGCGAGAACACCGATCCGTACGGCAACCCGGGGCCCTACTACCCCTGACGCGACCTCAGCGGGCGGTGAACCGCAGCGGAACCGGTTCGGCCGCGGTGACGGTGGCCGCCATCGACACCGGGAAGTCCGGTCGCAGTGACGTGATCGACACGCGTCGGACCACTGTCGCCAGGCCGAGCGTCGCCTCCAGCATGGCGAAGTGATCGCCGATGCAGCTGCGCGGGCCACCTCCGAAAGGGAGGTACTGCCAGCGGTTGATCTGCTGCCTTCGCTCCGGGGCGAACCGGTCCGGGTCGAAGAGCAGCGGCTGCTCCCAGGCGCCCGGGTCACGGTGCAACGCATAGATGGAGACGATCACTGTGTAGCCCGCTGGCACCAGGTGGCCGTCGACCGCGACGTCGCGCGTCGCCGTCCGAGCCACGCCGCCGGCTGGCGGACACAGTCGCATCGCCTCGTGGACCACCTGGACCGTGTACGGCAGGGACGACACGTCCTCGGAGGTCAGCGGTCGGTCCCCCAGCGCGTCGATCTCGGCCCGCAGCCGCTCCTGGATGTCGGCCCTCCGGCCAACCTGCCACAACGCGTAGGCGAGCGTGGTCGAGGTCGTGTCGTGACCAGCGAGCAGGAAGGCCAGCAGGTCGGCGCGGCGCTCCTCGTCGGTGAGCTCACGTCCCGTCTCGGGATCGGCGGCCGCGAGCAGCTGGCGGATCAGCGGTGCCTCGTGGTCGGGGTCCTGCCGGCACGTCGCCATCGCCTCGTCACTGATCTCGTCGATGACCGCCCAGGCCCGGAGGAACCGAGCCCGCGCCGGAGTGGGCAGCCAGTACGGCGCCCGCGCCGGTCGCACCGCGCGCTCGAGCATGTAGGTCATCATCGCGTCGACGTGCGGGGCCAAAGCGCTGGCGCGATCGCCCAGGCGCAGGCCGAAGACCGAACGACCGAGCACGTCCAGGGCGAGCGCCCGCGTGGCCCGGCCGATGTCCACCTGTCCTTGAGCCGTCCACTGGGCTACTTGCTCTTCGGCGACGGCAGACATGACCCCGGCGTACGTGGCGACCTTCGGCTTGGTGAACACCGGCTGCAGTGCGCGCTTGCGGCTCAGCCACGGCAGGTAGGTCATGTGGAAAAGGTCGTCCGACGGCCGGCCGCTGAACTTCCCGAGCAGACGCCTCTGAACGTTGAACGGCGTGTACTTGTCCAGCGCATCGTCGTGCCTGCCGAGTACGTCGCGAGCGGCTTGGGGCCCGACTGCCAGGGCGACCTGCGGCACCAGCCAGGCAGGTCCGAGGTGCATGTCGGCCAGTCCGAGCCCCTGCTCGCAAACCCATTCCCCGCCGGTGTGGAACTGCATGACAGCGGCGAGACGCTGCCGCCAGGTCCCCCGCACCTGGGGCAGCGTCGATGCAGCGACGGCCGTGTCTGTCGTCATCGGGTGGCCGGCCGAAGCTCGCCGGCATCGTCGCTGAAGGCGCCGAGGACGGCACCGAGCCCGCCGACGACGATGCCGATCACAGCGCCGTCTTCGTCGGCGACGATCGCTCCGACCGCCGTCGCGACGTTGAGTGCGCCGACACCGATCACGGCGAGTCGACCCCAGGACTGACGAAGGGCCAGGCCCACAGCGGCTGGGATGCCGAGGACGGCGAGTACCCCACCGGCGATCCGAACTGCGTCGGACTGCTCAGGGTCGAAGGCGGCGCCCAGGTTCAACAAGACGAAAAGCGCGGTGACCGCGATGGCGGCCCAGCGGATGAGCTTCATGGTGTGCTCCTCAGTCGGAATCGGTTGGTTCTCAAACCGTGCTCCGGCTGCCGTTCCCGCGCCCAGGGAGCCACGTCATCCGCGCGGGACAAGGGTTCCCGGATCGGCGGGACAGAGTTCCCGGACCGGCGGGAACGGCGACCGATTGCCGCGCCGTCGCTCAGGGTGCAGGCTCGGCTCATCGTGCGAAGCCCACTGCGAGAACAAGCCCAGCGCCACGCCACCGAGCTGGCCGCCGTCGTGCTGCTCGTCACCGTCGCCGGCTTCGCGGCGTACCTCGTGCTCTCTCGCAGCGTCGAGCCGTCGAGCAACCTCAAGTCCGATGAACTTCTCTACAGCGCGTGCCAGGTCCTCCCCTACGGCCTGCTGGGCGCCGTCCTGATGGCACGGCGCCCGGATCTGCCGTTCGGCTGGTTGCTGTCCCTCGCGGCGATCTCGCTCGTCGTCATGCTGGTCGTTGTCGGGCCGTCGTACTGGGCTCTGGACAACGGACACGGGGGTGAGCTCGCGGCCTGGGGACTGACCTTCGGCTCCCTGGCGTTCATGCCTGTGGTTCTCGAGGGCCTGATCAACGTGCGGTTCCCTTCGGGCAAACCGACCGGCCGGTGGGGTCACCGGCTCGACCGCGTGCTGGTGTGGGCCATCGTGGTGGTCCTGGTCGGCTCCCTGCTCGGGAACATGACGATCAAGGCGCTTCGTCCGGACGGAACCGCTTCCGACACGACCCGCTTCATCGACAGCACACCGATCGTCGACATCGGCAACGCACTCGGGTTCGCCGTACCGGCAGTGATCCTGCTCGGCCTGCTGGCCGGGATCGGCGTAGTCGTCCGCTGCGTCCGGTCGAGCGGCCTGGAGCGCAAGCAGCTGCAGTGGCGAGCCGCCGGCGTCGTCGGGGCACTCGCGTTGTTCCCGTTCGCCGTCACCGAGACCTTGCCGATCTGGGTGTCCGACCTAGCTCCGTTGCTGTTCGTCGTGACCCTCGCCGTGCCCGTGCTCCGCTACGACCTCTGGGCCATCGACACGCTGATCCGCCGGTCCGCCGGCTACGCACTGAGCTCCGACGGCTCCGTCGTGGAGAACCTGGTGCGGGCCGCGGCCGAGATGCTCAAGCTGCCGTACGTCGCCGTGGTGCGAAACGAGCTCGTCCTGGCGTCGTACGGCGAGACTTCGGAACTGCTGGAGGAGTGGCCACTGGTCCACCAGGGCGAGCAGGTCGCCGTGCTGGCCGCTGCCGCCCCTCACGGCCTCGCCGTGATCGGGGACCGGGACCGTCAGGCGCTGGCGACCCTTGCCCAGCTGATCACCGGCTCGGTTCAGGCCGAGGCACTCAACGCTGACCTGCTGGCTACGCGTCACGAGCTGGTTGCCGCGCGCGAAGAGGAGCGCCGGCGCCTGCGTCGCGATCTTCATGACGGGCTCGGGCCGTTACTCACCGGGCTGGGCCTCAACCTCGACGCAGCCCGATCCAGCTTGTCCCAGGACGCGGACCGCGCCGGCACGTACCTCGACCAGGCGAAGCAGGCATCGAGCCAAGTCATCGATGACCTGCGAGGGCTCGTGTACGGGTTACGTCCACCTGCTCTCGACGACCTCGGTTTCATCGGCGCACTACGCCTGCACACGGAACGGATCGCGGGCGAAGGCGGACTCACGCTGGATCTTCGGCTGCCGCACGAGCTCGTACTGCCGGCCGCGGTAGAGGTCGCTGCGTACCGGACGGTGGTCGAAGCGCTCACCAACGTCGTCCGCCACTCGACCGCTTCCTCGGTCGAGGTCACCATCGCGACCGGCGAGCGAGGGCTGGCCATCACGGTGACGGATGACGGTGGTCCGACCGCCGCGTGGCAGCCTGGAGTCGGTCTCACCGGGATGAGGGAGCGCGCCGAGGAGCTGGCCGGAACGTTCGCCGCCGGGTCGACACCCGCGGGCGGTTGTATCCAGGTGGTCTTCCCGTTGCGGACAATGACGCCATGACCACCGTCGTCCTGGCAGACGATCATCCGCTCGTCCGGCAGGGACTGCGTGCGGTCTTCGATGCGACCCCGGAGATCACCGTCCTCGCCGAGGCCGAGGACGGGATCGATGCCGTACGACTGTGTGTGGAGCACCGTCCCGACGTCGTCCTGATGGACCTGCAGATGCCCGGGCTGCACGGCATCGACGCGACCGCGCAGGTGCGCACCAAGGCCCCGGAGACGGCAGTGCTGGTGCTCACCATGTTCGACGATGACGACACTGTGTTTGCCGCGGTTTCCGCGGGCGCCGCCGGCTACCTGCTCAAGGGATCGGATGGTGCTGACATCGTGGCCGCGGTCCAGGCCGCGGCCACCGGGCAGGCCGTGTTCGGCGCCGCGCTCGCCAAGCGGATGCAGACCTGGTTCGCGCGCAGCGCAGCTCGCCCGGAACAGCAACCGTTCCCCGAGCTCACCGAACGCGAGCGGGACATCCTCGACGGGGTGGCAGCCGGCCTAGCCAACGCCGAGATCGGCGCGAAGCTCTTCCTGTCGCCGAAGACCGTGGCGAACAACATCACCACGATCCTCGGCAAGCTACAGGTAGCTCACCGGACCGAGGCCATCGTGAAGGCACGCAACGCCGGGCTGGGGAAGAACGGGTAGACGAGCTAGCAGCTCAGCCTGATGCGGGCCACAGAGTCGTCGAAGGCGTTGGTGGCCCAGATGCTGTCCGGTCCGGCCGCCACGAGCAAGGCCCCGTGGGGGAGATCCCACGTCTTGTCGATCGATCCGTCGTCCTTGAGGCGGGCGACCTGGTTGGCGGTCCAGAGCGCTACGTACATCGACCCGTCCGGTCCAAGCGTGAGCCCCACCGGGCCGCCGTCGAGCGCGACCTCGCTGAGTTGACCAGCGGAGTCGATCCGCCCGAGCTTGTTGGCTTGCAGCTCGGTGAACCAGATGGCTCCGTCAGGGCCGACGATGAGCCGATTCGGACTCGCTCCGGGGTCGAGCTCCCACTCATCGAACGATCCGTCGTGGTTCATCCGCGCGACCTTGCCCACCTCACGTTCCGTGAACCACAGGTTGCCGTCCGAAGCACGGACCAGGCCAAGCGGCCCACCCCCAGCAGACGGTGCGTCGCGCATCGTGATGGCTTTGGTTGCCGTGTTGAGCACGCCGATCCGGTTGTTCATCGGTTCGGTGAACCACACCTGATTCCCCGGCCCGATGACGATTCCCGCCGGCCCCCCGGGGCCGTTCGGTCCGTCCGGGATCTGGAACTCTTCCACGACGCCGTCGCCGTCGATCGTTCCGATTCGGCCATTTGTACGGTCAGAGAACCAGATCGACGAGCTGGAGCCGTCCCAGGTGAGCCAGCCGGCAGAGGCAGTGGCTGCGTCCGGGATCGGGAACTCCTCGAGCTTCCCGTCGTCGGCGATCCGGTTGATGGTTCCCCCATGCGCGTACCACGTGCCCCCAGGTCCCTGAGTGATGCCGAAGGCAGTGTCGACGCCCACGGGCGGGATGTCGGTGGTGACCTGGTCGACCACGCAGGCCGGTGTTGTGGTGAGGGTCGCCGTGGGCGACGTGGCAGGGCTGCTCGCGCCCGGCGAACCGGATGAGCAGGCGGTACAGGCGAGCACCAGTGCGGTCCCCGCGAGGAGCTGACGGTTCCAGGAACGGTTCATGTTTCCTCCGAAGGGAGCATGCTTGGACCGTACTCCGTCGTCCCCCAACGGCCCTTCGCTCGTCACACGTCCCTCCTAGGGCTGCCCGACGTACGTGCCCCTTCCTGTCGGGAGGGGCAGGTCGAGAGTGGTGCGAATGCCCGGCGCCGCGGCGCGAACGTCCGGGATCGAGTTCACGATGCGACCGCATGCAGCGACGATCGCCGCGTGGTTGTGGTCGCCGTGCTCACTGCTCGGCACGATGTCTACGACGTAGTTCGGTTCACCGGTGATCTCGACCCGGTAGGAACCGCCGCCGTGCGCGGGGCGCGCCCAGTCGGGGCGGAGGTCGTCGCGGGTCCGGGTGACGTGCTCGACGACGATCGCCGGGTGACCGGCCACCATCCCGGAGATGGAGAACTTCAACGCCGCGATCGTGCCCTTCTCGATCCGGCCGGCGGCGATGTCGTAGGACTCCGGAGCCGGTTCGGCCTCCCAGTGCTCGACGATCTCGTCGACCGTGATGCCCAGTCCGGCTGCCATCATCCGGATGGCTGTGCCCCAGGCGAGACCCAGGACACCGGGCAGGAACAGCAGGGGTGTATCTGTGACGGGCTTGCCGAAGCCCATCAGGTCGAACATCACCTCTGCACCGTCGTACGTCGCGTAGTCGGCAAGCTCGTAGCACTTGATCTGGTCGACCCGCTGGCAGGTGCTGGCCAGGGCAAGGGGCAACAGGTCGCTCGCGAAGCCGGGGTCGACGCCGGTGATGTACACCGAGGCGTTCCCGGCCTGGGCCGCGGCCTCGACCTTGTCGATGACCTTCGCAGGCATGGTGTCCCAGGGGTACTGCAACGTGCCGGGTGCGGAACCCACCACGTCAATGCCCGCCTCGAGCAGCCGGCGTACGTCGTTGGTGGCTTCGACCGGCCTCGTGTCACCCATTGCGCAGTAGACGGCGCACTCGGGCCTCGCCGCGATGACCTCGTCCAGCCTCCCGACCGCGGTGACGCCCGTCGTGACGTCGAGGCCGGCGAGCACACCGGCGTCCTGGCCGACCTTCTCCGGCGTCGAGACACCGACAGCAACCAGCTCGAACCTGGCGTCGTTGATGAGCTGGCGAAGGGTCAGCATCCCGGCGTTCCCGGTGCCGATCTGGGCGACGCGAATCGTCATGGGACCACTTCCGTGTCGTTTGGGCGAATCTAGAACGTGTTCTACTTCAATGTTATCCTCTCGGGCATGGGACGTGTAGACGGCAAGGTCGTGCTGATCAGCGGGGGCGCGCGCAACATCGGTGGCGCCAGCGCTCGGAT
>DATILB010000315.1:0-3947 GCA_035477015.1 Nocardioidaceae bacterium | reverse complement strand
GCGTGCGAGTACGCCGCGCAGCTCGGACAGAGCCAGTGGTAGAACGCGTCGACGAGGGTGAAGTCCTCCTTGCAGATGTAGCAGCCGCGAGCGGTGATCAGCTCGCCGGCGAAGGCGCCAGGAGTGTTGGACACCAGCAGGATGCCTGCCGTCTCGTCATCGATGCGCATCGGCGACCCGGTCGCGGTCTTCTCGATGATCGACTGGTCGTGGGACTGCCGGATCTCGCGAATCTCGGCCCGGCGGGCCTTCTTGAGCAGCTTGTACATGTACGACGCTGCGCGCTTGACCGTCGTCACGTCCTCGTGGTCCGGGTGCAGCCGGGACAGCTGCTCGAGCACCTTGAGGGTGATCGCCAGCTCGTCCGGGTCGATACGCTCCACCGGCGAAGTGTAGGCGTGGTGGGTCAGGCGGTCTTACGTCGTACCGCCGGAGTGGCCCGCTCGACGTACTCCGCGATCTGTTCGACCGCCTCCTTCGCCTCAGGAATGAGACGTGCGGCCTGGAACACGTGCATCTGCTCGTCCCAGACCTGGAGCTCGACCGGTACGCCACCTGCCTCGAGCAGGTCGTGCATGTGGGTCACCTGCGAGTACAGCGACTCGGACGAGCTCGCCTGCAGCAGCACCGGCGGGAGGTACTCGAACTCGCAGTCCACGGGGGAGCGCAGGACGCCCTCGCCCTCAACGTGTTGCGCGAGCCGGAGGAACGGCTTCTTGAAGCCGGGTCCGAAGACGTCGCAGCCACGCGGGCCGATGCTGAACGGGATGCGCTCGAAGTCGAAGTCGACCAACGGCGAGATGGAGACGATGGCCGCCGGTTTGGGGAGTCCCTGCTCGCCGGCAAGATCGGCGGTCGTGAACGACAGGAAGCCTCCTGCCGAGTCGCCCATGAAGACGATGCCCTCGGGGGCGAAGCCCTGCTCAAGAGCCCACTTGTACCCCTCGAGGCAGTCGGCGGTCGAGCAGCTGATCGGGTGTTTGGGCAGCTGGCGGTAGTCCACCGCGAGTACGTCGGAGCGGGTGGCCTCGGCAATGCGAGAGATGAGTCCGTGGTGCAGGTGCCGTCCACCGACGAGGAATGCGCCGCCATGGAAGTAGACGATGACCCGACCGGAGTCACTGGCCGGAGTCCGGATCAGGTCCGCGTTGCAGGACGGCAGCGACACGTGCTCGATCGTTGTGCCCGGCGCCTTCTTCTGGAAGCGACCCAGGTGGTCGACAACGAAGTAGGGCCACGGGAGGTTGGGCGCCACCGTCCACGCGAAGATGACCCGCTTAGCCGTGTTGCGCACGACCAGGCCGAGGATCCTGGACTGCCAGCTGCCCCCACCGAAGTCAGTTCTCACGCATTGAGATTACTGGCTTGTGACTAATCCCGCTAGAACCCGTTTCACTCATTCTCCCTTGTTTTTAAGGGATTTCGGTCACGACACGACCGGCAGGGCCAGCGTCTGACCGGGTCCCGACGTGATCGTCACCAGGTTCGCGCTCACCCCGCCGCGGTAGTTGTTCGAGCCACCCGAGATCACGAGCCGGATCTGGTGGCCGGCCGCGAACCGATGCACGATCGCGGGCAGTGTGACCTTGAAAGGGTTCGACACGTCGGGGATGCGGATCGGTGCCTCGAGGCCGTGGATCAACGACGCCGTCCCGTCCGGCGCCACGTCGAGGACCTTCACGAAGAGCACGAGCTGGCCGGAGGGACCGGCTCCTTGGGTGAGCGCGTTCGCAGGGGCGTTGATCCTCAGGGTCACGACCGGGGAACCAACGACGTCGACCTTGCTGGCAAGGACGGACGTGGTCCAGGACGCGAACGTACCCGGTACGTCGGTCGGAGCCATCGCAGGGACCGGTGCGTAGCCGCCGAGGACGTCGAACGGGTTGATGCTCGTCGGCGCACCGGCGGCGATCGTCGTGAAGGTGTTCGAGCCCGCGCTCGGCGTACTCGTCGCGAGCGAGCTTGCGCCGCTCAGGGTGTAGCTCTTCGCCGTACCGACCGGAAAGGCGTTCGACGTCGCGAACGCCGGCGATGCGTTGCCGGTGTAGCCGACCCAGTCGCGGAAGTAGGCGAAGGTCGGTCCGGTGCTCGCGTTAGTGCCCTTGAGGTAGTGGTCGAACCAGCTCATGATCCGGCCGGTCTCGTACTGCGCCGTCGGGTCCGGGTTGCCCAGGTCGATCTCGCCGGGAGCCGGCCCGCCCGAGTGGCCCCACGAGTGCCAAACCATCTTGACCGGGGTGCCTTGAGCCTTGAGCGCCTTGTACGTCGCCACCGCTTCGTTGAGGTTGAACAGGGTGTCGTTCTGACCCTGCATGAGCAGCGTGGGGATCTTGATCTTGCTCATGTACGACGCCACTGACGCGTGCCGCAGTGCCGCCACTGCGTCCGGCTGAAAGTAGCCGGTTGTGCCGGCGGTGACGAGTGCTGGGCAGACGAAGTCGGCGAAGTTGGGGCAGGGGATGTTGCGAGCCGGGTCCTGCTGGCCGTTCTGCAGCCCGTTGAGCACGCCCAGTCCGGAGAAGCCGGCGCCCCAGAGCAGCTTGATCACGCCCGGCGTACCGGTGCTGACCCCGGTCACCTGGTCGGTGTTGTTGGGACCGATCGAGTACGAGAGGTCGTTCCACGTGATCAGAGGCACGATTGTGTCGAGCCGGGGGTCGACCGATGCCACGGCGAACTGGATGCTGCCGCCGTACGACCCGCCGACCATGCCGACCTTCGGGTCGCCGCCCTTGTCCTTCTTCACGGCCGGGAGCCCAGCAAGGAAGTCGATCAGCTGCTTGCCCGCCTTGCCGTCGTAGTCCGGGTCATCGAGCGTGATCTTGCACGTCGACCCGCCGAAGCCAAGGCCTGAGTAGGAGAGCACTACGTAGCCGTTGGTTGCGGCCAGCCTGGCGAGTGGAGCCTGGTCGTCCTTCGAGCCGCCGAAGCCGTTGGTGGTCAGGATCGCGGGAGCCGGACGAGAGGCCGTTGCGGCCGTAGGCGTATAGAGGTCGCCGACGATGTCGCAGGTCTGCTCGTTGGCTGGGCCGACTCTCACTGAGAAGTGGAGTGTCTCGACCGTGTACGGGTCCGCCGCCCGGGCGTCCGGCGGGACCAGCGCCAGCCCTCCACTGCAGACGACGGCACCTACTAAGAGCGCGACTCGACGCGACATTTGCACACCCGACCTGTCCCGGACCAGTTCCCCTCGCCGTAAACAAGAACGGTGGAACGTGTTCCAGGGTTACGGGTCCGAAACGAACGGGTTTCCGTTGGTCCGACGCCTATTGGCGTCGGATGAGGCGGATGCGTCCGGGTCCTAGGCGTTGGATGGTGTAGTTGGGGCTGTCGGCCATGGCGTGGTGGCATGGGCAGGTCAGGGCGCCGTCTTTGACGCTGGTGTGGCCGCCTTTGGCGTACGCGGTCAGGTGGGCGGCGTCGCACATCCAGGCGGGTCGGTCGCAGCCCTCGACCGCGCACCGACCTTGTTGTTGGACGTTCATCGCGAGTCGCTGCTTCTTGGTGTGGAACCGGACATGGGGTCCCAGATCCAGCACGGCACCGTCACCGTCCAGGACCGCGGGGATGACGCCCGCAGCACAGGCCAGACGTCGGGCCTCACGGGCGGAGATGGGTTGTCCGGTGTCGAGCATCCCGGGCTTGATGCCGCCCAGCAGGGTGTCCAGGCTCATGGTGACCACGACGATGGCGTTGACCCCGCCCAACTGCGGCAGGGCTCGGGTGTTGATGCGTTCGAGGAACCGGCCGAACGCTACCCCGCGGAGCTCGTCCTTGGTCCGGCCGTCCCGGTCGATCGGGTCCGGGAGGTCCAGGTTCAGCTCGGCGGCGAGGTACCGCTCCAGCATCGACCGGTGCAGCGTGGAGACCTTCCCGCGGATCTCGTGGGTGCCGTCCCCGTTGTCCCACAACGACAGAAACGCCTTGCGGGCAGCCCTGCGTTCCTC
>DATILB010000314.1:0-24679 GCA_035477015.1 Nocardioidaceae bacterium | reverse complement strand
CTTTAGGCAACCGGGGGAGCTGATGGAAACCTGACGGCGCAAACCGTCGGGGGCAAGGAGGAGGCGGTGCACCGCCTCCTCCTTGCCCCCGACGGTTTGCGCCGTCAGGTTTCCATCAGCTCCCCCGGTTGCCTAAAGGCTCAGGCGCTGATGGAGTACGAGCCGCTCTTGACGGTCTGCGGAGCGGCAGCGTCGAGGTCGTCGTTCGTGTTCTTCACGGTGTCGTAGACGACCGAGCCGTCGACGGTCTTCCAGATGCGGATGTCGACCGCGTCCTTGCCGAAGAGGCCGCCGTCCTTGACCTGGACGAGGAACGAGTAGCCAGCGACGCCGTTCAGCGTCCCGACGCCGCGGAGCTCAGCCTTGCCGCTCAGGGGCACGAACCAGCTGATGCTGCTCGACTGGAAGTCCAGGTTGGCCGAGGCCAGCTGCAGCCGCACCGAGCCGCTGGGAGCGGACGAGAGGCTGCTGCCGTAGTACGCGCTCAGGGCGAGGGTGGCCTCACCGGTGACCGCGGGCTGCGCGGTGACCGCACCCGCCTGCGAGTCGTACTTGGCCGTGCCCGAGAGCGAGCCGCGCTGGTCCCACACGCCGAGGATGGTGGAGGCCGTCGTGGCCTGGTTCAGCGCGTCCTTAGCGGTGACCTTGATCGTGTAGACGCCGACCTTCGCGAGGGTCTTGGAGACGGTGCACTGGCCGTTGGCGATGGTGCCCACGAGCGCGGCGCCGCCGTCGTCGAAGCTGATCTCGCAGCTGCGCAGGTCGCCGTCGGCGTCGCTCACGTTCGCGACGACCTTGGTGGCCAGACCCAGCTCGTGGCCGGACAGGTTCGCCGGCGAGAGGATCGAGACGACCGGCGCGGCGTTCCAGGTGCGCGTGACCGTGTTCGAGGTCGTGGTGCCGGTCAGGCCGGCGACGGTGGCCTGCAGCGTGTCCACGCCGGAGACCGACGAGGAGTAGCAGCGAGTCGCCTCACCACTGGAGTTCGTGACGGCGTCGGCCAGCGCCTTGCCCTTGTTCGGGCCGGCGACGATCTGGAACTTGACCGTCTGGTTGCTCTGCGAGAAGCCGAGCAGCGTGGCCTTGGCGGTGACGCACTGGCTGCCGTTGGTCGCGGCGAGGCCGGTGGCCGGGCCGAGGGTCAGCTTGTCGGCAGCGGCGGAAGCCGGAGCGGCGAAGCCGGTGGCGACGATAGCGCCGGCGGCCAGAGCGGCCGCAGTGGTGCGGGCGAGCCCGCGTGAGTAGCGGTTCATCAGGTGTTTACCCCCATGGACCCGGTGTTGTGGCACCGAGATCCCTCGATGTCGTGCTTCTTGACATCAAGAGAGTTACATACGAGATGGCGCATAGGAATCCAGCTACGCGGGCGGTGTGGCCGCGCCCACACTGTGTCCGTAACCACATCTAGCCCAGACTTGACGGCCTTGGGGTGGTCCCCTGCACAGGAACGGGCGACGAGATTGTGCATTCAGGGGTAGTCGCCGGGTGAGTGGGCGGGAAGGATGGGCCCATGTTGAGCACCATGCAGGACGAGCCCCTGTCCCTAGCCACCGTTCTCCGCTACGCCACGACCTACCAGGCCGCCGGCGAGGTCACCACCTGGACGGGTTCCGAGGTACGCCGGATGACGTACGGCGAGCTCGGAGCCCAGGCCGGCCGCCTCGCCAACGCCCTGCGCGGGCTGGGCGTCGGGGCCTTCGACCGTGTCGCCACGTTCATGTGGAACAACAACGAGCACCTCGTCGCGTACAACACGATCCCCGCGATGGGCGCCGTGCTGCACGCTCTGAACATCCGGCTGTTCCCCGAGCAGCTGACCTTCATCGTGAACCACGCCGAGGACAAGATCGTCATCGTCGACGGCACGCTGCTGCCGCTCTTCGGCCCGCTGCTCCCGTCGTTCAAGACCGTCGAGCACGTGATCGTGGCGAACGGAGAAGCGAGCGCGCTCGAGGCGCCGGCCGGAGTGACGGTGCACTCGTACGACGAGCTGATGGCGGCCCAGTCGACAGAGTTCGACTTCCCCGTCGTGGACGAGCGTTCCGCCGCAGCCATGTGCTACACCTCCGGCACCACGGGCGACCCGAAGGGCGTCGTGTACTCGCACCGGTCGTCGGTCCTGCACTCGATGCACGTCTGCAGCAACCAGGGCATGGGGCTCTCGGGCGCGGACAACATCCTCGCGATCGTGCCGATGTTCCACGCCAACGCGTGGGGCCTGCCGTACGCCGCACTGATGGCCGGTGCGTCCCTGCTGATGCCCGACCGCTTCCTGCAGCCCGAGCCGCTGCTGGCGATGATGGCCGCCGAGAAGCCGACGTTCGCCGGCGCGGTGCCGACCATCTGGACCGGCGTACTCGCCCAGCTCGCCGCACATCCGCAGGACATCACCCATCTCCGCGACGTGATCGTCGGCGGATCGGCCGTGCCCCCCGCCATGATGCGGAAGTTCCAGGACGAGCACGGCGTCCGCATCCTGCACGCGTGGGGCATGACCGAGACGTCACCGCTCGGCAGCGTCGCGCACCCGCCAGCGCATGCGACCGGCGACGACGAGTGGGCCTACCGCATCAGCCAGGGCCAGTTCCCCGCCCAGGTGCAGGCCCGGCTGGTCGATGACGACGGAACGGTGATGCCCAACGACGGCCAGGCTCTCGGCGAGCTCCAGGTGCGCGGCCCGTGGATCACTGGTTCCTACTACTCGCCGGGCGGCTCGGCCGTCGACCCGGAGAAGTTCGACGACGGCTGGCTGCGCACCGGTGACGTCGGCAAGATCACCGGCGACGGCTACCTCACCTTGGTCGACCGCTCGAAGGACGTCATCAAGTCCGGCGGCGAGTGGATCTCCTCGGTCGACCTCGAGAACGTCGTGATGTCCCACCCCGATGTCGCGGAGGCCGCTGTGTTCGGCGTACCCGACGACCGGTGGGACGAGCGCCCGTGCGTGGCCGTCGTACTCCGCGAGGGAACGTCCACGGACGCCGCGACGCTGAAGGAGTTCCTGGGCGAGAAGTTCGCGAAGTGGCAGCTGCCGGAGCGGTGGACCTTCATCGCCGAGGTGCCGAAGACGAGTGTCGGCAAGTTCGACAAGAAGGTGCTGCGCGCGCAGTACGCCGAAGGCGAGCTGGAGATCACCACGCTCGACTGACGCCGAGCTACGGCTGGTTGATGTCGATCTGCGGGTTCTTGAAGATCTCCGGGCGGTTGACCAGCGTGATCCGGTCACCCGGCCAGACGATCGCCCACACCTTGCCGACGACACCGTCGACGGGGACGGTGCCGCCGCCCTCGAGACTCTGGTGGTACCGGGAGTCCTCGCTGTTGGTGCGGTTGTCGCCCATGACCCAGAGCCGGCCTTCGGGCACGGTGATGTCGAAGTCCATGTCCGACGGCTTGGTGCCCTCGAGGATGTACGTCGTCTCGTTGAGCGGTACGCCGTTGACGGTGATCCGGCCCTTCTTGTCGCAGCACACGACGTGGTCGCCACCGACCCCGATGACCCGCTTCACCAGGTGCCCACCAGTCGGGTAGAGGCCGACCGTCGAGAGGGCCTTCTGGATGACGTTGAGCGAGGGGTCGGTCAGGTTCAGCCACTGCCCACCCGGGTCCTCGAAAACGATGACGTCGCCGCGGCTCACGTCGCCGGTCCAGTAGGACACCTTCTGCACCAGGATCCGGTCGTCGGTAATGAAGAGCGGCCGCATCGACGTGCTCGGCACGAAGAACATCTGGACGAAGAACGCCTTGATGACCACCGCGATGGAGATCGCCACTGCCAGGAGGACGATGAACTCGATCCACGCGGGGATGCGCCGCTTCTTCTTTTTCTTGGCGGCGGGCGACGTGGGTGCAGCGACGGTCATGGCCATGAATGTAACGGTGGGACCTAGGCGCGCGCTCAGGAACTCCGACGTACGCTGGATGGTGACCGGTCAGGGGAACCGCGTCATGGGTCGCGGGTGACCGCGTCTCATCCATGCCGGGTGGGAGCTCCGGCATGTCCAGTCCGGGGTTGGGAGACCGCTCGATGCGCCGTAAGTCCGAGGCACGCCTTCGTCGCGCCATGGTGGGCTTCGGCGTGCTCGCGCTCGCGGCGACGCTTACCGGCTGCAGCGCGAAGAAGGGTGACGACCTGGAGAAGACCAGTGCGCCCACCGCGACGCCCACCGGCTCACCGACCTCCACGCCGGACCCCGGCTCGCTCGAAGGCCCGCTGCTGACCGCCGACGTGCTGATCACGTCCGGCAAGACGATCCCCGCCGACCTCATCAAGGGCATCCGGCGAATCAAGGGCGTGCGTGGTGTGGCCTCGCTGTCGCTGGGTCGCATGTCCGTCGACGGCCGCACCCTGACCGTCGCCGCGGTCGACCCGGTGACGTACCGCCGATTCACTCCTGTCCAGACCGCTCAGGCCGACGACGTCTGGGCCCGTGTCGCGGGAGGCGAGGTCGCTGTCGATCCGACGGTGCCGCAGAAGGTCGTTGCCGGAGACGAGCTGGCCCTAGGGGACGCCGACGACGCCGAGAAGGTCCACGTCGGCGCCTACGCACCCCTCTCGAAGAGCTTCTCCGCTGTCGTCAACTACAACCGAGGCGAGCAGCTCGGTCTGCCCAGCGGCAACGCATTGCTCGTCTCGACCGGTGAGTACACGCCGTCCGCGCTCGCCAAGGAGATGCGGGCCGTGATTGACGGGCGGGCGGCACTCACGACTCTCGCTCTGGAGTTCGAGAACAACGTCGAGGTTGCCGTCCTGACGGGCGCCTCGGTGGCCGGGGCTGTCGGCTCGTTCAGCTTCACCCGCGGCCCGAACGGCACCATCAACCCCGACGGCGGGTGGGTGTCGGCGTACATCCGGACCGAGTCCGTCCCGATCCTG
The DNA here is from genome assembly GCA_035477015.1 of Nocardioidaceae bacterium. Classification (GTDB taxonomy): domain Bacteria; phylum Actinomycetota; class Actinomycetes; order Propionibacteriales; family Nocardioidaceae; genus SSC3. Next base: position 19,803 of record DATILB010000314.1, on the reverse strand, counting down.
GGCAACGTCACCTGCAACAAGGCGGTGCTGCCGCAACTACGCGCCGCCCTCACCGAGGTCGTGCAGCGCGGCCTGGCTGACAAGATCCACCCGGGCGAGTACGCCGGCTGCTACTACCCGCGCTACATCGGCCGCGACCCTGTGAACGGCCTCTCCCTGCACAGCTGGGGCATCGCGCTCGACCTCAACGTCCCGGGCAATCAGCGCGGCACCGTCGGCGAGATGGACCGTCAGGTCGTCGGCATCTTCAAGAAGTGGGGCTTCGCCTGGGGCGGCGACTGGAGCTACACCGACCCGATGCACTTCGAGATGAACCGGGTCATCGACGTCCGCTGACCGCTGGTATCAGGGAGGCCGTGCGCCGTACTTTAGACGTATGGAGAAGCCGGACCAGACCGACCCGAAGCGGTTCAAGACGCTTCCGGAGCCGGTCAGCCTCGAGGACACGATCGAGACGTCTGATGTCGACCCTCACGCGCCGGTGAACGACGGACCGCTCGATGAGGTCAACTGGCTGCTGAAGAACGCCTCTCCGTAGTCATGGCTGGCGCTAGGCGCTACATCGGCCCGTCGTTGTAGGCGTCCCAGCTGAAGCTGGAAGCCAAGCACTTGTGAGTGTCGGGGTGCTTGCGCATCCAGCCGCGGATGAACTCGCACTCGGCGACGATCGGCATCCGCCGGTGCTGGACGAACTCGATGACCCCGTGGGCGATCTGGCTCGCGATCCCCTGGCCTTCGAACGCGTCGTCCACCTCCGTATGGAAGAAGACGTAGGCACCGTCGCGGACGTAGTACTGAGAGAAGCCGGCCAGCTGCCCGTCCTCCGTGCGTGCCTCGACCCGGTGATGCTCGGGGTTGTCGATGATGTTCACGTGCAGTCGATCCGCCATGCCCCGATCCTTGCACGTCGTCGTAGGGTTCCGGCATGACCATCCTCGATGACGCCAAGGACGGTATGGATCTGTCCGTGCGCCCCCAGGACGACTTGTTCGGGCACGTGAACGGCACCTGGCTCGCCACGGTCGAGATCCCCGCTGACAAGTCCGCGTGGGGCCCGTTCGCGCAGCTCGCCGACCACTCCGAGGAGCGCGTCCACGCGATCATCGACGAGCTCGCGGCGAGCGGCCACGAGGTCGGGTCGAACGCCCAGAAGATCGGCGACCTGTACGCCGACTTCATGGACGAGGACGCCGTCGAGGCGCTCGGCGCCGCTCCGCTCCAGCCCCTGCTCCAGCAGGTCTACGCGCTGGCTTCGATCGACGAGCTGCCCAGGCTCGTCGGCGAGCTCGAGCGATCCGGGATCGGCGGCCCGTTCGGGTCCTACATCGACGCCGACAACATGCAGTCCGACCGCTACCTCCTCAACATCACCCAGGGCGGCCTCGGGCTTCCCGACGAGTCGTACTACCGCGACGACAAGTTCGCCGACATCCGGTCCGCCTACCTGGTGCACATGAGTCGGACGTTCGAGCTCGCCGGCGTGCAGGAGCCGGCTGGCCAGGCGCAACGTGTCATGGAGCTCGAGACGGAGCTGGCCCAGGGGCACTGGGCACGCTCGGAGACCCGGGATGTCGTCCGTTGCTACAACCTGACGACCCGCGACGAGCTCATTGCGATGACCCCCAACTTCGACTGGGCGTCGTACTCCGAGGGCCTGGAGGCCGGCGAGAAGGTGCTCGCCGAGGTGAACGTCAGGCAGCCGAGCTACCTGACGCACCTCAACGACGCAATGGAGCGGATCACGCTCGAGCAGTGGCGGGCCTGGCTCGCCATCCGCGTCGTCCGGAGCGCAGCGCCGTACCTCTCCGCAGCGCTCGTCGAGGAGCAGTTCGACTTCTACGGCCGCACCCTCAACGGCACACCTGAGCTCCGTGCGCGCTGGAAGCGAGGGGTCTCCTTCGTCGAGGGGTGCGTCGGCGAAGCAGTCGGGGAGGAGTACGTCGCCAGGCACTTCCCGCCCGCTGCGAAGGCGGAGATGGACGAGCTGGTGGCCAACCTGCTCACGGCGTACCGAACCTCGATCGAAGCGCTCGACTGGATGGGCGAGGACACGAAGCAGCGGGCGTACCAGAAGCTCGAGACCTTCATGCCGAAGATCGGCTACCCGAAGAAGTTCCGCGACTACTCGAAGCTCGAGGTGATTCGGGGGGACCTGCTCGCCAACGTGCGCGCGGCCGTGGCCTTCGAGCATGACCGCCAGCTGAGCAAGATCGGGACGAAGGTCGACCGCGACGAGTGGTTCATGCTGCCGCAGACGGTCAACGCCTACTACAACCCGGGCAGCAACGAGATCTGCTTCCCCGCCGGCATCTTGCAGCGGCCGTTCTTCGATGCCGACGCCGACCCGGCCGAGAACTACGGCGGCATCGGTGGCGTGATCGGCCACGAGATCGGCCACGGGTTCGACGACCAGGGGTCCAAGTTCGACCACGACGGCAACCTCAACGAGTGGTGGACCGAGGAGGACCGGGCGGCGTTCCAGGAGCGGTCCGACAAGCTCGTCAAGCAGTACGACGGCTTCAGCCCGCGGTCGCTCCCGACTGACTTCGTCAACGGAGCGCTGACCCTGGGCGAGAACATCGGCGACCTCGGTGGACTGACGATCGCGCTCAAGGCGTATCGCATCTCGCTGGGCGGTCAGGCGGCCCCGGAGCGCGACGGCCTCACCGGCGACCAGCGCGTCTTCATGAACTGGGCCTACATCTGGCGGTTGAAGCGACGTAAGGAGCAGGAGCAGCAGCTCCTCACGATCGACCCCCACAGCCCGGCGGAGTTCCGCGCCAACATCGTGCGCAACCTGGACGAGTTCCACGACTCGTTCGGGACGACCAAGGGCGACGGGCTCTGGCTGGATCCGGAGGATCGCGTCCGCATCTGGTGACGGAAACTCGTTCGTTTCTGGGGGTCGCCAAGCCGCACTCGTGGTGCTTAGGGTGGGCTCACTCTTCCTCTCGGGCGAAAGCGAGCACCCCCTCCATGAAACGCGTACTCCGCATGTCGGTGGCCTGCGCCTCCGCAGGTCTGGTCCTGACCGGCCTCTCTGTCGTGCAGCCGGCAGCAGCAGCTCCGCCGAGCGCCTTGAACGTCATCGTGACGCTCAAGCCGGGCTCCAGCCCGAGGGCGGCGGCGACCGGCCTCCTGGCTGCGGCAGGCGGCCGCGTCACCCACGTGTACAGCCACGCGCTCAAAGGTTTCGCGGGCTCCCTGCCGACCGCAGCCCTGTCACTGCTGAGCCTCGACCCGCGCGTCGCGAGCATCGAGATCGACCGCGGGATGAGCATCAGCGCCACGCAGTCGCCGACCCCGAGCTGGGGAATCGACCGCACCGACCAGCGCAACCTGCCGTTCAACAACAGCTACTCGTACAACTCCACCGGCGCCGGTGTGAAGGCGTACATCATCGACACCGGCATCTCGATCGGCCACCCCGACTTCGGCGGCCGGGCGAGCTCGGGGTTCGACGCGATCGACGGCGGGTCGGCTGACGACTGCCACGGGCATGGCACGCACGTCGCGGGCACAGTCGGCGGTACGGCGTACGGCGTCGCGAAGGGCGTCGAGCTCGTTGCAGTGCGGGTCCTCAACTGCGAGGGCTCGGGCACCAACGCCCAGGTGATCGCCGGCATCGACTGGGTGGTCGGGAACCACGCAGCAGGCGCACCGGCCGTGGCGAACATGAGCCTCGGCGGCTCCGCTTCGACCGCGATCGACTCTGCCGTGCAGCGCATGATCACCGACGGCGTCACCGTCGCGGTGGCCGCGGGCAACGACAACGCCAACGCGTGCAACTCGTCGCCGGCCCGTGTTGCCGGAGCGCTGACCACGGGTGCCAGTGACACGAACGACGCACGGGCGTCCTTCTCCAACATCGGCACCTGTGTCGACCTGTTCGCGCCGGGCGTCAACATCACCTCGGACTGGCTGAACAACGGCACCTACACGATCAGCGGGACGTCGATGGCCACGCCGCATGTCGCTGGTGTCGCGGCTCAGTACCTGCAGACCAACACGGCCGCCTCACCTGCCACCGTGTCCAACGCGGTGCTGGCGAAGACGACCAAGGACAAGATCACGGGCACGGCCGGCGGCTGCGTGCTCTTCATCTTCTGCACGCCTGCTACGCCGAACAACGACTTATTGTTCAGCGATTTTTAGGGCCTAGTTCTTTAGGGCCGACCCTTCGGCCAGCCACCACTGCGCAAGGAAGCGGCGCGACTCGGGAAGTCCCGGGTCCGCCGCTTCTGCGTGCAGGGCGCTGTCAGCGGTGAGTCCGGCGTAGTGCAGTGCGGCGACACTGAGGTCGGGCGACCGGTGAGTCACCAGCCGGTGGACCAGGGCCCGCTCGGCCTCGGTGCAGACGAAGCCGAGGAGGTCGGCCAGGCGCTGGGCCACGAACGGCGGGGCCGACTCGAGCTGAGCCGCGGCACCGGCAGCGACGCCGGTCCGGGACGGCGACAAGGCCAGCGTGAACGCCGCGTAGAAGCGGTGCGAGTACGACGAGTGGAAGAGCGCCTCGGACACGAGCCGGTCGAGGATCGGGTCCTCGCTGTCACCACGGCCCTCGATCACCCGACGGGCCCACGACAGCGGCTGAGCCGGCTCCGGCTCGATCCGCTCTGTTGCGGCGCCGAACGCGAGCAGCCGCGCCAGGTCGGGCTCGGCGAGCGCATGCACGGCATCGTGCAAACCGGCCGTCGAGCCGGCCGCCCTGGCGCCGTACCGCTGGAGCAGAGCGGTGACCCGAGCGGCCACCACTGCCTCGTCGGAGTCGCGCGTTGCGTACTCCGTGATCGCCTCCGCGAGGCGTGGTGAGGCGACAGGATGGCGGGCCAACAGGTTGACCGCCTCCGCTCGCGCGAGGTACGCGTGGTCGAGGGACCGCGGCAGCTCGCGCACGAGCTGGACCGTGAGCGACCGCCAGACCGACCCGGGCAGCGTCACGGACTCCGGCTTCGCGGCCACCTGCGTGGCGAGATCGAGCCACGAGGCGCCGGTCGCCTCGCTGTCGAAAACAGTGTCGAGGGCGTGCTGCAGTCGTGCAGGACTGAACTTGGCTCGCGTGGGCTCATCGCGCGTGCTGGTACGACGCAGAGCGACCGCGATCGACGTGAGTGAACCGTCGGCCAGGGCGAGCGAGGTCTCATAGGCCTTCAGGACCTCGAGCGGAGCGGCGGCCTGCCCGGTCTCCCAGCGGCTGACGCGGCTCACGTCGGCAGCCAAGCCTGTCTTGACGATCTCGTCGGCGAAGCTCCGGGCGTTGTCGTCGGGGCGAACGCTCATCCGCCAGGATCGGAGCAACCAACCGATGCGTGGCTCCGCGTCGAGCGTCGTCCAGTCAGCTGCTCGCCCGGGTGGGCGACCCCGCCTGCCAGCCGTCAACACTTCACCCCCTCGGGACCCCTCCAACAAGGGCAGGCGGCGGCATTCCCCAAGACGCCAGCACCCCGCTGCTACCCCACTGCAATCCCGAGACCGTGGTTATCGCAAAGTAGCGAACCGAGATTGCGGGCAGGGCCGGATTTGCACCTAGGTGCGCCCGGGACAAAACCCGGAACCGGATCGGTCAGGCCGGTTTGGACAGGGAAAGTGCGAAATCTCCCGCCGGATCGGTCCACCAATGAGTCAGCCGGTAGCCCGCCGCAGCCAGCTCCGAAGTAACCCTTTCGCGACGGAACTTGGCCGAGATCTCGGTGCGGATCTCCTCGCCCTTGGCGAAGTGCACGCGCATCCCGAGGTCGCCGATGTGCACCGACTGGGGTCGCAGCGACCGGAGTCGCATCTCGATCCACTCCTCGTCGGTGTTCCACACGGCCACGTGCTCGAACCGGTCGGGGTGGAAGTCAGCGGCGAGCGACCGGTTGAGGACGGTCAGGACGTTCTTGTTGAAGGCGGCGGTGACGCCGGCCGCGTCGTCGTAAGCCGCGACCAGGCGCGACTCGTCCTTCACCAGGTCCGTGCCGAGCAAGAACGTGTCCCCCGGCGCCAGACCCTCGCGTACGTCGGTCAGGAACGTGTGTCGCTCGGCGGGGGTCAGGTTGCCGATCGTGCCGCCCAGGAAGGCAACCATCCGGCGCCCCCCGGAGGGCAGCAGACCGAGGTGGTGCTCGAAGTCGGCCACGACGCCGTGCAGCTCGAGCTCGGGATAGTCGGTGGCGAGTGCCGCCATGGCGCCTTCGAGCGCGCTCGGACTGACATCGACCGGCACATAGCGACGAAGCAGGCCCGCGCGGCCGAGGCCGTCGAGCAGCAGCCGTGTCTTCACGCTGGACCCTGACCCGAGCTCGACGAGGGTGTCGGCTTCCGCTGCTGCCGCGATCTCATCTGCGCGAGCGACCAAGATGCTGCGCTCGCGTCGGGTCGGGTAGTACTCCGGGAGCTCGGTGATCTCCTCGAACAGCTCACTGCCGCGAGCGTCGTAGAAGTACTTCGGAGGGAGGGTCTTCTGCGGACCTGCCAGGCCGTCGCGGACGTCCACCTCGAGGGCCTTGCGCAGGTCCTCCTCGGTCAGGTGGACCTCAACGGTGTGGGTTCTCATGGCACCTCGATCTCGAGAGGGGTGATGGTCAGTCCGTGCTCGCCGACCTCGACGAGCGCACCCTCGGGCACCTCGTTCCAGTCGGGGTCGTCGTCGAAAGGCTCGGAGGCGACGGCGATGCCGGTCGCTTTCTCGAGGACGAAGAGCTTCTCGCCGTACGTCGTGCCGGCGATGCCGGTGCCGTCGACGGCAAGCAGGTTGAGGCGCCCGCCGCCGAAACGGACGACCTCGCGGATCACCTCGACGAGCGCGGCACCGAGGGGCGTGCCGGCCGTCCAGCGCGAGGCAGCGAGGCCGAAGACGAGCGCGGAGTCGACCGGCGCAGCCGCCTCCGGGATGTCGAAGGTGTCCTGCCACAACGCCTTGCGGGCCTGTCGCCAGTCACCGATCCGACCGTTGTGGCTGAACAGCCAACGCCCCTGCTGGAAGGGCGCCACGCAGGACTCGTCGTTGGCGAAGCCCGGGGTGCCCGAGCGGACCGCTCCGAGGAGGCAGCCGGTGTTGATCGTGGGCGCCAGGCTGGCGAAGGACGCGTCGGTCCAGATCGGCTGCGCCCGGCGGTAGCGGACCGGCTCCTGTCTGCCGGTGACGTACCAACCTGCGCCGAACCCGTCGGCGTTGACCAGCCCGTGCAGCTGCATGCGCGGCGAGAAGGACTGGGTGGCCAGGGAGTGCGGCGGGTCCATCAGCGCGGACTGCAAGGTGATCGGTTCGCCAATGTAGGCAAGGTGTCGACACATCAGGAGACACCCCTTGCGGTGCGGAAGCCGGCGAAGATCTGCCGCCGGATCGGGTAGTCCCAGTTGCGGAACGTGGTGCGACAGGCGAGCGGGTCGGTAGCCCAGGAGCCGCCGCGCAACACCTTGAAGTCGTGCCCGAAGAAGACCTCGGAGTACTCCTTGTAGGGGAAGGTGCAGAACCCGGGATGCCCGGCGAAGTCGGTCGAGGTCCACTCCCACACGTCGCCCATCAGCTGGTGCACGCCGTACGCCGAGGCGCCGTCGGGGAACGACCCGACCGGGGTCGGCTGGTAGCGGTCCTGCCCCCAGTTAGCCACCACCGGTGGTCGAGCCCCGTCGAGACCAAGGGCGTCACCCCAGGGGTACTTCCGCTTGGTCTGTGTCGCGGGGTCCCAGCTCGCTGCCTTCTCCCACTCCGCCTCCGTGGGCAGTCGGCGACCGGCCCAGCGGGCGTAGGCGTCGGCTTCGAACCAGCACACGTGTTGGACCGGCTGGTCCAGCGGAAGCGGCTCGACCGCGCCGAAGCGGCGTCGTAGCCACGTCCCACCGGCGCGTTGCCAGAACGCGGGCGAGCGCTTGCCGCTCTCACAGCGCCAGCGCCACCCGCCCTCGGTCCAGAGTCGCTCGTCGTCGTAGCCGCCCGCCTCGACGAAGGCGAGGTACGCAGCGTTGGAGACCGGGACGGTGTCGATGAGGTACGCCGGCAGGTCGACGACGTGCGCCGGCCTCTCGTTGTCGTAGGCCCAGGGGTCCGTTGACGTGCCCATCTCGAAGGGACCGGCCTCGATCAGCACTTCTGCCGGCAGTAGGCCGGCTTGCGGCGGCGCGGGTGCGTGCTCTGCCAAGACCGGCTCACCGCGGCGCAGCTGGTGGGTGGCGAGCATCGTCTCGTCGTGCTGGTGTTCGTGCTGGAGCACCAGGCCGTAGACGAAACCGCCGTCCAGCAAGGGGCCTCCCTCGAGGGGGATGGTCTCCAAGGAGTCGAGTGCCCTGCGGCGGACGAGGTCGAGGTACGTCACGGACTCCTGAGGCGACAGCAGCGGCAGCGTGGGTCGCGCGGCCCGTGGGTGCTCGAAGGCGTCGTAGATCGAGTCGATCTCGGGCCGCATCGGCTCGATGCCGGCGGCCGCGCGAAGCAGCCAGAGCTCCTCGTAGTTGCCGACGTGGGCGAGGTCCCACACCAGCGGTGACATCAGGGGGGAGTGCTGGGCGGTGAGGTCGGCCTCGTCGAGGACCGCCGTGGTCAGGCCGATCGACCGCTGGCGCACCCGCTCCAGCTCATTGGCGATCTGCTGCCTGTTCATGGCACCTCCGAGACGGCGACGTCGTCTGCGGGACAGCGGTCCCGCTGGGTGTACTCCTCCGCGAACCTGGCCACGAGCTCCACGAGCAGCGGATCGTGCCGCTCGAGCGACTCGAGCGCGATCGTGAAGCAGCGTCGCGCCGCATCGCCCAGCACGGGGTCGGCTAGCCCGATGCGGGCCGCACTGCGCCATCGGTCGCGGGCTGGGGCCGCTGCCTCCGTCGCGAGGTCGGCCGCCACCGGGTCGTCGACGAGCGACCCGAGCACGGCGATCGGCACGGGCCACCAGCGCAGCGGCTGGGCGTCGAGGTAGCGGACCTCGAACCAGCCCCGTGGCCGCACCGGCGGGAACAGGGTGGACAGGTGCACGTCGAGGTCGTCGGTCGAAGGCGGGTCGCCGGACAGCACCCAGTCCCGGAACGTTCCGCGCGCCGGCTGCATCATCACAGGCGCGTCGAGAGCGAAGTCCGACCACGCCGGGATCGGGTCCTCACCAGCGGGTGGGGCCGTGCGGGCCGGGTCGAGGGTCTGCCAGATCTGCTGACGCGAGGACTTCCAGCCGGTCGGCCTTCCGGCACGCGTCGGGGAGTTCGCGAAGGCGGCGATCAGGACGGGCCCGAGGTCGTGCAGCAGCCGCCAGCGGTGGGCCGCGGTGGAGCCCACGTCGAGGTTGAGCTGGGTCGCGGCGGTCGTGGTCATCATCGCCCGGCCGGTGCGTTCGCTGACCGGGACACCCGGCTCGAGGGAGTCGAAGTACGCCTCCATCGCGTCGTAGCGCCGGCTGACGAGCTGGCGAAGGGGAGGCCGGCAGGGATCGACCGCCGCATCGACGATGCGGAGGCCGCTGGCGGCCAGGCCGAGCAGCAGCTGGTCGACGTCAGCCTGCAGGCTGGTCATGAGCGAGGTGAGGCCGGTTGCGGCCGGGGAGCTGAGCTCAACCTGGCCGCCCGGCTCGAAGGTCAGGCTGCTGCCGCCTGGGAACGGCGGTGCCTGCTGGAGGGCCGCACGGAGGTGCGGCAGCGAGACGGGGCTCCGGGTGTCGGCGCCGGCCAGGATGAACTCGAGCTCGGCGCCGATGCGCATCGGCGGACCGTTCTTGAAACAGATGCGACTGATGTAGCCGTGCACCGACTCGCAGTCGTGGAGGTCCTCTGCAGACATGTCCCAACCCTGACAGGTGGCACGGACACTTTCGAGCGCCGAGGAGTTACCGAGTTCTTACCCGCTCCTCAACTCTCGGCGTGGAGTGCCCCGCGGGGGTCGATCTCAGTCACCAGGGAGCCGAGCAACCTTTTGAGCTCGTCGGCTCGGCCGGCGCCGATGAGCCCGGCGTACTCGTGCTCGATCTCGGTCATCACCTCGATGGCGTCGAGCAGGATCCGCCGCCCCGACTCCGTGTGCCGCAGCATCACGCTGCGCCGGTCGTGCGGGTTCGGGACCCGCTCCAGCAGACCTGCCCGCTCCATCGTCTGGGTGAGCTGGCTGACCGCCTGCCGGGTCGTCCCGGTCCGCTCCGCCAGCGTCGTCACCGTCGTCCCCTCGGTGTCGAGATGGCTGAGGACGCCCGTAAAAGGGGACCTGAAGTCCTCCCAACCCCTCGCGCGGAGTCGAGCGGCCATGTCAGCGTTCATGGTGTGCGTCGCGCGGAAGAGCAATCGAAGCAGCAGGCGCTCCCGGGTCGCCCGCACCTCGTCGGCGTTGAACTCCATGTATGAAAGGTACTTGACCAAATGTGTGAAAGGCGATTGACTAAATCACCAGCGAGTCGTGAGGAGACCTGACATGGACGTGGCGAACAAGGACCGGCAGCGCGAGTTCGTGCAGGTCCTGCAGAACGACGGGGAGCTCGACCGAGTCGAGGAGTTCATCCACACCGACGCGGTCGATCACGAGCGGCAGCCGGGGATGCCCGACGGGGCCGAAGGCGCGCGCGTTGTGTTCGCCGCCATCCGCCAGGGATTCCCGGACCACGACGCGCAGGTCGTGCACATCATCGGGGAAGGTGACCTGGTGGCGACGTACAAGACCTTCACCGGGACGAACACCGGCGACTTCTTCGGGATGCCGGCGACAGGCAAGCAGGCAACGATCCGGGTGATGGACTTCGTGCGCTATGAGGACGGCAAGGTCGCAGAGCACTGGGGCCTCGTCGACATGGCCGGGCTGATGGCCCAGCTCGCTGGCTAGAGCAGCTCCTCCAGCGCGTCGATGAGGCGCGGGTCCTCCGGCGGCACCGGGTGGCTGAACCTCGCCGCCACGTTGCCATCGCTGTCCACGAGGTACTTCTCGAAGTTCCACCGGACGTCGCCGGTCTTGCCGCTGGCGGTCGTGGCGAGCGTCAGCACGTCGTAGATCGGGTGCCGGCCGGGGCCGTTGACCTCGAGCTTCTCGGTCATCGGGAAGGACACCCCGAACGACGTCTCGCAGAACTCGGCGATCTGGTCGGAGGTCCCGGGCTCCTGGGCACCGAACTGGTTGCAGGGCACACCCACCACGGTGAATCCCTGGTCGCCGTACTTCTGCTGGAGGGCCTCCAACCCGGCGTACTGCGGGGTGAAGCCGCACTGCGAGGCGACGTTGACGATCAGCGCCACGCGGCCACCGGTGATCTCGCCGAGCGTGGACGGCGTGCCGTCGAGAAGGGCGATCGGCGTGTCCAGAAGCGTCATGTCGACAAGTTTCCCAGAGCCGCCAACGCCATCTGCTGCAGGGTGGCGGCGAGCTCCGGCTCCGAAAGACCCGAGATGCGAGGGGTCGAGTTGAGCAGACCGAACGCCGCGTGCGCCATCGCCCGGGCCGCGGCGAGGGTCAGCGCCGGCTCCACCTCGCGCAGCTCGGCGGCCCACAGGTCGACGTACGACGTCTGTAGGGCGCGGACCTTGTCGCGCGCTTCGTCCGGGAGGGAGTCCCAGTCACGGTCCTGTACGACGATGAGCGGCTTGTTGTGCAGCGCGAAGTCGGTGTGCCAGGCGACGAGCGCGCGGATCGCTGCGTGGCCGGACTCCGCCGCGGCCACGCGGGCCTGACCCACGGAAAGCAGCTCCTCGCTGATCGAGATGAGCATCTCGGCCAACATCGCGTCCTTCGACGCGAAGTGCCGGTAGAGCGCCGGGCCGGAGATGCCTACGGCGGCGCCGAGGTCGGCCACCGAGACCCCGTGGAACCCGCGCTGCGCGAACAGCTCCGCCGCGGTGGCGAGGATCTGCTGGCGGCGGGCGGTCACGGGTCTAGGGTAGGTGAACGATCGCTAACGTGCCCGCCACTCGCTCCACGTGACTCGCCCGAGCGCCCCGACCGCGATGCGTCGCCAGCCGTCGTCGTCCATCGCGGTGACGGCGTACCCGACCGGCCCGCCGTACCCGATGGCGACGTCGTCCAAGGTCTGCCTCAGCGGTGCCTCGAGCGGGGAGGAGGGCCAGTAGGTGCGGACGCCCGCGGTATCGAGGCAGTAGAAGTCCGCTCCCTCGCCGACCCAGGCGCGTGCCTCCCGACCGAACGCGTCGGCCGCCTCTCTCGTCGCGTGGAAGCGGTCGAGCAGGCCGTCGCGCGACTGCTGGGCCGCCATCGAGTCGTCGTCCAGGGCGAGCTGCTCCTCGCGGACCGTCGCGTCATCCGGCAGGGCGGTGCCGCCGGGCTCCTCCTGGAGCGAGGCGTTGGTCGGGAAGTGGGCGAGCCAGCGCGACCGCTGGTCGGGGTCGTCGTCCACGTCCAGGACGACCACGAACCCCGCCGCGGTCTCGATGACGTCCCAGCCGACGACGTACGGCTGCTCGTCGGGTGTTGCCCGAGCGACGGACAGGTTGGCGGCGTGCGTCGCAAGCCGTACGTCGTGCAGTGGCCACTCGGGGACCAGGAGAGCGGTGCGCTGTGCCGACGCCATGCGGGCAACGGTATCCACGCGCTCGCCGCCCGTGCTGGTCATAGACTTCCCACGCACCGGTCGTCGAGCAGTGGAGGGGCACGTGGCGGAGACAACCACGAGGTCGAAGGCACCGCTCATCGCGGCTGCTGTGATCGGCGTCCTCGCCATCGGAGGTATCCGCGCCTGCGCCACCATGGGGGACGGCGACGAGGGGCCGAACAACCCTGGAGTGGTCCCACGGGCCGGCTGCACCGCACTGACGATCGCCGCCTCCCCGGAGAAGCAGGGGATCATGCAGGCGATCGCGAACGACTACAACGGCTCCGACCGCGAGGTGGGCGGCGAGTGCTTCTCGGTGACCGTCAACCCGCTCTCCTCCGGGGGTGGCGAGCAGATCTTGGCGCGCGGCTGGGACGAGAGCATCGACGGCACGCCTCCGGACGTCTGGTCGCCCGCGGCTTCCACCTGGGTCGGTCTGCTCGAGAAGGACCTGGCAAGCAAGGACCGGCCGAACCTCGTGCCCGAGGGTGAGATCAAGAGCGTCACGACGACGCCCCTGGTGCTAGCGATGCCCAAGCCGATGGCGCAGGCGCTGGGCTGGCCGAAGAAGGCGATCGGCTGGGGCGACGTGCTGGCGCTTGCGAACGACCCCCGTGGCTGGGCAGCCAAGGGTCACCCGGAATGGGGCAAGTTCAAGCTGGGCAAGACCAACCCGAACATCTCGACCTCCGGCCTCGCTGCGACCGTCGGCGCGTTCGTCGCGGCCACGGGCAAGTCCTCGGACCTGACGATGCGTGACATCGAGGACCCGACGGTCCGGAAGTTCGTCGGGGATGTCGAGCGCGCAGTCGTGCACTACGGCGACACCACACTCACCTATCTCGCCAACCTGCAGCGGGCGGACGACTCCGGCGCGGGACTCGGCTACGTCTCCGCGGTGGCGGTCGAGGAGAAGTCGGTCATCGACTACAACACCGGCAACCCCTCCGGGAGCCTCGCGACCGTCGGGAAGCATCCAGCCCCCAACGTGAAGCTCGCGGCGATCTACCCGAAGGAAGGCACGCTCTACTCCGACAGCCCGTACGTCATCCTCGACGCGCCCTGGTCGTCCGAGGAGAAGAAGGCGGGGGCTGCCGACTTCCTGGAGTACCTCCAGTCGGACGCGGCACAGAAGCGCTTCACGGACGTCGGCTTCCGGACCTTCGAGCACGAGGCCGGGAAGGTCATCCAGGACAGCGACGAGCTCATCGCGGACGGCGTGAAGATCGAGCTCCGCGCCCCGGGTCCTGACGTGCTGGACGCCGTCCGCTCCACCTGGGCCGAGCTGCGCAAGGTGGCGCGCGTCCTGCTCCTGCTCGACGTGTCCGGGTCGATGGGCGAGCCCGCGGGCGGCTCGACGAAGCTCGAGCTCGCGAAGGCGGCCGCGATCAAGGCGCTCTCGCAGTTCGCGCCTCGGGACCAGGTCGGGCTGTGGGTGTTCACGACCGACCTCACGACACCGACTGGCTTCTATGCCGAGCTGGCGCCGGTCGCGCCGATCAGCCAGAACCGCAACCTCATCGAGCGTTCGGTCAGGAACCTCGTCCCGCTCAACGGCACCCCGCTGTACGCCGCCATCCGGGCCGGCGTCGCGGAGATGGGCGAAGCGTTCGAGAACGACAAGATCAACGCGGTCGTCGTACTGACGGACGGGCAGAACGAGTACCCGCCGGACAACGACCTGGACGGTCTCATCCGTGAGCTCGACAGCGGTGGTGAGACGACGCTGCGCGTCTTCAGCATCGCGTACGGCGAGGGCGCCGATCTGGAGACCTTGAAGAAGATCTCCGAGGCATCGCGCGCTGCGGCGTACGACGCGACGAACCCGGCCAACATCGACAAGGTCTTCACGGCGGTACTGAGCAACTTCTGATGAGCTTCTTCAACCGTGCCGGCAGCGCAGCCGCGGATCCGTGGCTGGGTCTTACTTCCGTGTTCGGCGGAGGTGTCGCCTGGGCCGTCGGGATGGGCCCTTGGGGCCTGGCCATCGCCGGAGGCATGTTCGCTGCGGGCGCGGTGATCGGTGGAGTCCTGGGTGGCAAGGACGAGGAGGATTCCGAGGAGGAGGGGCTCCCCGAGCTGCACAAAGGCACCGAGCAGGCCAAGCTCGTGGAGACGATGGACCGCTACATCAACGACCTGCGCAGGCTGCGCTCAGGCCCCAAGCCCGACGCTGTGGTGGACCCGTCGATCGAGGCTCTCGTGGCGACCGAGAACGCCTACCCGAACGCCGTCCGCGTCGCCGCGGCGATCGACGGGCTCGACGTCGCGCTGTCGCGGGCCGGGGGGCCGAGCAACAACCAGGAGGTGCGGGCCTCCGTCCAGCGGATGGCCGACCGCCGGGTCGCCCTGCTCGACAAGCTCCAGCTGACCGTCGACGAGGTAGCCGAGGTCTACACGAAGCTGCTGGAGATGTCCGCGGCCGTGTCGTCGATGGACCTGACCATCGGCGCCACCAAGGACGTCGAGCAGGTCAACGCGTCGCTGGACTCCCTGCGAACCTCGCTGGCCGACCTGGAGACGCAGGCGCAGGCCGGGAGCTAGCGTCGGAGCATCAGCCACTTGGAGGTGCTCCCATGAAGCTCAGTTACGCCAACGTCACGTCCACCCTCGCGCTCGCCCTGGCCCTCGGTGGCACCGGCGCCTACGCAGCCGCCACCATCGGCAGCGCGGACATCAAGGCCAACGCGGTGAAGTCGACCCACATCAAGAACGCCCAGGTGAAGCTGGCCGACCTCGCCGGCGGCTCGGTCAACTCGGCGAAGGTCGCGAACGGCTCGCTGCTCGCGGCGGACCTCAAACCGGGTGAGATCGCCAAGGGGCAGTCCGAGGTCGTGCCGTCAGGGGTGACGCTCTTCGGAACCTACGCCGCGGCGGGCGTCCTTCCGGTGATCGCCGACACGGCCGTCTCCTTCGGGCAGAAGTTCGCCGTTGCTCCGACCGACCACTACATCCGCAAGGGCGTTCTGCCGCCGGCTGAGTGCCCCGGCAATGCGGCCGCTCCGGAAGCCCTGCCCGGTCATCTGTGCGTGTATGAGGCGGTCGCGACGAGCAACACCGTGGGCGGAGTCCTCTTCGACCCAGTGACGGACCTGAACGGAGTTGCGAGCAGGTTCGGATTTGGCGTCTACGCAGAAGCCGTGATGGCGGGTCCGTCCTTCTACATCTCCGGCACCTGGGCGGCCACGGCACCCTGACCCTCAGGCCCAGGGGTTCTCGCGCTGCCACACGGTCGGGAAGTGCAGCGGTACGCCGTCACGCTCGGCCAGCCGCGTGAGGACCCGCATCGAGTTGTCGAGGTCGTCACCGGCGAACGGGAGCGCGCGGAGCGGCTGGTCCAACGGGCGGAAGAAGTCGTCCCAGTGGATCAGTACGACGCGACGCGCGCCGATCGTGCGCACGGTCTCGTTCCAGTAGGTCTCGATGTACTCGTCGCTCTGGATGCCGAGCTGTCCCACGCCGAGGTAGGCGATGTCGGCCTGCCGCCCGGTGAGCGAGCCTTCGACGTACCCGGCGCTGCCCTGGATCAAGACTGACTTGCCGCCCTCGTGTCGCACGAAGATCGACCAGGCGTCGCCGCACTTGTAGGCGTTGGCCTTCACCGGAGGTACGACGGGCTCGGTGATCTCGCCGGGGTAGCGGTCCGGTGGGCAGTGGTGGGAGGCGATCATCGTGATCTCGTACGGCCCGTATGTCATCGCAGATCCGGACTCGGCCACCACGACCCGGTCGGGCGGCAGCGAGCCGCTCAGCATCGCGCTGGAGCGACCCCCGACCAGGGTGGCGCCGGTTCGCTCGGCCACGACCGCGGAGTCCATGCCGTGGTCGAAGTGGGTGTGCACCGGCATCACGGCCTCGAGCTTCGTGACCCCCGCCCGCTGAAGGCACGCGTCGATGCGCTCGTCGTCGGGGGCGATCTTGGCCAGTCCGACGGAAAGCAGCCCCGGCCGGCTGAAGAAGCCATCCGTCATCACTGCGTGGGATCCGTCGTCGACGAGCAGCGTGGCGACGCCGAGGAACGTGACGGTGAGGCCGCTGTCGGCCGTCGGCAGGTCGAACCTGTCGGCGTACCTCTTGATGTCGGGCCTTCCCAGCTTCAGACGCATGATGTGAGGGTAGAGGCATGCTCGACGACCTGGCCGTCACGGACCTCAT
Organism: Nocardioidaceae bacterium; assembly: GCA_035477015.1. GTDB lineage: Bacteria > Actinomycetota > Actinomycetes > Propionibacteriales > Nocardioidaceae > SSC3. The sequence continues at coordinate 3,169 of DATILB010000314.1, read as the reverse complement.
CACGGATCCCGACGTCATCGAGGCCTACCGCTGGGACTGGTCCCTGGACAAGTCGGCCGGAAAGCCGATCGCGGTCGTTCGGGCTCGCGATGCTGCCGACGTACAGGCGACGATGCGCTGGGCCACGCAGTACGGCGTACCTGTGGTGCCGCGCGGCGCCGGCACGGGTCTCGCCGGTGGCTCGTCGGCGGTTGACGGTGGCATCGTGCTCAGCCTCGAGAAGCTGCGCGCGATCGAGATCGATACCGCCTCCCGCGTGGCCGTCGTCGAGCCAGGTGCGTTGAACGTCGAGGTGAAGCGGGCCGCCGCCGAGCACGGCCTCTGGTACCCACCCGACCCGTCGTCGTACGAGATCTGCTCGATCGGCGGCAACATCGCTACGAACGCGGGCGGCCTGTGCTGCGTGAAGTACGGCGTCACCACCGACTACGTCCTCGGGCTCGAGGTCGTCCTTGCCGACGGCACGCTCATCACGCTCGGGGGAAAGCGGATCAAGGACGTCGCGGGGCTGTCGCTGCTCAAGCTGTTCGTCGGCAGCGAGGGGACCCTCGGCATCGTCACCCGCGCGATCCTGCGGCTGGTGCCGGCGCAGGGTCCGCGCTCGACCCTCGTCGCGCAGTTCCCGTCCGTAGCCGCGGCTGCACAAGCCGTCGTCGCGGTCGGCCGGACGATGCGGGCGTCGATGATGGAGCTGATGGACCAGGCGTCGATCAACGCCGTCGAGGACTTCCAGCCGATGGGGCTGGACCGGAGCACGGCGGCGCTGATTGTGGCGCAGTCGGACGCGGCGGGTGAGTCACGCGCGGCCGAGGTAGCGCTGATGCAGGCCGCGTGCGAGGCGGCGGGCGCTGCCGAGGTGTTCGCCACCGACGACCCGGACGAGGGCGAGCTGTTCGTGCAGGCGAGGCGACTCGCCTTCCCGGCGATCCAGGCGCGGGGCACGCTGCTCTTCGAGGACGTCGGTGCCCCGATTCCGCTGCTGCCCGACCTGTTGGCGGCAGTCGCGGCCGTCGCTGCCAAGCACGACCTCGAGATCCCGGTGGTGGCGCACGCCGGCGACGGCAACACGCACCCGATCATCGTCTACGACGACGCATCGGAGGGTCGGGCTCGGGCCGCGTTCGACGAGGTGATGCAAGCGGCGATCGCACTGGGCGGCACCATCACCGGAGAGCACGGAGTGGGCCGTGCCAAGAGGCGTGCGCTGCCCGACCAGCTCGGGCCGGACGTGATGGCGCTGACCCGTCGCGTGAAGGACGCGTTCGACCCGCAGGGCATCCTCAACCCTGGCGCTGTGCTGTGACCCCGATATCGGTATGGATTGGGTGACCTCCGCGTCACCCTCCGCATACCGATATCGGGGGATCGCCCCGGTGGCATAGTTCGCGACATGCCGATTCTCGAGCGTCACCTCTTCGGGCCAGGCCCGTCCAACCCCTATCCCGAGGCGACCAACGCGCTCGCGCGGCCCCTGCTGGGGCACCTCGACCCGGTGTTCCTGGACCTGATGGACGAGACGTGCTCGATGCTCCGCACTGCCTGGGGCACGACGAGCGCACGGACCCTGCCTCTGTCGGCCACGGGGAGCGCCGGGATGGAGGCGGCCTTCGTCAACACGGTCTCGCCGGGTGATGTCGTGGTGGTGGCCGTCAACGGGCTCTTCGGGATGCGGATGTGCGACGTGGCGGCACGTTGCGGCGGCGAGGTGATCCCGGTCGAGCATGAGTGGGGCACTGCGGTCGACGCTGATCGCGTGCTGGCCGCGCATCCGAACCCGAAGGTGATCGCCGCCGTCCATGCGGAGACGTCCACCGGCGTCCGTTCCGACATCGCCGCACTCGGTGCCGCCAAGGGTGACGCACTGCTGCTCGTCGATGCGGTCACCAGCATTGCCGGCATCGAGCTGCGCGCGGACGACTGGGGGATCGACGTCGGGTACGCCGGCACCCAGAAGTGCCTGGGCGTCGCCCCTGGTCTGGCTCCGTTCACCATCAACGACCGCGCGTTCGATCGCCGCGTGGAGAAGCCGCAGTCGTGGTACCTCGACCTCGGCCTGCTCGGTGGGTACGTCGGAGAGGCGACCGGCTCACGCCGTACCTATCACCACACGGCTCCCACTGCGATGGTCGCGAGCCTGCACGCTGGCCTCACCCGGATCCTCGAGGAGGGCCTCGACGCGGTCTGGGCTCGACACGAGGAGGCCGGGCGGCTGCTGCAGGACGGCCTGGAGGAGATGGGGCTGTCGCTGTTCGCGCAGCAGGGCCACCGCCTTCCCGAGCTCACCACGGTCCGCGTGCCGGACGGCGTGGACTCGGCGGCCGTTCGCCGGCAGCTGCTGGAGCGACATGGCATCGAGATCGGTGCTGGTGTGGGTGCGTTCGCCGACTCGGTCTGGCGGATCGGCTTGATGGGCCACAACGCCCGGCCCGATGCAGCACTCTTGGTCCTGGCCGCACTCAAGGAGGCACTCGGATGATCAGGCAGCACCTTCGGAACAACGTCGTCGGCTACCTCGCCTTGGTGATCGCGATGGGCGGTACGTCGTACGCGGCGGTGCAGCTGCAGGCGGGGCAGGTCAAGACCAAGCACCTCGCGAACCAGGCCGTCACGAGCAAGAAGGTGAAGGACGGCACGATCAAGGCTCGGGATGTGAAGGGCAAGGTGCTCGGCACGTCGAGGGTCCTGGCACGGCCCAGGTTCACTGGCAACGTAGGGGTGGTCAACGACATCACCGAGGTACCGATGTCAGCAGCGGGCTGGACCCAGGCCGCCAACGAGATGACGACGTTCGTCGGCCAGTTCACGCTCGACACCCCGAGCTCTGCACAGTGCGGTGGAGCCGACAAGGAGGTAACGCTCGAGGTCATGGTCGGGAGCCGCCCAGTGCTGTCCCGGACGATCTCGACGGTCAGCTGGGTTGGTGTCGGCACCAGGGTCTATCACCTGGACCTGAGCTGGGTGCTCTTCGAGCCGGGGGCGCCGACGCCGCAGACGGTCGAGGCCAGGTTCTGGGACACCTGCACGAGCCTCCACCCCCGAGTCCGTTCGATCTTGGTAGACGCGATTGGCGTCCGCTAGACGAGGAGGTTAATGATCGCTAACCTAGTTAACGATCATTAACAGGAGGGCCCATGGCCGAGGACATGAAGGTGCTCGTCGACGAGCTGCG
>DATILB010000313.1:0-7849 GCA_035477015.1 Nocardioidaceae bacterium | reverse complement strand
GAGCTCTACCTGGAGTTCCGCGAGCCTGGGTTCGCCCCGGCGCCTCTCCTCGAGCACCTGGTCAACGCCGGCTACCTCGGTCGAAAGACCAAGCGTGGCTTCCGCGACTACTCCGGCTGACCGGCGCCGGTGACTCTTCACGTCTCGCACCTGGGCGAACAGGGCAGCCCGGTCGTCCTGCTGCACGGGCTCTTCGGTCAGGGCAAGAACTGGACCACGATCGCCAAGGCGCTGGCGGACAACCACCGGGTCACGATGGTCGACCTACCACAGCACGGTCGGTCGGCGTGGTCGAGCCGCTTCGACTTCCGCGAGGCGGCTGAGCAGGTGGCGGCCGTCTGGCCCGACGACGAGCCCGTGACGCTGGTCGGGCACTCGCTCGGCGGCAAGGTGTCGATGATCCTGGCGCTGCTCCACCCGGAGCGCGTGGCCAAGCTCTGTGTCGCCGACATCGCCCCGGCGGCGTACAGCACCAGCCGGGAGTTCGTCGGGTACACCAACGCGCTCAAGGCGCTCGACCTCGAGTCGCTCGAACGTCGCCAGGACGCCGACGACGCGCTGCTCGAGGCCGTGCCCAACCCGACGGTGAGGTCGTTCCTGCTGCAGAACCTGCGGCGTGAGGGGGACAGCTGGCGCTGGCAGGTGAACCTCGACGTGATCGAACGCGACCTCGACGTCATCAGCGGCTGGCCGGACGACCTGCTCGCCGGCGTACCGCCATACGAAGGGCCGGTGCTGTGGATCGCGGGGGAGCGGTCGGACTACGTGCGCGAGGAGTACGCCCCCGAGATGACGCGGCTGTTCCCGCTCAACCGCAAGGTGACGATCAAGAACGCCGGGCACTGGGTGCACTCGGAGCAGCCTGAGGTGTTCACCGAGGTCCTCCGGAGGTTCCTCAAGTGACTTCTCGGTGGTCCTGAGTGGCCCGCAACTGCCCTCTCGGCGTTAGCGCAGTTGCTGCCTTGGGAGCCAGACCTCTTTGAGGATCATCGAGAACGCTGCGGCGGTCGGGATCGCGAGGAGGGCCCCGACCACGCCGAGCAGTGAGGCGCCCACCAGCGCAGCGATCACGATCGCCCAGCCTGGCAGGTCGAAGGATCGCTGCATCACGCGCGGGTAGACGATGTAGTTCTCGACCTGCTGGTAGATCACGTAGAAGATCAGGCAGGCGATGCCGATCTTGACGTCGGTCGCGAAGCCGATGGCGGTCACGATCACGGCGCCGATAGTGGCGCCGATCATCGGGATGACGTCGAGGACCGTGACGAGGGCCGCCAGGGCCACGGCGTACTCAGCGAGGCCGGCGATCAGCAGGAAGACCAGCGACGTGACGCCGGCGCACATGGCCACGAGGAACGCGCCCGACACGTAGTGACCGACGTTGTCGAAGACCCGGTCACCGAGCTCGGCCACGCGGGGCCGCTTGCTGGCGGGGGCGAGGTTCCACATCGCCGCCTTGATCGGGGCCAGGCCGCTGACGAAGTACAGCGTCAGCACGAAGACGAGGAAGCTGCTGGTGAGCAGCGAGAGGATGGCGAGACCGAAGCCCACGACCCCACCGAACACTGCGCTGGTGAAGTCGCCGCTGGTGACGAAGTCCTTGATCTTGTCGAGGATCTGCCACTCGGCGTCGAGGTCCCTGATGCTCTGGTTGCGCTGCAGGTCGTCGAACCACTGCGGCACGTTGTCGGCGATCGCCGCAACCTGGTCGGTGATGACCGGGACAAGCGCGACCACGAAAAGCACGATCGTGATCAGTACGGTCAGGATCACCACGAAGACCGACCAGGCCCGGGTGAGGCCGCGGCGAATGAACCACTCCACCGCAGGGTTCAGGCCGGCCGCGAGGAACATCGCCACGACGACCAGCACGAGGATCGAGCCGATCGAGAGGAGGAGCTTGCCGAAGAAGAGCGCGGTCAGCGCACCGGCACCGAAGAGCAGCCCGAACACGTAGGCGCCATGGTGGGTGCCCAGAACGCCGGAGACCGGCGCAGCCTCGGGGGCCGCACCGGTCTTGGCGTTCGTGCTCTCGCCTGGGCTCACTTCTTCTTGGCCTTGGGGTCTTCCGCACTCGCGTCCGCGGTCGCCTCGGCGGCGTCCTCGGCCGGCGCCTCCGCCTTGGCGGCGGGAGCCTTCTCCGGAGCATCCGCGAAGCCGGACACGACGTCGCGCAGGGCGCCGAGCTGGGCGACGACGGAGTCGCGGCGCTTGGTCATCCGGTCGACCTCGGTCTTCAGGGCCCCGAGCGCCCGCTCGGCTTCGGCCTGGCCTGACGCCATGAAGGAGCTCGCCTGGGTCTGGGCGGAGGAGACCAGCTGCTCGGCCTCCCGGCGCGCACGGGTCAGCAGGCGCTCGGCCTCAGTCTCAGCCTGGATGCGCTGGGAATTGGCCAGGTTGATGGCCTCTCGGGTGCGTGACTCCGCGGCATTGGCGCGTCCCTCGGCCTCGTCGACCAGGCGCTGCGTCTCGGCAGTGGCCGTGGTGTGGTGCTCGGCGGCCTCGCGGGTCAGCCGCTCCTTCTCCACTGAGAGCGCCCGACGGGCCTCCTGGACCTCGCGGTCGGCCAGCGCCTTGGCCTGCTCGGCCTCACGCTTCGCGCCGGTCAGCAGGGAGTCCGCCTCCTGCTTGGCGGCCAGGCGGACCTGGTCGGCCTCGAGCTTCGCGGAGGCGCGGACGTCCTGGGCCTCAGCCTTGGCGCTGGCCCGCTCGCCCTCCACGACACCCATCGCCTGGGCACGCTGCTCGTCGAGCTCCTTGAGCTGGACCATGCGCATGTCCTCGGCGTCGCGGGAGGCCTGCGCCCGCAGTGCGTCGGCGTCGGTGTTGGCGCGGCGGATGATCTCCTCCGCCTGGCCGCGCGCCTCGACGAGCACCTCATCGGCCTGCTCCTCGGCCAGGCGCAGCATCTCGCTTGCGCGGCCACCGAGGCCGGCGTACGTCGGGTTGGAGTTCTCGGAGAGTGCCGTGCGGGCCTCCTCGAGCGAGCGCTCGAGCCCGGTGAGCTTGGACTTCGCCTCGTTCAGGCTGGCCGCCAGGCCTGCCTTCTCCCCGGCGAGGGTGTGGAACTGTCGGTCGACGCTGGCCGGGTCGTAGCCACCCTTGCGAACCAGGGGGAACGATGGTCGAGCGCCAGCAGCGGCCGGCGCTGCAGGGCTGGCGGCAGTCGTGCGAGCGACGGTCGGAATGACCTGCGTGGCCTCCTCACCCGAGCTGCTCTGACGACCCGAGTTGTCGTCGAAGATGGATAGGCCGGTGCGATCGCTCATCCGAGATCCCTCACTTCTGTGGATGGCATGTGACGGGGGAACACCAGCGATTCTCCCTGATCCCCCGGCAAAGGAAAGGGCCGCCCCACCGTTTCTCACGGTGGAGCGGCCTAAACCGCAGGTCAGCGGGTAATCAGACCCCGCGGAACGCGTTGATCTTGTCGATGTGCTGCGCGCGGAGCTCCTCGTTGAGGACGCCGAGGCCCTCCTCGGGGGACAGGCAGAGCACACCGACCTTGCCCTGGTGCTTGTTGTGGTGGACGTCGAGAGCGGCCTGGCCGGTCTCCTCGAGGCGGTAGGTCCGCGACACGGTCGGGTGGATCATGCCCTTGGCGATGAGGCGGTTGGCCTCCCACGACTCGCGGTAGTTGGCGAAGTGCGAGGAGATGATCCGCTTGAGGTTCATCCACAGGTAGCGGTTGTCGTACTCGTGCATGTAGCCCGACGTCGACGCACAGGTCGTGATCGTGCCGCCCTTGCGGGTCACGAACACCGACGCACCGAAGGTCTCGCGCCCCGGGTGCTCGAAGACGATGTCGATGTCCTCGCCGCCGGTGAGCTCACGGATCTTTGCGCCGAAGCGCTTCCACTCGCGCGGGTCCTGCTTGGTGTTCTCGTCGTTCCAGAACTTGTAGCCCTCTTCGGACCGGTTGATGATCAGCTCGGCGCCCATCCTTCGGGCGATCGCAGCCTTCTCCTCGTTGGAGACGACACAGATCGGGGTGGCGCCACCGTTGAGGGCGTACTGCGTCGCGAAGCCGCCGAGGCCACCACTCGCGCCCCAGATCAGGACGTTGTCGCCCTGCTTCATGTCGCCGCCGTTCTTGCTGACCAGCTGGCGGTACGCCGTGGAGTTGACCAGACCGGGGGAGGCGGCCTCCTCCCAGGTGAGGTGCTCGGGCTTGGGCATCAGCTGGTTGGCTTTGACCATCGCGATGTGCGCCAAGCCGCCAAAGTTGGTCTCGAAGCCCCAGATCCGCTGCTCGGGGTCGAGCATCGTGTCGTTGTGGCCATCGGGGCCCTCGAGCTCGACCGAGAGGCAGTGGGCGACGACCCGGTCGCCCGGCTTCCAGCTGTGCACACCGACGCCGGTCTTGAGGACGACGCCGGACAGGTCGGAGCCGACGACGTGGTACGGCAGGTCGTGGCGCTTGCCGAGCGGCGAGAGCCGGCCGTAGCGCTCGAGGAACCCGAACGTGGAGACGGGCTCGAAGATCGAGGTCCACACGGTGTTGTAGTTGATGGCCGATGCCATGACGGCGACGTAGGCCTCACCCGGCCCCAGCTCCGGCAGTGCGACCTCGTCGAGGTGCAGCGACTGGCGCGGGTCCTTCTCCTTCGAGGGGATCCCCTCGAACATGGCGGCCTCGTCCTTGCGGACGACGACGGCCTTGTAGGACTCGGGCAGCTCCAGCGCGGCAAAGTCGTCCGCAGAGGCGCCTTCGAGGATGGCGTCGAGGATGTGCTTCACAGGGGTGACTCCTGAGGATGGGCGTGGATGCTTCGAAATCTACCCGCCGGTAACCGTTCCGGACAGGCCTTGTGACCTATGTAACCGAGAGTTACACGAGGGTCAGTGGGCAGCGTGCGGGTTCGGCTCCACGAGCTCCACCAGAACCCCGCCGGCGTCCTTCGGGTGCACAAAGTTGATCCGACTGTCGTTGGTGCCGCGCCGCGGGGCGTCGTACAACAGGCGGAGGCCCCGGTCGCGCAGGATCTCGGACACCTGGTCCAGGTCCGTGACCCGGTAGGCGAGCTGTTGCAGGCCCGGTCCCGAGCGGTCCAGGAACTTCGCGATCGTCGACGACTCGTTCAGCGGTGCGAGCAGCTGGATGCAGGAACCCGAGTCGCCCACGCCGACCATGGCCTCGCGGACACCCTGCTCTTCGTTCGTCTCCTCGTGCAGGACCGTCATGCCGAGCTTCTCGGTATAGAAGGCCTTGGCCTCGTCCAGGTCGGGTACGGCGACGCCGACGTGGTCGATGCAGACGAACAGGTGCTCAGGAATCTCGACAGACATGCGGGACATCGTCGTACAGGCTCACGGGACTATCGAGGGACTGTGACTTGTTAGACACGTGAGACCCCCTCCCGTAGTTACGGGGCAGTAGGTAGGTTCGGTCGCATACACACGTTCGTTCCGCAGGAGGCGTCATGTCCGGTTCTGTCATCGTCGCGGGTGCCCGCACCCCCGTCGGCCGTCTTTCGGGAGGCCTGAAGGACCTGTCCGCAGCCGACCTCGGCGGCGTCGCCATCGAGGGTGCTCTGGCCAAGGCCGGCATCTCCGGCGACCAGGTCGACTACGTGATCATGGGCCAGGTCATCCAGGCCGGGACCGGCCAGATCACCGCCCGCCAGGCCGCGGTCAAGGGCGGCATCCCGATGACCGTCCCGGCCATCACCATCAACAAGGTCTGCCTCTCGGGCATCAACGCGATCGCGATGGCCGACCAGCTCATCCGCGCCGGCGAGCACGAGATCATCGTGGCGGGCGGCATGGAGTCGATGACGAACGCTCCCCACCTGCTGCAGAAGTCGCGCGAGGGGCTCAAGTACGGCGACAACCCGCTCGTCGACTCGATGGCGTACGACGCGCTCTACGACCAGTTCACCACTCAGGGCATGGGCAACCTGACCGAGGCGTGCAACGCCGCCGGTGCGAACCTCACCCGTGAGGAGCAGGACGAGTTCTCGGCCCGCTCGCACCAGCTCGCCGCTGCAGCCTGGAAGAACGGCCTCTTCGAGGACGAGGTCGTCCCGGTCACGATCCCGCAGCGCAAGGGCGACCCGATCGTCATCACCGCCGACGAGGGCGTCCGTGGCGACACCACCGCCGAGTCGCTCGGCCGGCTGCCCGCAGCGTTCTCCAAGGACGGCACCATCACGGCGGCCTCCTCGTCGCAGATCTCCGACGGCGCTGCCGCTGTCATCGTGATGAGCAAGGCCAAGGCCGAGGAGCTCGGCATCGAGTGGCTGGCCGAGATCGGCGCTTCCGGCCAGGTCGCCGGTCCCGACTCGATCCTCCAGCTGCAGCCCGCCGCCGCGATCAAGAAGGCCGTTGAGAAGGAGGGCATCGCCGTCTCCGACATCGACCTCTTCGAGCTCAACGAAGCCTTCGCCGCGGTCGGCATCGAGTCGGCCCGCGAGCTCGGGATCGACGCGGACAAGGTCAACGTCAACGGTGGCGCCATCGCCATCGGACACCCGGTCGGCATGTCCGGCACCCGGATCGTCCTCCACCTCGCGCTCGAGCTGAAGCGTCGTGGTGGCGGCCGGGGTGCTGCCGCGCTGTGCGGTGGCGGTGGTCAGGGCGACGCGCTGCTGATCACGGTCCCGTCCGCGTGACCTGGTCTCGACAGGCTCGACCACCGAAGTGAACGACAGCCGGCCTCCCCGCGGGAGGTCGGCTGTCGCCGTTCCCGAGCTCGTCGAGGCGGCTCGTGAAGGCCAGCCTCGTGCGGTCGCCCGGCTCATCTCGATGGTCGAGGACGCCTCACCGCTGTTGCGCGAGGTGATGGCGGGCCTGGCGCCGTACGCCGGTCGGGCTCATGTCGTCGGCATCACCGGGTCGCCCGGCGTCGGGAAGTCGACCTCCACCTCGGCCCTGGTCGGTGCGCTTCGGCGTGCCGGCAAGCGCGTCGGCGTACTCGCGGTGGACCCGTCCTCACCGTTCTCCGGAGGCGCGCTCCTCGGTGACCGGATCCGGATGCAGGACCACGACACGGACCAGGGTGTCTACGTGCGCTCCATGGCGTCGCGCGGACACCTGGGCGGCCTCTCGTGGTCGACGCCCCAAGCGCTGCGCGTGCTCGACGCGGCCGGGTACGACGTGATCCTGATCGAGACGGTCGGCGTCGGCCAGTCCGAGGTCGAGATCGCCGGTCTCGCGGACACGACCTTGGTGCTGCTCGCGCCCGGGATGGGGGACGGCATCCAGGCTGCGAAAGCCGGCATCCTCGAGATCGGGGACCTGTACGTCGTCAACAAGGCTGACCGCGACGGCGCTGACCAGGTCCGGCGCGACCTGAAGAACATGCTGCGACTGACCGCCCGTTCGGAAGAGTCATGGACTCCGCCCGTGCTCGCCACGTCGGCAGTCTCCGGGACGGGAGTGGACGAGGTCGCGGCAGCCGTTGCCGAGCACTACGCCTGGCTGTCCTCCAGTGGTCAGCTCCAGGTCCGGCGCGTGCGCCGAGCTCGTGACGAGATCGAGGCGATCGCGCTCAACGAGCTGCGCCACCGCTGGGGCGAGGTGGGAGCACGCTCCGAGCTGGAGGCCCTCGCGGCGAAGGTGGTGGCGGGGGAGACGGACCCGTACGCCGCCGCGGATGCCCTCCTCAAGGCATAGATCTCGGCATCCTGGGAATCCTGTGACAGGAGTGACAGGGCGAGCCTCCCCAAACGGGCCCGCCTGCTTTGGTAGCAATGACTCTGAACGGGTGCGCGATCAGGCGCGCCGGCAAGGAAACGACATGGAGCAGACACGATGAAGAAGCTGATGCCACTCGTGGTGCTGGTCGTCGTCGTGTTCGTCGGCTACTGGATGTTCACGGACCCGACCAGGCTGGCCGAGATCACCA
>DATILB010000312.1:0-2415 GCA_035477015.1 Nocardioidaceae bacterium | reverse complement strand
TGCCCGAGGAGCGCGCGGCGTGAACCCCTACCAGTACGTCGTCCTGCGCTGCGTCCCCCGTGTGGACCGGGAAGAGTTCCTGAACGTCGGGGTGGTGCTCTACTGCCAGGCTGACGACTTCCTCGAGGCGCGCACGCACGTCACCCGCGCGAGGCTCCAGGCGCTGGCGCCTACGATCGACATCGATACGGTGTGCGCTCATCTGGGAGCGATCGAGGCGGTGTGCCGGGGTGACGCGGCGGCTGGTGCAGCGGGGGAGAAGCCGCTGGGCACCCGGTTCGGCTTCGTGACCGCCCCGCGCAGCACGGTCGTCCAGCCCGGGCCGATCCACGGAGGCCTCACCGACGACCCCGGAAGACAGCTCGACCACCTGCTTGACCGGCTGGTGAGGTAGGTCACCAGGCTTCCACGGTTTGATCTGACATCAGACATGTAACATTGAGGATGTCAGATAGAAACCTGGAGGCACCAATGACTGCTGCACCGATCGAGCTCCGTTCCGTTGCTCAGCGACTCCTCGATTCCGCCGAGATCCTGTCCCTCGACCCCGCTGTCGAGGTCGACTGGGAGACCCCGCTGGACGAGTCCTTCCACGGCACCAGCCCGGAGTGGTCGACGCTGTTCGGCACTGCCTACTGGGACGAGATGACTGACGAGCAGCGCAAGGCGCTCACCCGCCAGGAAGCCGCGTCTGTGGCCAGCACCGGCATCTGGTTCGAGATGATCCTGCAGCAGATGATCCTGCGCGACATGTACGCCAAGGACCCGACCAGCGCCGAGTTCCAGTGGGCCCTCACCGAGATCGCGGACGAGTGCCGGCACTCGATCATGTTCGCGCGTGGCGCCGAGAAGCTCGAGGCCCCGGCGTACCTCCCGTCCCGGCTCGTCATCGAGCTCGGCCGTGCCTTCAAGACGATCGCCTTCGGCGAGACGGCGTACGCCGCGATCCTCGTCGCCGAGGAGGTCCTCGATGTCATGCAGCGCGACTGGATGCGCGACGAGCGCGTCGTTCCCTTCGTGCGCACGATCAACAACATCCACGTGGTCGAGGAGTCGCGCCACATGGCGTTCGCTCGCGAGGAGACGCGCCAGCGTCTGGCCGACTCCGGCTTCGTGCGCCAGCAGATCAGCGGCATCGTCGTCGCCGTCGCGGCGTACGCCATCGTGCAGAGCATGTGGAACAAGGACGTCTACAAGAACGCCGGGCTCGACGAGAAGCGCGCCCGCCGTGAAGCCAAGAGCAACGAGAACTTCCACTCGATGCTCCGCTCCAGCAGCTCGGGTCTCATGGAGTTCCTGTCCTCTGCCGGTCTGCTGACCGGTCCCGCGAAGCTCGTGTACCGAGCCGCCCACTTGTATTGAGGTGACCCGCCATGGTCTTCGCCATCACCCAGAACTGCTGTAGCGACGCGACCTGCGTCTCCGTCTGCCCGGTCAACGCGATCCACCCCACTCCTGAGGAGCGGGCGTTCGGCAGCACCGAGATGCTCCACGTCGACCCGCGCTCGTGCATCGACTGTGGTGCCTGCGCCGACGCGTGCCCCATCGACGCGATCGTCCCCGTAGAGAGTCTCTTCGGCCCCGAGAAGGTGTACGCCGACATCAACGCTGCGTACTACGAGGGCACTGAGCCGGCGGAGGACACCGGTCCCAACTTCCACGAGTGGAGCGAGCCGACCTTCGACCGGATCGTGCCCAGTGCTTTCAAGGGCCTCGATGTCGCAGTGGTGGGCACCGGCCCCGCCGGCATGTACGCCGTCGAGGACCTGCTCCTCCACACCGCGTCCCGCGTCACGCTGGTCGACCGGCTGAGCACGCCCGGCGGCCTGGTCAAGTGGGGCGTCGCGCCGGACCACCCGTCCACCAAGAAGGTCGGTCACACGTTCGCCCGCTTCTACGACCACCCGCGGCTCAAGCTGCTGCTCGGCACGGAGATCGGCGTCGACCTCACGCACGAGGACCTGATGAAGCGTCACGACGCCGTGATCTACGCCGTCGGTGCGCCTTCGGACCGCAAGCTCGGGGTTCCGGGCGAGGAGCGTGCGCACGCCGCGACTCGGTTCGTGGCCTGGTACAACGGCCACCCCGACGTGCCAGCTGACGCGTTCTCGCTCGACACCGAGCGCGTCGTCGTGATCGGCATGGGCAACGTCGCCCTCGACGTCGCACGCATCCTGCTCAGCGACCCCGAGTCGCTGTCGACCACGAGCATCGCCCCGCACGCTCTGGCCGAGCTGCGCCGCAGCCGCGTGCGCGAGGTCGTTCTCGTCGGCCGCAGCAGCGAGGGCAACGCGGCATACACCCGCAACGAGATGCTGGGGCTCCGCGCGACGTCGGGCATCGAGATCGTCGAGGACGGCATGCTGTCCGACGCGCCTGGCAGGCGTGTGGTCCTCCGCTACGCAACGGTCCCGG
>DATILB010000311.1:0-4032 GCA_035477015.1 Nocardioidaceae bacterium | reverse complement strand
CACCGACCACTGCCCCACCGGCGTGGCGACTCAGAAGCCCTGGCTGGTCCACGGACTCGACCCTGAGCTCAAGTCAGTGCGTTGCGCCAACTACATCAAGACCCTGCGTCGCGACCTGCTCCGGCTGTCTGAGGCGGTCGGGGTCGCGCACCCGGGTCTCGTCGACATCGACGACATCGACATGCTCAACGGGGACGAGTCCGCCTCGTCACTGCGTGAGGTCTACGGATACCAGCCCGGCTGGGGTGGCCTCAGCGACACCCAGCGCGCTGAGGTGGTCGAGCTGATGTCCCACATCAAGCAGGAGGACACCGTCGGGTCAGCGTCCCACTAACGAGGGAATCCCCGGGGTGCTGGCACTCAGTCGGGCTGGAAGACGAACCACCACTCGAGGACGAAGTCGCCCTCTTCGACCGGCACGCCGTTCTCGTCGACGATTCCCTGCTCACCGACGATGATCGTCACACGGTCGCCGGTCGCGAGTGGGCTTGGCTCCTGGCCTGCCAGCACACGGCACGAGCTCGATCCTGTCTCGATGGGGCAGCCGACGCTGTACCCGCCGTTGACAAAGAGGTTGATGCCGTAGCGGCCCTCGTTGGGCTGCGGGATCTGGATCCCGAAGTCGACGACGACGCCGTTCTCGGGCCAGACGATCTCCTGGCCGGCACGTGCGGCATCGCCCAGGCCCGTGGTGGAGTCCTCGATGCTGATGAACCGGCTCTGGCCGTCACACGCGATACAGCCGAGCTGGCCACCGCTGGTGCCCTGGTAGAGGACCTGTCCGGCGGGGAGGTCGGCGGGATCGGGTTGGGACGCGTCCGGGCCCGATGGGGGCGAGGTGGGGGTCGTGGTGGTGTCCGGCTCGCAGGCGGCGACCAGCTGGACGCGCACGTCGCCGAGGGTGGTCGTGGCCGTGCACGCGTCGGGGGCGTCCTGGTCATCGCCGAGGAAGTGCATGCCCAAGAGCACGGCGGCGGGCACGATGACCGCAGCGAGAGCAAAGGGCACTCCGCAGTTGCGCAGGCCCCGCGCGATCCGCGAACTTTCGAGCCGCTCCGCGTTTCGCTCGGCCACGAGATCCCGGATCCCTATTTCGTAGCCTTCGATCTCGCCCTCGAGGCGCAGTATCTCGAGGTCGCGGTCGCCCGGCTCGACAGAGGGCGGAATCGCGTCGAGCTTCGCGCGTGCCTCTGCTAGCCGCCGCTCGAGCTCCTGCAGGCTGAAGGCCATGCGTCCACTTGTTTCACTGGGAGGCCAACCACGTTACCTCTCCAGCCGCCCGCGCGGCAGGGTCCGGTCAGAGGCCCATCGCGTGGTAGCCGCCGTCGACATGCACGATCTCGCCCGTCGTCGCGGGGAAGAAGTCCGAGAGCAGCGCGACAACGGCTTTGGCCGTCGGAGTGTGGTCGGACTCGTCCCAGCCCAGCGGTGAGCGGCTGTTCCAGTTGGACTCGAGCTCCTCGAAGCCGGGGATGGCCTTCGCGGCGAGGGTCTTCAGCGGACCGGCTGCGACGAGGTTGCAGCGGATGCCCTGCGGCCCTAGGTCGCGGGCGAGGTAACGCGAGGTCGATTCAAGGCCCGCCTTGGCAACACCCATCCAGTCGTACGCCGGCCAGGCGACCGTCGCGTCGAAGGTGAGCCCGACGATCGAGCCACCCGGGCCCATCAGGGGCAGCGTGGCTCTGGTCAGGGACGCGAGCGAGTACGCCGACACCTGCACGGCCTGCGCCACGTCGTCCCACGGGCCGTTGAGGAAGTTGCCGCCCAGCACGGTCGCCGGGTTGCCATAAGCGATTGAGTGGACGACACCGTCAAGTCCGTCGACGTGCTCCTTGACCAGGTCGGGGAGCCGGTTGAGGTGCTCCTGGTCGGTGACGTCGAGCTCGAGGACCGGCGCCTCCTTCGGGAGCCGCGAGACGATGCGCTTGGTGATGCCGAGCGCGCGGCCGAAGTTGGACACGAGAACAGTCGCGCCCTCCTCTTGCGCGACACGCGCGGTGGCGAAACCGATCGATGTATCCATCGTGACGCCCGCAACCAGGATGCGCTTGCCCTCGAGAATGCCCATGCTTCGAAACTCCTTGGTCAGTGGCCCATGCCGAGGCCGCCGTCGACGGGGATGACTGCCCCCGTGATGTACGCCGCGCCGTCCGATGCGAGGAAGACGACCGAGGACGCGACCTCGTCGGTCGTCGCCATCCGGCCGAGCGGGATCTGCTCCTTGTACTTGGCCTTGAGCTCGTCGGACAGCTCGTCGGTCATGGCCGTCTCAATGAAACCGGGAGCCACGACGTTCGCAGTGATCCCTCGTGAGCCGAGCTCACGAGCGAGTGAGCGGGCCATCCCGACCAACCCCGACTTCGAGGCTGCGTAGTTGACCTGTCCGGCCGAGCCGAGCAGCCCGACGACGGACGAGATGAAGATGATGCGTCCGCGACGCAGCCGGAGCATGCCTTTTGATGCTCGCTTGGCGACCCGGAACGACCCCGTGAGGTTCGTGTCGATCACCGACGACCACTCGTCGTCGCTCATCCGCAGCACCAAGGTGTCCTTGGTGATGCCGGCGTTCGCGACGAGCACCTCGACGGGTCCTTGTGCTGCCTCGATCTCGTCGAAGGCGGCGTCGACCGCGGCTTGGTCGGTGACGTCGCACTTGACCGCGAGGAAGCCCTCGGGGGGCTCACCGCTGCGGTAGGTGATCGCGACCTTGTCCCCGGCAGCCTCGAACGCCCGCGCGATCGCGAGGCCGATGCCGCGGTTGCCGCCCGTGACGAGTACAGATCTGCTCACGATTACGGACCGTAGCCATTACCCATGGGTACTCCGAATCCAGGTTGAGACGCCTCGCCGAGACGAGACGAAGGTCACTCGTCCTCGAGACGGAAACCGACCTTGATGCCGACCTGGAAGTGCTCCACTTCGCCGTCCTTGACCTGGCCGCGCACTTGGGTGACCTCGAACCAGTCGACGTGCCTGAGTGTCTTTGCGGCGCGCTCGATGCCGTTCCTGACGGCTTGGTCGATGCCGTCGGGCGAGGTGCCGACGATCTCGGTGACGCGGTAGGTCCGGTTGGACATGTGCTGCCTCCAGAGCTGGGGGTCGACTGGTCTGCCCACCTTATTGGTTGGGAGCTCCTGCGGCGTACGGTGGAGCCATGGCGCGAGGAAAGCCCGAGCCGGTGCGCATCACCTCCGCGTCCCGATCCCACAGCGAGGACCTCTGGGCGCGCGAGAAGCGCTACATGATCACCATGGGAATCCGCACGGCCTGTTTCGTGCTCGGGGTCGGCTTCTACCTGTCGCCAGCGCCCAAGTGGATCTGTGTGGTGTTCATCATCGGCTCGCTGGTGCTGCCGTACATCGCCGTCATCATGGCGAATGCGGGCTCCTCGCCCGACCCTGGTGGGCCAGACCTGTTCGACGGGAACGCCGGCGCGAAGTCGATCGGCGAAGGCCCAACAAGCAACTTCCAAGCCGACCAGGGGTAGGCGGAGGCGCGGCAACGAGGACCACGGGCTGCCGTGCCGGATCACGCAGACGCGACCACGGGAGTCCGGCACCTGAGGCACTCGACTCAGACGGGGGATGCTGAGCCGAGCGCCGACCGCGATTCTTGCACGGTGAACTCTGTTTTCCAACTATCCACGAAGGGGTCCGGACCGGGCCCCGCCAGGCGTCCGACGTAGCCTTCGGGGGTGGAATCCGAGCGACTCAGATGCTCCGCCAAGGGGTGCCAGGCCACGGCGACCTGGTCCCTTCTCTGGAACAACCCCAAACTGCACACGCCCGACCGGCGCAAGACGTGGCTGGCGTGCGACGAGCACCGCGAGTCGCTCTCGGACTTCCTCAAGGCCCGGAGCTTCCTGCGCGACGTGGAGCCGGCGTCAGCCCCCGATGGCTGACATAGGACGCGTCGGCTGGAGGAACGAGACATCGTCGATACCGTGGCCGGCTCGCTTCCCCGCCATCGCGATGCGCCAGCGGTCGGCCAGTTCCTCGTCCGTGGCACCGGCGCGCAGCGCCGTGCGCAGGT
>DATILB010000310.1:0-5473 GCA_035477015.1 Nocardioidaceae bacterium | reverse complement strand
GGCGACCCGCGTGCTCGCCGGTCCGGGGATCCACAACGACTTCGTCGCCGCGCTCACCGAGCAGGCCAAGAACACGAAGACCGGGATGCCCGACGACGAGGACGTCCTCTACGGCCCCCTGAACAACGCTGACCAGCTGGCTCGGGTAACTGGCATGGTCGACCGGCTTCCCGACCACGCGACGCTGCACACCGGAGGTCGGAGACAGGGCGACGCCGGCTACTTCTACGAGCCGACCGTCGTCTCCGGTCTGAAGCAGGACGACGAGCAGGTCCAGACCGAGATCTTCGGCCCGGTCATCACCGTGCAGCGGTTCAGCGACGAGGCAGAGGCCCTGGCCTGGGCCAACGGAGTCCAGTACGGCCTGTCGGCGAGTGTGTGGACCAAGGACCACGGCCGGGCGCTGCGGATGAGCCGCAAGCTGGACTTCGGCGTGGTCTGGATCAACACCCACATCCCGTTCGTGTCCGAGATGCCGCATGGCGGCTTCAAGCACAGCGGCTACGGCAAGGACCTGTCCATGTACGGGCTAGAGGACTACACGCGCATCAAGCACGTCATGTCCTACATCGGGGGGTGATCGCCGTCATCCGCGGCACCTCGCTGCGTTCTCGTCGCTCGACGGGGGCTCCGCCTGATCCCGCCTTCGCTCCTCCGCCTTGCGATGCACCACGCCTGACGACGATCACCTGGAGGGTGACATGAGAATTCTGTTGGTCGGTTCCGGTGGCGTCGGCGGAGCCTTCGCGGCGATCGCAGCACGACGCGACTTCTTCGAGACGATCGTGTGCGCGGACTACGACCTGGCCCGGGCCGAGAAGGCTGCCGCGGCGGACTCGCGCTTCTCGGCCGCCCAGGTCGACGCGTCAAGCGCCGACACCGTCTCCGCGCTGGTCAAGGAGCATGGCATCACCCACGTGATGAACGCGGTCGACCCCATCTTCAACATGTCGATCTTCGAGGGAGCACTGGCCGCGGGTGCCGACTACCTCGACATGGCCATGTCTCTCTCGAAACCGCATCCCGAGAAGCCGCACGAGCTGTGCGGAGTGAAGCTCGGCGACGAGCAGTTCGCTGTCGCCCCCGACTGGGAGCAAGCCGGCCGTCTCGCACTCGTCGGGATCGGGGTCGAGCCGGGGTTGTCCGACGTGTTCGCGAGATACGCCGCCGACCACCTGTTCTCCGAGATCGACGAGCTCGGCACCCGCGACGGCGCCAACCTCGTGGTCACCGACGACGACGGCAACGAGATCTTCGCGCCGTCGTTCTCGATGTGGACCACGATCGAGGAGTGCCTGAACCCGCCTGTGATCTGGCAGGACGGCGCCTGGCACACCACCCCGCCGTTCAGCGAGCCCGAGGTGTTCGAGTTCCCTGAAGGGATCGGCCCGGTCGAGTGCGTCAACGTCGAGCACGAGGAGGTGCTCCTCATGCCGCGCTGGGTCGAGTGCAAGCGCGCGACCTTCAAGTACGGCCTGGGCGACGAGTTCATCAACATCCTCAAGGTGCTCAACACGCTCGGCCTGGACCGGACCGACAAGGTGCGGGTCAAGGGAGTCGAGGTCAGTCCGCGGGACGTGGTCGCCGCCGTCCTGCCCGACCCGGCCACCGTCGGGCCGCGCATGAAGGGCAAGACCTGCGCCGGCCTGTTCGTCACGGGCACCGGCAAGGACGGCCAGCCGCGGTCGACGTACCTGTACCACGTGGTCGACAACGAGTGGACGATGCAGGAGTACGGCCACCAGTGCGTGGTCTGGCAGACCGCGATCAACCCGGTGATCGCGCTCGAGCTGCTCGCCACGGGCGTCTGGGAGGGGAGCGGCGTGCTCGGGCCGGAGGCCTTCGACGCGGTGCCGTTCCTTGACCTGCTCACGGCGTACGGGTCGCCGTGGGGTCAACGCGAGGACTAGGACCCCTCGTCAGACCTCGGGGTACTCCTTGTAGTCCTTGAACGGGTTGACCCACCAGCCGAAGCTCACGCCGGGCTTGTCCAGGTCACGCCTGTCCTTGCACAACCAGTGCGGCCGGTCCCAGTTGGGCGGCTGCGGCAGCACCCACTCGAGCTTGAAACTGCGGTAGTTCCCGCCGTTCATCACGTTGCACTTGTCCTCCGCGGCCCGTTGCAGACCGGGCACGACCGCGGGCGCGAGCAGGTAGATCATCACAATGGCGACCGCCCAGGCCAGGACGAAGAGCAGCCGGAAGGTGCGCGGGCGAATGCCGGTCTGGCCGACCGCTGACACACCCATGTGGCCCCTCCTTCTCCCTGACTCGGCCCACAATAGGTCCGGGGCGGCCCCGTGCGCCGGATTTCGAGCGAGTCAGTCACCCTGGGAGAATGCCGGGGTGACCTCTCGCGACATCGTCATCCTCGGCTCGACCGGGTCGATCGGCACGCAGGCGCTCGACGTCGTCCGCCGCAACCCCGATCGGTTCCGCGTGGTGGGGCTGACGGCGGGTGGGTCGAACCCGGATCTGTTCGAGGCTCAGGTCGCTGAGTTCGCACCCGCGTACGCCGGTCTGGGCGAGGACGCGTCGGTCGAGGCCGCTGCGCGCCCATGCGACGTCGTGCTCAACGGCATCACGGGTGCAGTGGGCCTGCGGCCGACCTTGGCGGCCCTCGATGCCGGGAACACCCTGGCTCTGGCAAACAAGGAGTCCCTGATCATCGGCGGCCCCGTCGTTGCGGCACGAGCCAAGCCGGGTCAGATCGTGCCCGTCGACTCCGAGCACAGCGCCCTCGCCCAGTGCCTCCGCAGCGGTACGCCGGACGAGGTCCGCCGACTGGTGCTCACCGCGAGCGGGGGGCCCTTCCGCGGGAGAGCCCGGGACGACCTCCATGACGTGACTCCGCAGCAAGCGCTCGCGCACCCGACGTGGGACATGGGCCCGGTGGTCACCATCAACTCCGCCACATTGGTCAACAAGGGCCTCGAGGTGATCGAGGCGCATCTGCTCTTCGGGATCCCGTTCGACCGGATCGAGGTCGTGGTGCACCCGACCTCCGTCGTGCACTCGATGGTGGAGTTCGTCGACGGGTCGACGTTGGTCCAGGCCAGCCCGCCGACCATGCTCATCCCGATCGCCCTGGGCCTTGCCTGGCCCGAGCGGGTCCCGGACACGGCGCCGCCCGTGAACTGGAGCACCGCGCAGACGTGGGACTTCGCGCCCCTGGACGACGAGGCATTCCCCGCCGTACGCCTGGCCCGCGACGCCGGCACTCGAGGGGGGACCGCGCCCGCGGTCTACAACGCCGCCAACGAGGTGTGCGTGGCGGCGTTCCTGGCCGGCGAGATGCGCTTCACCGACATCGTCAGCACCATTGGCACCGTCCTGGACTCCCACGACGTACTCTCAAAGCAGGACCTGAGCGTCGAGGACGTCCTCGACGCTGACGCTTGGGCGCGCGCCCAGGCTGCCGCCATCGTAAGGGGATCCGCCGCGTGACCAACGTTCTGCTCTACACCCTCGGTGTAGTGGTCTTCGTCGTCGGTCTGGCGATCTCCGTGGGGTTGCACGAGCTCGGTCACATGATCCCCGCCAAGCGGTTCGGCGTGAAGGTGACGCAGTACTTCATCGGGTTCGGCAACACGGTGTGGTCGCGCAAGCGTGGCGAGACCGAGTACGGCTTGAAAGCTCTCCCGCTCGGTGGCTACGTCAAGCTCGTCGGCATGCTGCCGCCGGGCAAGGACGGCGACCCGACCGTGCTCCGGCAGAGCAGCACCGGGTTCTTCACCCAGCTGATCTCGGACGCCCGCAGTGCGGAGATGGAGCACATCAAGCCTGGCGACGAGGACCGGCTGTTCTACAAGCTGCCGTCGTGGAAGAAGGTCATCGTGATGGCCGGCGGGCCGTCGGTGAACATCGCGATCGCGTTCTTCATCTTCTGGGGTGTGTTCGCCACGCATGGCAACCCTCGCGACGAGGTCCTCGACCCGATCGTCGCGAACATCTCCCCGTGCATCGTGCCGGCGGCTCAGGACGGCCGGGAGTGCGTCACCCACACGCCGCCGAGGCCGAGCGACGACCCGATCGCGCCGGCGCACGACGCGGGCATCAAGAACGGTGACCGGATCACCTCCTTCAACGGCACCGAGATCACTGACTGGGCCCAGCTGAGCACGCTGATCCGCGCCAACGGTGCCGGAAAGGCAGTCGTCGGGATCGTTCGTGACGGTGTTGCGATGAGCATCACGACGAAGACCGTGGTCGCGTTGCGGCCCACGTCGGCGGTCGACGACACCGAGATCAGGGTCGGCTTCTTCGGCGTCGGTCCGACGTCCCGGCTCGAGACGGGCGGTGCGCTCTACACCTTGGGCCAGATGGGCGACATGACCAAGGAGACCGTGGTCGCGCTCGCGTCGCTGCCGGTCAAGGTCTGGGACGTCGCCCAGGCGATCGTCGGCATCGAGGAGCGTGACCCGGAGAGCCCGGTCAGTATCGTCGGCGGCGGCCGCTTCGCCGGGGAGACGGTCGCGCACGACGAGTTCACCATCACCGAGAAGGTCGTCTTCGTCCTGATGCTGCTGGCCGGCTTCAACTTCTTCATCGGAATGTTCAACTTCGTGCCGCTGCTTCCGCTCGACGGCGGCCACATCGCCGGCGCGCTGTACGAATCGGCCCGACGAGGCGTCGCCCGCCTACGTGGCCGGCCGGACCCCGGCTTCGTCGACGTGGCGAAGCTGTTGCCCCTCGCCTATGCCAGCGCCGGGTTCCTGCTCATCATGAGCGTGGTCCTGATCATCGCTGACTTCGTCGTGCCCCTGCACCTGACGTCCTGACTCGCGACACAATCGGGGCATGGCCTCCGGCGTTCGCCTCACCGAGCTGCTGGCGGCGCTGTCATTCGGAGCCGACCTCGGCCTGGGCCACCCGACCGAGCACGTTCAACGTCAGACCTACATCGCGCTGCACCTGGCCGAACGGCTCGGGTTGTCCGAGGCGGAGCGCGAGGTCGTCTACTACTCCTCGATGCTGGCCTGGCTCGGCTGCCACGTCGACGCGCACGAGCTGGCGAAGTGGTTCGGTGACGACCAGACCTTCAAGCACGCCGCGACGTACGTCGACGTCAGTGACGCAATGAGCAGCCTGGCCTTCCTGGTGCGACACCTGGGGGAAGGCCGACCCCTCGGCGAGCGGCTCAAGACAGGCGTCGGGTTCATCGCCGAAGGGCGCCACGACCTCGACTCGATCTACGACAACCACACGACCGCGGGTGCTTCCCTCAGCGCTGACCTGGGTCTGCCGGAGGCCGTCCGCGACAGTGTCAGGCAGGCGTACGAGCGCTGGGACGGGAAGGGGGGTCCTGTAGGCGTCAAGGGCGAGGAGGTGCTTACCGCCGCTCGCCTGGTCCACATTGCCGATGTGACCGAGGTGTTCCACTGCACCGGAGGCGTCGACGAGGCTGTCGCCATGGCACGGACCCGCAGGGGCGGGCAGTTCGACCCCGACCTGGTGGACCTGTTCTGCCGAG
>DATILB010000309.1:0-6084 GCA_035477015.1 Nocardioidaceae bacterium | reverse complement strand
AGGGTCTGAACAAGCTGGCGTACGTCACGGGTGCGACGGCCGACTTCACCGGACGACCGGTGCTGGCGGATGTCTCGACACCGGGTACGTCGGCCTTCCGAGAGCTGGCACTCGTCTACACGACGGACCTCAAGCACAACTCGGGCAAGGCGTTCTCGTCGACCCCGGGTCACTTCGAGGACTTCATCTGCAACTCGGACTAGCTAACCTTCCCTCACCAAGGTGGGCGGCCTCCCCCCGGATGCCGCCCACCTGCTTGTCTGCGAGGCTTTGCCCCATGAGCGAGCGGAGCGAGCCAAGGACCCACGAAAGGCGACCACGGGTCACCGCACCGCGGCGACGCCGCGTGCAGTTCGACTTTCTGCGGACCGCAGTAGACGCCCGGGCGTTCACCGGCCCCGCGAGACATGGTGGAGCCGGCGCATGACGAAGCAGGAGGTCGTGGTCGGCCGGATCGGCAAGGCCCACGGCATCAAGGGCGAGGTCTCGGTCGAGCCGCGGACCGACGAGCCGGAGCGGCGCTTCGTGGTCGGGGCCGTGCTGGACGCAACCCGGCCCAACGGCTCGGACCGGCAGAAGCTCACCATCAAGAGCCTGCGCTGGCACCAGGACCGGCTGCTCATCGTCTTCGCGGAGATCCCCGACCGCAACGCCGCCGAGGCTGCCCGCAACCTCGTGCTCAGCGTGACCGTCGACCCAACCGAGCTGCCCGAGGACCCGGAGGAGTTCTACGACCATCAGCTTGTCGGGCTGGCGGCCTACACCACCGACGGGGCGTCCGTAGGCGTGGTCTCCGAGGTGATCCACGCCGGAGGCCAGGACCTGCTCTCGATCAAGACCGGTGACGGCGAGGTGCTGGTGCCGTTCGTGGCTGCCCTGGTTCCTGTCGTGGACGTCGCTGCCGGCCGCCTCGAGATCCAGGACCGTCCTGGGCTGCTCACTCCGCTCCCCGACGATGAGCCCGGCGAAGGGCCCGAAGAGTGAGGATCGACGTCGTCACGATCTTCCCCGAGTACCTCGCTCCGCTCGAGCTCTCGCTCGCGGGCAAGGCGCGCGACAAGGGGCTCATCGACGTGCACGTGCACGACCTGCGGCAGTGGACCCACGACCGGCACCACACCGTCGACGACAGCCCGTACGGCGGTGGCGCGGGCATGGTCATGAAGCCGGAGCCGTGGGGCGAGGCGCTCGACGCCGTTGCCGAGGGGGCCCTCATCGTCGTACCGACACCGAGCGGGGAGCCGCTGAGCCAGGCAGTGGCCGAGGAGCTGGCGAGGGAGCAGCACCTGGTCTTCGCCTGCGGTCGCTACGAGGGCATCGACCAGCGCGTGATGGACCAGTACGTCGGTCGTGTCCGGGAGGTCTCTATCGGTGACTACGTGCTGAACGGCGGGGAGGTCGCCGCGCTCGTGATCACCGAGGCCGTCGTACGCCTGCTTCCGGGCTTCATGGGCAACCCCGAGTCGCTGTCCGAGGAGTCGCACGGCAGCGCCGGGCTCCTGGAGTACCCGGTCTACACCAAGCCCGCCTCGTGGCGTGGGCTCGAGGTACCCGAGGTGTTGCTGTCGGGCAACCACGGCGCCATCGAGGCGTGGCGGCACGACCAGGCCGTCCGTCGTACGGCGAGCCGTCGCCCCGACCTGCTGCACCCGTCGCACGTGCAGGGCGACATCGAGGTCCGGCCGGCCCAGCCGTCGGACGCGGGGGAGATCCTGACCCTCCAGCGGGCGTGCTGGGTCCAGGAGGCGCTGGCCAACGAGATCCTGACGATCCCGGCTCTCTCCGAGTCGTACGACGAGGTACGCGCCTGGATGGACGACTGGACGGTCTTCGTCGCACGCTCGGGCGAGCGTCTGGTGGGTGGAGTGCGCGGCCGGCTCTCCCGCAGCGGGGCCTGGGACATCGGTCGGCTCATGGTGGCGCCCGACCTCCAGGGCCGCGGGCTGGGTCGTCGGCTGCTCGAGCACATCGAGGCCGCCGCCCCCGCCGACGCGACCGTCCTCCGCCTCTTCACGGGAGCCCGCAGCGAGGAGAACCTCCGGATGTACAAGAAGGCGGGCTACCGGCTGATCGGCCCGATGGAGGGCGACCCGCACGCCGTACGGCTGGAGAAGCGGCGATTTTCCCGCTAGCTCGGCCCCCGGCGAGCGGAGCGAGCAATCAAGGAATGCCAAGGGAACCACGCCGCAACCGCACCGCGGCAACGGTGACGAAAGTTCGACTGGACGTGCGGTTCGAGTGCTGGATCCTGGGCGAGCGAGCGGCAATTTCCGCTCCTGGGCCGCGACATGGCAGACTTGCTCCTTGGCCCTGCGCCACGACCATCCGATCATCGTGTCGGAGGCCGGCGGTCCACCTGCCACAGGGGGAGCACCGCATGACGCAAACCAGGCCGCACGAACCTGACACACCACATCCGTGGGTGACCTGTGGCGCCTTCGAGGAGACACAATGACGAACGTCATCGACCAGCTCGCCGCCGCTCAGAAGCGCGACGACATCCCGGCCTTCCGCGCCGGCGACACCCTGAAGGTCCACGTCAAGGTCGTCGAGGGCAACCGCTCCCGCGTCCAGGTCTTCCAGGGCGTCTGCATCCGGATCTCCGGCTCCGGCATCGGCCGCACCTTCACCGTTCGCAAGGTCTCCTTCGGCGTCGGCGTGGAGCGCACCTTCCCGCTGCACACCCCGATCATCGACAAGGTCGAGGTCGTGACCCGCGGTGACGTCCGCCGCGCGAAGCTGTACTACCTGCGCAACCTGCGCGGCAAGGCAGCCAAGATCAAGGAGAAGCGCGAGTCCATCCCGACCCGCTGACACCTGCCACGTAGGCTCACGGCGTGAGTGAGCAAGACGGCAACGACCGCGACGCATCCGGTCCCGCCGACGATCCCGACTCAGGGTTCGACGAGGGTGACGCGGAAGCGGCGCGGTCGTCTCGTTCTGCTCCCGAGAAGCAGAAGAAGCACCTTCCACTCGGCCTCGAGATGGTGCTGCTGCTCTCGCTCGCCCTGGTCCTCGCCGTCGTCATCAAGGCCTTCTTCCTGCAGGCGTTCTACATTCCGTCCGGCTCCATGAACGACACCCTGGTCTTCAACGACCGCATCCTCGTCGAGAAGCCGTCGTACTGGTCCGGAGGTCCGGAGCGGGGTGACATCGTCGTTTTCGAGGACCCGGGCGGGTGGCTCGGCACCGACGAAGGCAAGCAGGCCGCGACCGGCTTCGCCAAGGTGCTCGAGGTCTTCGGGCTCTACCCGACCGGTGGTCATTTGGTGAAGCGGGTCATCGGGATCGGCGGTGACCACGTCGTGTGCTGCGACGACGACGGCCGGCTCACCGTCAACGGCATCCCCCTCAACGAGGAGGACTACATCGCCTCGGGGGCCAAGCCGTCGGAGCGGAAGTTCGACCAGACGGTCCCGGAAGGGTATCTCTGGGTCATGGGTGACAACCGGCCGAGCTCGGCGGACAGCCGGGCCCACCTGGGCGACCCCGGTGGTGGCTTCGTGCCGGTAGACGACGTCGTCGGGAAGGTGTTCGCTGTGGTGTGGCCCCTGGGCCACGCCAAGTTCCTGCACCGACCCGACACCTACGAGGCTCTTGAATGAGCGCATTGCCCCAAGGTCTGACGGTACGACGTGACGCCGGCCTGTACGGCTACGAGCGCGCGCTGAGGCGTGCCGGGCTGGACCCGATCGCGGGGGTGGACGAGGCGGGTCGAGGGGCCTGCGCCGGCCCGCTGGTCGCCGCCGCTGTCATCCTCCCTGAGGGCAAGCGCGGCCAGGTGCCTGGCTTGAACGACTCCAAGCTGCTCACGGAGAAGGCGCGCGAGCGCTGCTACGACCAGGTCATGGCCCGGGCGCTGGCCTGGGCGGTCGTGGTCGTCGACAACGAGGAGTGCGACCGACTCGGCATGCACGTCGCGAACGTCGAGGCGCTGCGCCGGGCGCTGGCCAGGCTCGAGGTGCGACCGTCGTACGTGCTCACGGACGGGTTCCCTGTCGATGGGCTCGAGGTCCCCGGGTTGGCCATGTGGAAGGGCGACCGGGTCGCGGCCTGCATCTCGGCGGCATCGGTCCTGGCCAAGGTCACCCGCGACCGGATCATGACCCGGCTGCACGGCGACTACCCGGTCTACGACTTCCTCACGCACAAGGGCTACATCACGCCGACGCACTCGGCCGCGCTCGAGGAGCATGGCCCCTGCGCGATCCATCGGCGTAGGTTCGTCAACGTACGTCGTGTCGAGGCGGTCACCTCACGGGAGGGCCGCGACAATGAGCCGACCGACGTACCCCTGCTGCCCTTGATCACGGAGGTGTCCACGTGAGCGCCGAGGATCTCGAGAAGTACGAAGCCGAGATGGAGCTGCACCTCTACCGCGAGTACCGCGACGTGGTGGGCATCTTCAAGTACGTCGTCGAGACGGACCGGCGCTTCTACCTCTGCAACCAGGTCGACGTGAAGGCTCGCACCGAGGCGGGGGACGTCTTCTTCGAGGTGTCGATGACCGACGCCTGGGTCTGGGACATGTACCGCCCGGCGCGCTTCGCCAAGAACGTCAAGGTGCTGACCTTCAAGGACGTCAATGTCGAGGAGCTCAACCCTGCCGAGATCGAGCCGCCGAAGTCCTGACCGGACCGGCAGGCGGGCTGTACGAATTTTACCGAGGTTCGTTACGCGGTTTTCCACAGTTCAAGGTAAAGTTTGGACAGTCGGTGAAAGAGGGTTCGCCGAACAGCGTCATGAACAGGACGATGGGACGTCCCAGTTCATGCCAGGCAGGGGAACGATCGCTTGGGAGAGCCGATCCCCACGCCTGCACAACCAGAGCCCATGGGAGGGACCTGGTCATAAGTCGCCTTGGGAGGGCACGACTATGTATGGGCTATCTATTCGTTCGCGTAATCAGCGCGGCGCTGCGGTTGTCGAATTCGCACTGGTCTCCACGCTTCTGATCATGCTCGTGGTCGGGATTATCAGTTACGGCTACATGCTCAGCTTCCGGCAGGGCATCAGCCAGGGCGCCGCTGAGGGCGCCCGGGCTGCGGCCGTGGCATCCGAGGCCGGGTTCCGCCTTCCGGACGCCGAGGACGCGGTCAACGACGCGCTGGAGAGCTACGGCGTCTCCTGCGACTCCGGCGCGGGGACCCTGACCAAGGGTGGGACCAACGTCGGCACCTGCTCGGTCGTCGTCGCCGCCTGCACGAACAACACGTCGCAGAGCTGCGTGTCGGTCGGGCTGTCCTACAACTACAAGGACCACGCCCTGCTGCCGGGCATGCCCGGTCTCGGCGTCATGCTGCCCGACACGCTTACGTACACGTCTGTCGCCCGGGTTAGCTGATGTTGCAGCTCCTCCGGGCCCGCCGTCGAGACGAGCGCGGCGCGGTCCTCATGATGTCGGCGCTGATGTCGATGACCTTCATGCTCATCGCCGCCATGGCGGTCGACCTGGGCGTTCAGCGGGTCGCCCGGCGCGACATGCAGGCGCTCGCCGACGTGGTCGCGCTTGACATGGCTCGTCAGCTCGACGGCGTCAAGACGACGAGCGTGCTGGTCGTCTCGACCGAGTGGACCAACGCGCTCGCGCAGAGCGTCGCGCGCAACGGCGACACCATCGGCACGGCGCCGAACGTCACGGCGACGGCGGGCAAGCTCAACGGGACTGGTGACTTCGTTACCACTGCGGCAGGCGAGATCCCGAGCGCGGTGCGTATCGCCGCGGGGACCACCACCGACTTCAACTTCGCCGGCGGTACCGGTGGCGCGACCCGCTGGGCAGTCGCGGCCCAAGAGGACCAAGCCTGCTTCGGCGTGGGCTCCTTCGCCGTGCGTCTGGCAACTGCGGACTCGTCGCTGCTCAGCTCGATCCTCGGCGACGCGCTGGGTACGACGCTGCTCGGCTACAACGGGCTTGCCGACGCGAAGGTGTCGCTGCTCGGACTCACCGCTGCGCTGGCCGCCGCGTCGCCGACCGGCGTGCTAGACCCGTCCCAGGTCAAGCTCGGGGACCTGGTGCTGGCCTCGGCCACGGTGCTGACGAACACGCCTGGTGCCGACACGGCCGACATCGGTCTGCTCCAG
>DATILB010000308.1:0-2453 GCA_035477015.1 Nocardioidaceae bacterium | reverse complement strand
GTTCCACCCCGAGGTCTCGGGCGACCACCGCATCCACGGCCTCTTCCTGGATCTCGTACGCAACGCAACACGGAAGTAGAGACATGTCTGGCCACTCGAAATGGGCGACCACCAAGCACAAGAAGGCGGTCATCGACTCCCGGCGAGGCAAGCTCTTCGCCAAGCTGATCAAGAACATCGAGGTCGCCGCCAAGATGGGTGGCGGTGATCCCGCTGGCAACCCCACCCTGTTCGACGCCATCCAGAAGGCCAAGAAGTCCTCGGTCCCGAACGACAACATCGATCGTGCGGTCAAGCGGGGATCCGGCGCTGAGTCCGGGGGAGCGGACTACCAGACGATCATGTACGAGGGCTACGGCCCGGGCGGCGTCGCGCTGCTCATCGAGTGCCTGACCGACAACCGGAACCGCGCCGCGATGGAGGTCCGCACTGCCACCTCGCGCAACGGCGGATCGCTGGCCGATCCTGGCTCGGTCGCCTACCTCTTCAACCGCAAGGGCGTCGTCGTACTCCCCAAGGCCCAGGAGGGCAAGGACGTCAGCGAGGACGACGTCCTCGAGGCGACCCTGGACGCGGGCGCCGAGGAGGTCAACGACCTCGGTGACGCCTTCGAGGTGATCAGTGACGCGGCTGACCTCGTCGCCGTACGCAGTGCGCTCCAGGCCGCCGGCCTCGACTACGACTCGGCGGAGGCGCAGTTCCTCCCGACGATGGAGGTCACCGTCGACGAGGACGGCGCCAGGAAGGTGATGCGCCTTGTCGAGGCACTCGAGGACCTCGACGACGTGCAGAACGTTTTCGGCAATTTCGACATCCCGGACGAAGTGCTGGAGTCCCTCGACGCCTGACGGCCTCGGCCATCTAGACGCACGCCGACCGCGGGATTAGCCTGCGGAAAATGTGACACCTGGTCACAAGCGAGGGGGCTCTCTCTCCAGGAGGTCGGTGTGCGCACACCCATCAAAGCTGCGTCCTGTACTGCCATTCTCATAGCTGCCTTCGTCGTACCCGTGACGGCGGTCGGTGCCCCAGGAGGAGCGCCGGCTGGAGGAACGGGCGAGGTCAAGCAGACCCAGGGTCTGCGCAACGCCGTGACACTGGCAGGCGTTCGCGGGCACCAGGCAGCGTTCCAGACGCACAGCGACCTCAACGGCGGAAATCGCGTCGGCGGTAGCGCTGGTTACGAGGCGTCGGCGGACTACGTCACGGCGCAGGCCGAGGCAGCCGGCTACCAGGTCTCCGACTTCTTCTTCGACTTCGTCTACAACGCGGACGCGACACCTCCGACGCTGCAGCAGACCGCCCCGAACGCCACCACGTACGTGGACGGCGTCGACTTCGCCAGCATGACGTTCTCGGGATCGATCGCGAGCACGACCAGGGACGTCTGGGCGGTCGACGTGGTCCTTCCGCAGGCCCCTGGGCCCGGCCTTACGACGTCCGGCTGCCAGGACTCCGACTTCGCAGGGATGCCGGCTGGCTCGATCGCGCTCATGCAGCGAGGCACCTGCCCCTTCGGCGAGAAGGCGGATCGCGCTCGCGCCTTTGGTGCCGTGGCGTCGGTCATCTTCAACGACGGCGGCGATGCCGGCCGCGTCACAGTGATCAACGGGACGCTCGGTGAGGGCGACCACGGACCAGCGGTCGGGACATCGCTAGCAGTCGGCCAGGACCTCGCCAACGGGATCCTCACGGGCAGCACGGGCAGCACCGTGACGATCCGGGTGGACCGTGTCGCGGAAACAAGAACGACGCGCAACGTGATCGCGGAAAGCCCCGGTGGTGACCCCAACAGCGTCATCGTCGTCGGCGCACACCTCGACTCCGTGCCGCGCGGTCCCGGCATCAACGACAACGGTTCGGGCTCGGCCACCATCCTCGAGATCGCGGAGCAGCTGGTGGCGCAGGGGATCAGCCCGCGCAACAAGCTGCGGTTCATCTGGTTCGGCGCGGAGGAGTTCGGGCTGATCGGCTCGAACCGGTACGTCGCGGCCCTACCCCAGTCGGAACGTTCGAAGATCAAGGCGATGGTCAACTTCGACATGGTCGGATCGCCGAACTACGTTCGCTTCGTGTATGACGGTGACAACTCGGCCTTCCCGGTCGGTCCAGGGGCGGCACCAGGCCCTGCGGGATCGGGTGAGATCGAGCGGATCTTCCACGACTACTTCAGTGCGGTGGGCCTGGCCTCGGCCGAGACGCCGTTCAGCGGTCGGTCCGACTACGGTCCGTTCATCGCAGCGGGCGTCGACATCCCGGCGGGTGGCCTCTTCACCGGTGCCGAGGGCGTCAAGACTGCGGCCGAGGCGGAGGTGTACGGCGGGGTCGCGGGTCAGCCCTACGACCCGTGCTACCACCTGTTCTGCGATACCTACAACAACAACAGCAACACGGGGCTGAGCGAGATGTCGGACGCGGCGGCGCACGTCGTACTGACCCTTGCGCGGCGGAAC
>DATILB010000307.1:0-2944 GCA_035477015.1 Nocardioidaceae bacterium | reverse complement strand
GCCCAGGCCGCCCAGCACAAGGTGCACCGGATCTCATGACGTCACTCGCCACTCTTGGCCACCCCGACTCCAAGTTCCAGACCCTGGTCCCGGCACCTGCTGCCTACGCGATCGGCGTCGTCGGCGCGATCCTCACGGTGGCCCTGGCCGGCCCTGACGATCTCGCGTTAGCGATGGGCTGATCGGACTCTTCCTCGTCCTCTAGCGAGGGTGTGCAAGACTCGCCCCGTGCAGACCATTGGACTCGTCGGCGGCACGAGCTGGGAGAGCAGCTCGGTCTACTACCAGCTCCTGAACCAGGGCATCGAGCAACGGCTGGGCGGCCTGCATTCCGCCAAGTGCGTGCTGAGCTCAGTCGAGTTCTCAGAGCTGACGGCACTGCAGGACGAAGAGCGCTGGGACGAGGTCGCGGCGATCATGACGAAGGCCGCGCAGGGCGTTGAGGCTGCGGGCGCCGACTTCATGGTGCTGTGCACCACGACGTTCCACCGGGTGGCCGATCAGGTCGAGGCGGCGATCGACATTCCGCTCCTGCACCTAGGTGACGTCGTCGCCACCGCGGTCAAGGACCAGGGCCTCTCCAGCGTCGCGCTGCTCGGCACGACGTTCGCGATGACCCGCAAGTTCTTCGTCGAGCGGCTCGCCTCACACGACCTCAACGTCGTCGTGCCCGAGGAGAAGCACCACGACGAGCTCAACCGGATCATCTACGAAGAGCTCGTGCACGGACGCGTGCTCGACACATCGCGCCGGTACGTCGTCTCGCTCGTCCAGGACCTGTGGGACGCCGGCGCCCAGGGCGTCATCCTCGGGTGCACCGAGCTCGAGCTGCTGGTGAAGCAGGCCGACTCCGAGATCCCGGTCTTCCCCTGCACCACGCTGCACGTCTCGGCTGCGCTCGACAAGGCTCTTACGGCCTGAGGCCGTCGAGCATCGCCTGGAGCACGACCTCGGCACGCTTGCGCGCTGCCTTGCGGTCCTTGGCCCGCGCGACTGACAGCGCCGTCTCCGTCAGCGATCCGAGCAACGCTGTGGCGAGGTCGTCGACGGGCAGCTTCTTGAGCTGACCGGCCGTCATCGCAGCCTCGAGACCCGCACGCAGCAGGCCGAGCCCGGCCTCGGCCTCGATCTCCTGCCAGCGCGCCCAGCCGAGCACCGAGGGCGCGTCGATCAGGGCGATCTGCTGGACCTCGGCATGAAGACTCTGGTCGAGGAAACGCACCACACCTGATCGCAAGGCCTGGAAGGGATCCTCGAGGAGCTCGTCCAGCGGGAACTGCGCGACGAGCTCGTGCTCGAGCTCGACGAAGACGGCTTCGAACAGCCCCGCCTTGCCGTCGAAGTGGTGGTACAGCGCCCCGCGCGTTACCCCCGCCTCGGCGACGATCTGCTCGGCCGCCACGGCGTCGTACCCAAGCGTCGCGAAGAGCTTGCGTCCGGCCGCCAGCAACGACGCCCGGGTGGTCTCGCGGCGTTCGGCCTGAGTCAGTCGGGGCACGCTCTGATCTTGACATACATACAGATTGCATGTACATACAGTGTGTATGGAAATCGATCTGCCTGCCGGGACCATCCACTACCGCGAGTACGGCGACGGCGAGCCCGTCGTGTTCGTCCACGGGTTCGCTGTCGACGGCCAGCTGTGGGAGCCCGTTGCAGAGCTCTTGTCGCAACAAGGGCTGCGCTGCATCGTGCCGACCTGGCCGTTCGGCTCGCATCGGACGCCGATGAAGCCGGACGCCGACCTGGCACCCCCCGCCGCCGCGCTGATCATCCGCGACTTCCTCGAGGCCCTCGACCTGACCGGCGTCACGATCGTCGCCAACGACTCCGGTGGCGCGGTGACGCAGATGCTGCTGACCACCGACCGGTCGCGGATCGGGCGGATCGTCCTTACCAACTGCGACTCGTTCGAGAACTTCCCACCTGACGGCTTCAAGCTGCTCGCCAAGACCGGCCGGCTTCCGGGTGCCGGCTTCATGCTCGCCCAGTCGATGCGCTTCGAGCTGTTCATCCGGGCCCCGTTCGCGTTCGGGGCGCTCAACTCGGAGCGCCAGCCGATCGAGCTTCTTCGGTCCTTCGTGGAGCCACTCATCACCGACAAGCGGATCCGGCGCGACGCCATGAAGTTCTTCGGCGCCGCCCATGCTCGAGACACTTTGGCTGCCGCGGAGAAGCTGCCGGACGTCGACGTACCGGCCCTGATCGTCTGGGGTGAGGACGACAAGTTCTTCCCGATCAGCGACGCGGAACGGCTGGCGCGCACCCTGCCCAACGCGAAGCTCGTGCGGGTGCCCGACGCGAAGACGTTCGTCTCCCTCGACCAGCCCGAGGCCGTTGCCGACGCGATCGCGGCCTTCGTGGCGGCGAACCCCAGGTCTACGGTGATCTAGAGGCGTCCTTTCGCAGGGCCCAGCGCGTCTTGAGAGGCGACGTGCCCGAACATCGGGCGCCGTACGACGGGTCGTGATCGCATGGCTGACGAAGCGGAGTTCGACGCCTTCGTCATTGCCCGGTCACAGGCGCTGCTCCGGACGGCGTACCTCCTCACCCAGGACGAGCAGCTCGCCGAGGACCTCCTACAGACCTCGCTGACCAAGGCGTGGTTCGCCTGGCGACGGATCGACGGTCCGCCCGAGGCCTATGTCCGACGGGTGCTGGTCACCACGTCCGCGTCGTGGTGGCGCCGGCGCTGGACCCGCGAGACACCGACCGCGGAGATGCCCGAACGAGCAGGGCCAGGCGGTCGAGACGACGCCCAGGACCTGTGGGAGGCGATCGGGCACCTGCCGCCGCGGCAGCGTGCCGTCGTCGTGCTGCGGTACCTCGAGGACCGGACCGAGGTCGAGACCGCACAGCTCCTCGACTGCTCGGTGAGCACGGTCAAGAGCCAGTGCGCCAAGGCACTGGCCAAGCTCCGGGTCGACCCGTCCCTCGAGCCCAG
>DATILB010000306.1:0-6399 GCA_035477015.1 Nocardioidaceae bacterium | reverse complement strand
GGAGCCCCTGAGGGGCGCCATCGTAGGTGACCACCGGAACGCTGCTATCCGTCTCGGCCCACTTCACGACGGCGTGCGGCAAGGACGCCACGTCCCCGCCGTAGTTGCCGATGTGCCACTCCCCATGGACGGTCGCTGGAGGGATCACCCCCTCGGCCACGGCGACCTCACACAGCACTCCAAGACAGCACAGACCCGCGGGCCTGTCGTCGCACTCCACTTGGCGCATCCGCTTCAGCGTGCCCTGTGTCTGGACGTCCTGGCCAGACCGCAGACGGTCGACCCACTTCTGCTTCACTTCGGGGTTCATGGGCGCCAGCCCTCCTTCGCTTTCCGTTTCGCCCCCGCCATTGCGGCGTCGGCGGTTGCGTCGTCGACGTGGATCAACAGCGTGCTGATGACCCAGGCGTCGTAGACCTCGCGGTCGAGGTCCTTGAACTCGCGGCGCCCCTTGTGGAAGCGCGCGATGCGCTCGGCGGCCGGGTTGACCTGCTGGTGGTCGGCCGGGACGGTTCGCCTCAGGCCGCTCATCGGCGGGCCGTCCAGACGCTGGCGTCCTGCGAGTGGCGCATGATCGCGGCGATCCGGCGGACCTTGGCGTGCAGCGCCTCGCCCGTCAGTTCGGGGTAGCGCAGCGTGACGGTCGCGAAAGCCGCATCCAGTTCGTCGGCGGTGAGGTCGTTCATCAGCGTGCCCACTTGCCCAGCGTGGCGCACGGGGCACTGGCGACGTAGCCGCCGAGCCGGGGCACCTCGGTGAGGAGACGCATCTCCAGCGCGCGGAACACGGTGCTGTCCCAGAATCCGGCCTCGATCAGCGCCTTCATCGTCTGGTGACCGCGCAGCGCCACGTGCTCGGTGACGGCGTTCGGGGTATTGGTGACTCGCGGCATGGTGACTCCTCGGGTTCGGCGGGCCCTCGTGGCCCAACAAGAGAGACGATACACGCCTACCCGTGCCGTGTCTAATCGGAGCACGGGTAGGCGTGTCGGGATCAGTGCGGGCTGTAGTCGACGTAGCGGCAGTCGTAGCCACCGACCGCGGCCCACTCCCACTTGCGGATGCAGGACAGGCTCAGGTCGTCACCGACGTCGATCCCGGCGCACCGAGTGTCCGAGCAGCCGTACTGCTGACGGCCGCCCTCGAAGGTCACCACGAACTTCTCGTCGGCCGCTGAGGAGCCCGCCACCAGACGCGAGTCGATCGACGCCACGGTGCCGGACACCGGGCGCCACTGGTGGTACTGCGCGCCGTACGGGAACGAGGAGAGGGCCACAGCCCCGAAGATGAAGACGGCGGTCGCTGCAGCCGCCCAGCCAAATACGAGGGGCAACCTGTGGTCGGCGTACGACGAGTTGGCCTTCAGCGCCTTGGACCTGCGGAACAGGGCGTAGGCGGCCGAGGCGAACCCGGCCACAATGACCAGTGTGACCGGCCAGCCGACCAGGACGCCGAGGGTCCAGTGAGTGTCAGAGGTCTTCACAACGCGACCGGCTCTCGCTTGTGCGCGTCCATCGTGACGACTCCGTCGACCAGGACGCCGTACTGGACGCCTCCGCCCGCACGGAACGGGTGCGGCCGCGGGTGACCGACGAGGGCCTTGCGGACCTCAGCCGGGACGTCGTACGGGTCGACGAGGAAACAGCGGTGGGGGGCGCC
The DNA here is from genome assembly GCA_035477015.1 of Nocardioidaceae bacterium. Classification (GTDB taxonomy): domain Bacteria; phylum Actinomycetota; class Actinomycetes; order Propionibacteriales; family Nocardioidaceae; genus SSC3. Next base: position 4,741 of record DATILB010000306.1, on the reverse strand, counting down.
TTCGCGGCCCGGGCGGGTCGTCACCTTGACGGCGCGGCCAATGCCCCAGACGCCGTCGCCATCCGCCACGAACACGAAGTCCACGGCGTCGGCACGGGCTCCGAGGTTGGGGCCCCGACGGGCGGCGAGCATGATCATCCCGGCCAGATCCCCGGTCTCAATGCCAGCGCGGGTGTAGGTGCCGTCCTCGCTGGTCCAGCCTTCGCGCTTGGCGAAGATCTCTGCGATGCGATGCGTTGTGTTCATCATGGTGGCCGCCCCGCTCAGTCGTTGGGATCGATGACGGTGGGCTCAGGCAGGACGAGGGACGTGACCCCTGTCTTCGTGTGCTCTTTGATGTCGACGTAGTTGATCGGGTTTCGGAAGTTGTTTCGTACGTCTGTCCCGATCAGGTGCTCGATCTTGGGGGCTTGGGCTCCTGCGATCAGCCGCACCTCATCAGTGCGCGGTTCTTCGGGGTAGTGCCGAGCGGGGATGCGTTCGGCGCCGTAGACAGTGGCCACGTCGACGATCACCCCGTTCTTCACCATCATCAGGTAGTCCAGACCCTGCGCCTTTTCAAGGCTCATCCGCCACGACGCGAGCAGCGTCGACAGTTGGTCAGACTGGTTCAGACCCTCGTACGTCTTGTGCGTGCGCTTGATCAGCACTGCCTTGTGGACGCGAAACGCGGTTTCGTTCTCGATCATCATGTTCATGCTCCTTTCGAGAGCGGTATGGGCGGCCCGGGCCGGGTGATCTGGCGCGAGCCTTGTTCCGCGGGGCCGGTCGACCCTGCGGGAGTTCTTGAGGTTACGCGGTGTGGAGGCCTCCGCGCGTTGGACTATTCGGCTGGATCCGAGAAGTCAGCCGTGGAACGAGAGCATCAGGTTGCCTCGGGTGGTCTTGCGCTTGCGACCGGTGACCTCGTCGATCAGGTGGATCTCTTCGCCGTAGAACAGGGCGATCCGCCACAGGTGGCCGGTGCCATTGCCGATGCGGACGTAGTCACCCTCGTACGCCGTGGCGCCGTCGCCGAGCGTGACGCACTTGCGCGGGTCGACGTAGTGGTTGCGGGTCTTCATGAGACGGTGACGGTCTCGGTCGGGCGGAACACGATCGGCTCCATAACGTTGGTCTTCGGGTGACGGACGGTCACGATCACGACGTTTGCCAGCCGGTCGTGGATGACGCCCTCGATCTGCGCTGCCTTGCCGTCGGAGTAGTTGGCGATCCGGCTGTTGTTGGTGAGGTTCTGCGCTTCGATCTTCACGGGTGACTCCTCGGGTTCGGCGGGGCCTCTTGCCCCAACAAGAGAAACCTTAGCACGGGTTTCCGTGTATCGCCTAATCGGCCCGATACGGGATCGCGGCGAGGACGGTCCGGTCGCGGCAGGTGCGGCACACCTCGAACTCGTCGGAACCGCTGGACAACTCCGTCATCGTCGCAGTCGGCCGGTTGCACAACGTCTCGCGCGGGACCCGGCCATGCGGCTCCAGGTGCTGGACGATGCCGTTCTCCAGCATGACGGCGTATGACCCGCCCCTCACGCTGTCCCTGCGGGTTTGTGGTGGGGATCGCGCAGACAGATCCGACAGCGCAGCGGCTCGCACTTGCGGATCAGCCACCACGGCGTCCCGGGCGGCCAGTAGTGGGTGTGTTGCGTGTGCGGGTACCACTGGCCGTCCTCGCGAGAGTCGAACTCGTGAGTGAACCCACGTCCCAGCCGCTTGCCCGGGTCTTCGCGCCACCAGTGCAACCATTGACCGACCGAGACCAGCAGCAGGAACGCCAACATCAGCACGGGCAACGTGGCGACGCCCAACCAGTACGCGCCCACTACTCGTTCACCTCCACCCACGGCGTGGCGGCAGAGCGCGTGAGCAGCGGCACCTGTGGACGGGCGGCCTGCATTGTCTCGGCAAGCAACTGGTTGCGCGTGACGTACATCAGGTCTCCGTCCTTGACGCCGGGGACGATGGCCTCGAAGCCCCACTCTTGAGCATCGCCCGCTGCCGCCTCGGCGAGAGCGCGGCGCAGGTCGTGAAGGTCTGCTGCCACGTCCTTCGCTCGGGCGTACCTCGTTGACGGGTTGCTGGCACGCAGGTCGTACTTCTCGATCAACTCAGCGAGTCGTGCGCGGGGGTCAGCCACGGTCCTCACCGGCTTCCGCCCACAAGGCCTCGGCGGCGTCCGCGCGTTGATTGGCAGCGACGAGCCGGGCCAGCACGTCGTCGTAGCGGCGCCCGTGCTGCGGGCAGTACTCGTCCGGCCCCTCAACGCTCGGACCCGTGTTGCAGACGCACGGCCCGTGCGATTCGGCGATCCGCTTCCAGTAGTCGCGGTCGGCCAACGCCGAACCTGCCTTCGCCAGCGCCCGATCGAGGTCGCCTTGAAGTTCCACCGCGACGGCCGTGGCCTCCGCGAGACCTTCACTGGCCTTCTCGAACGCGTGGTGGCACTCCTCGTGCATGACCCTCTGGCGGTCCGCCTCACGCTCCCACGAGGCCGCGTCGGGGTGAACCGCCGTGGCCCCCGCGATGAGGGCCTCGACAGCGGGGATGACGTACATCCGGACGCCCTGGTTCGTGAGATCCCGGGCGCAGCCGTAGTCACAGTCCTTGGCGGCCCTCAGCGCCTCGTAGACCGGGGCGTATGCGCACCGGACAGGCGCGGAGAATGACTCCAGTGCGGCGTCCGGGCAGGTCGTCTTTCCGCACGTCTCGCACTCGGGGCCGTCGGGGTCCTCCCCGGCGCGCTGCGCGACGTCCTGTGGGGCCGTTACGCCCACGGTTTCGTCGGCAGGCGCGGATGTTGCGGCATCCGGCGCCGGGGAGGAGTTTGGGGTGGTGGTGCAGTCCAGGCACGGGACCTTGCCATCGTCGTCCATCTCGCCCACGGCGTTGACCTCGACCATCCACTCGACTCGGCCCGTGTCGTTGCAGGTATCGCACGACGGGGCCGAGGTCGCGGATCGCCATTCGTCAACGGACCGGACCAGCGTCCCGTAAGCGGTCGGGTTGGTCGCGTCTGCCAGCCACGCGGTCACAGCCTCGACGACTCGCCGGGCGCGGCGGTTGGCCAGGTCCTCGCGTTCAGACGGGGTTGAGGGCTCCTCCCCGACCAACAGGTCTCGGGGCGTCAGACCCAGGCGCCGTGCGATCATGACCAGCACTCCCGTCCCGGGGCGCCTCTGACCGTCCTCGATCCGCGACAGGTACGCCGCAGTGATCTCGGCTCCGGCGACGTCAGCCTGCGTGAGCCCGCGTGCCCGACGGGCGTGGCCGATCCGTTCACCGAGCACGGTCGGGTCGATCGTGGACAGGCGGGCGGCGTCCTCGCTGGTCATCAGCACCTCCGCGCTCATCTGCTCGCCTCGTCGCCCGGGGACTTTGCCCCGAACCGCCCACCCGGGCCAAACAGGGTCTTGGTGATGTCGCCGATCAGTTCCTCGGCGCTCTCTCGTGTGTGGCCCTTCGCGACCATCCCGGCGATCGCGGCTTCCCGCTTCTCGGCGCGTTCTTCGGGGGTCATGGCTGATCTCCTTCGGTGGCGTACGTGTCATCAATCATCAGGGTCTCCGTAGAAGTTGTTCAGCCACCAGATGGCGCTGCCGTGGCCGTCGATCAGTTCGATGTCTTGCAGGATCTCGTGTTCGCTCGCGCTGCCACCAGCCCACTTCCCGATCCCGTTGACGATGCCCCGCCAGTTCGACAGCGGCATCCGCAGCGTGACCATCGGTTCCGTTGGTTCGGGGGCGTCGATGACGTACTCGCGGTCACTCAGCCAACGCTTACGGCCCTCGGGTGACGCAGGGGTGAACGCCATGCAGGGACAACCTGGGGTCAGGCATTGCTGGTCGCCGCTGTAGTGACGTGCGTGCGCGCAACCGCAGGCTCCTCGCTCGTCAGCGCTCATGGTCGGTCCTCGTCGTTCACGTGGGCGGTCAGGCACGCGAGGGTGTCGAAGTTCAACGACGGACCCTTTCGCTCGTGGAAGGTGATGAACGAGTCCTTCGCCGGGTCGAAGGCCTTGCCGCATTCCGCGCACAGGGTCGTCGTCGGCTCGGGGGCCCCGGTCGTGTGGCAGCGGCACTTGCACCAGGCGAAACACTTATCGTCCGTCCGGTGGGATCGACGGCACGCCTGCCAGTTGCAGGGTTGCCTCTCGGCGCTCACCAGTGCATCGATTCGTGGTCCACTTCGTCGGGGTCGATGTTCCCCGACAGCGACTGCCCGTTGATGAACTCTTGTCCGATGACGGCGACGCTGTCTTTCACATCCTGACGCACCTCCGCCACGGTCATGCGCCGGTTGCCGAGAGCCCCAGGCCGCATCGTGGCGTCCCAGCGCGCTGGATCCACCTCGACGGTGAACTCGCATTTGACCTTCATCGCGGGTACCTCCGCTTCTGGCGTTTCGGTTGTGCGCGCTTCCACTGGGACCAGCGCCCGAGCCAGTACGCCGCGACAACGGCGGCGCCTTTGAGGGCCTCTTCAGGGTCCCTCTCGACCGCCCACACGATGGCGACGACGTACGCGAGGAGAAGGATGCCGAGCAGGATCGTGTACCTGAACTGGAGCAGGAACCTCATGCGCCCGACTCCAACACCTTCAGCCACGCTTCGAGGCGGACGATCGCAGCGCGCGTCCTTTCGGCGTCACGGCGGTCCCGCACCCACGAGTCGACGGCAATCCGGGCGTCGCGCTCCGACTGCAACCGCACCTCTTCGGCGGCCACCGAGGCGACCTCGGGATCCTTCG
>DATILB010000305.1:0-38017 GCA_035477015.1 Nocardioidaceae bacterium | reverse complement strand
CGTCCTTGATGATTCCGCCCTGCTCGTAGGACTTGCCGACCATGAAGCCGGTGCAGTTCTGCAGGAAGAGGAGGGGTACGTCGAGCTGGTTCGCCAGCAGGATGAACTCGGTGCCCTTCTTGGCCTCCTCGCTGAAGAGGATGCCCCGCGAGTTGGCAAGGATCCCGACGGGATAGCCGTGGACGGACGCCCAACCGGTCGTCAGAGCGGTGCCGTAGCCGGGCTTGTACTCGCCGAACCGGGAGCCGTCCGCGATCCGCGCGATGACCTCACGTGGGTCGACCGGAACTCTGAAGTCCGCGGCGGCGATGCCGAGGAGCTCGTCCTCGTCGTACAGCGGTGCGTCGGCGGGCATGCTCGGACCTGGGCCGTGCTTGCGCCAGTTGGTCTCGCCCATGATCCGGCGGCCGATACGAATGGCGTCGCGCTCGTCGACCGCGAACTGGTCGCCGAGCCCGGACACCCGCGAGTGCATGTCTGCCCCGCCGAGCTCCTCGTCGTCGGACTCCTCGCCCGTCGCCATCTTCACGAGCGGCGGGCCGCCGAGGAACACCTTGGCCTGCTTGTCGACCAGGACCGCGTAGTCGCACATCCCAGGGACATAGGCGCCTCCGGCGGTCGAGTTGCCGAAGACGAGGGCCAGGGTCGGGACTCCCATCGCAGACAGCTCGGTGAGCCCCTGAAAGATCTTGCCGGCCTGCACGAAGAGCTCGGACTGCGTCGGAAGGTCGGCGCCGCCGGACTCGACCAGGTTGATCACCGGGAGTCGGTTGCGCTTGGCGATGTCGAGGGCACGGAGGTTCTTGCGCAGGGTGTACGGATTCATGGTGCCGCCGCGCACGGTGGGGTCGTGAGCGATGATCACGCACTCGACGCCGGACACGACCCCAAGGCCGGTCACGATGCTGGCGCCCACGGTGAATCCCGTCCCCCACGCTGCAAGGGAGGAGAACTCCAGGAAAGGCGCGTCCCGGTCCAGCAACAGCTCGATCCGCTCGCGGGCGAGCAGGCGTCCCCGCGCGTGGTGCCGTGCGGCGTACTTCTCGCCACCTCCGGCGCGCACCAGGTCGAGCTGCACCTCGAGATCTGCCAATGCAGCCTCTTGGGCCTGGCGGTTCACCTGGTAGGTCTCGCCGGCTACGTCCACCGTCGATCTCAGTGTGGTCAACGCCGTGGTCCTCTCTCGAAGTCGGTCAGGCAGGTTGCGGCCCAGCGGTGCTCTGCGCGGACCGCAACCGGCCCACCACGATCGTTCCGTCGGGGCGATCGGGGCGCGTCGCCATGGGGGAGGGGGTTCACCCTCCTACTGGGGGGTGTGGCCATCAGTCAGCTCACTCACGGCCGAAATCACGGCGAAGGTGGCGAAGAGAACAGCCATCCAGACGGCGGACTTCGCGCCCCGACGGATTCGGCGCTCCTCCCGCTCGCGCCGCTCCGGCGTCGCTACGGCGGGTACTAGTTCGGAGGCGTTACCCAGCCCCCAGCGCCCAAGGAGGAAGAACGCGCCGGCGACCACAGCCGGGACCAGGGCGCCGGTCATGGCTGCACCGGCGACGGCGGCTCGTCGGGGTTCGACGGCAGGTACGCCGCGGCGTACTCCACATCTGCCTCACGAATCTGGCCGGCCAGCCACTCACGCCAAGCCTCGAGCGCGCGTTCTGAGCGCAAAGCGTCGGTCACCTGCTCCTCGACCTCGGCGAAGCTTCCTTCGTGCCCCGGCAGAGCCGCGACGACCAGACCGACGTTCCAGCCGAACCTGGTCTGCACCGGTCCGTACGACGTGCCCTCGGCGGCGGCGAAGGCCGCATCCGCGTACGCCGGATCTAGTTCGCTCGATGTCACGCTGCCGAGCAGACCGCCCTTGTCGCGCGTCGCATCGTCCATCGAGGTCTGTCGGGCCAGTGCCGCGAACTTCGCGCCACGACGTAGCTGTTCGAGCAAGCCAGCAGCCTCGGCGCGTGAGGTGACGACGATGTTGCGCAGCGTGCGCCGCTCCGGTGTCGCGAACTTGCTCGGGTCCTGCTCGTAGTACGCCCGGATGTCAGTCGGCGTGAGGTCCCCGACGGCGTGGCTCGTGCGGTCCTGGAAGAGCCGAGCGACCGCCTGCTGACGCTTGACCTCGCCGAGGATGTCCTCCTCGCTGACTGTGAACTTCGACAGGAGCTCGGTGAAGGCCTGCTCGGAGCCGAGCTGCCCTTCGATCATGTCGGCGAGCGTGTCTCGGGCCGACTTGTCAGAGATCACGATGTCCTGAGCACGGGCCGCGTCGTCGAGGATCATGCTCACCGCCACCGCCTTGGCAATGTCGCGTCGGAAGCGGTCATGTGCGTCGTCGGCGGCGGGCTCCTGGATCCCGTAGAGCGCGGAAAGCGTGTCGATGTGTCGCTCGAGCTCAGCCTCGGTGACGACCTTGCCGTCGTACTCGAACGCGGCTTCGGCGGGCAGCCCTCCGAGCTGTCGCGCACCAAGGACCACCGCGAGGGCCGCAAGCGCGGTCCCCACGATCGCAAGGACAGCTGTTCGTCTCATAGCAGCACCAGCGCTTTCGGCTCGACGGTCTTGCCTTGCTCGTCCCGCGGTGCGACGGGGTTCGGGCGGCGAGTGGGGATCAGCATCCGCACGGTGTGCGCGGCGAGAAGGGAGAGAGCCACGGTTGCGGCCAGGAAGAGCCCGAAGTCGCGGATCACCGAGAGACCCGAGAACACCAGCGCCAGGTAGCCACAGATCGCAGCGAGGGCGGCAACCAGGACGGATCGCTGGATGACCGAGCGGCCGGCACCGAGCAGCACAGTGAACTCACACGCCGTAGCGGTCGCGAGGCAGCCGAGTGCGACGGTGAGCGGAGTGAGCGAGACGCCGAGGAGCCAGGCTCCGGCGAAGCCCCAACCGGTGGCGAACGACGCGGCAGTGATCGCGCGCAGAGCGTCGCCCTTGCGGCGCAGTCCGACCAGCAGCACGAAGCCCGCAGCAGCGATGCCCGCGAGCGCGTCGACGTACCGGCTCTCGGAGACCAGCTCGTAGCTCCGCGCGGTGACGACCGGCAGCCCGGCAAGGTCGGCGGTGATGCCTTCAGGTGTGGGCGGGATCGCGGCCCGGACGTCGGCCAGGAGCTCACGCTGCGCGTCGACGTCACCGAGCTCGATCCCGAAGCTGAGCACAGCCTGGCGACCGTCGCTGCGGATGACTGCGCCGCGGAGGTACGAGGGGAGCTGCGCCAGACCTGCCTCGATCTGCAGTGGCGTCGGGTTTTCCCCGAGGAATGCCAGCAGGGTGGGCGGGCTGGCGATCGGGTGCAGCATGTCACCGAAGCGACGGGCCATCACGGCCTGGACCTCGTTCATCCAGGAAAGGGACTCGGCGGTGACGACCTTGTCGCCACGGACCAGGATCTGCACCTCGCCGGCGGAGCCGATGACGTCCTCGGCGTAGCGCGCGTCCTCGATAGCCGGAACTCCGGCCGCGAGCTTGTCGGGCTGTGACTCGATGTCGAGTGAGGGAAGGGCGAACCAGCCAAGAGCAGCGATCACTGCGGCAGCCAGGAAGGCCAACCCCCGGTGGTCGAGCAGTGAACGGAGCGCTAGCGGAGAGAACGTCTGTCGAGACCTTTCGGGTGACGTCACCTCATTGGTCTCGACGGACGCTCGCAAGCTCGCTGCTCGACCACCGGTAGTGAGCAACAGGCCGATCCCGACGGCGACGAGCACGCCCATCGCGAGCGCCAGGCCCAGGTCGCGCACGAACGGGACCGAGGAGATCGACAGGGACGCGAAGCCGGCGGCAGCTGCGAGGGCAGTGACGAGGACCTGACGCCGATCCGCACCGCGGACCAGGTAGGCGGGGAAGTCGCTGCCCGTCCCCAGCACGATCGGCAGGAAAGCAACCACACCGAGGGACAGCGGGTGATCCAACCAGCCGAAGGCCGCCAGTGTCACGAGGGTTGCGGCAACCGTCGCAGCGAGCGGGAGCAACCGTGCCCGGCGGCGGGCCAGCCAGGGCAACAACCCGTAGCAGGCCGCGATCAGACCGAGGGCGATGCAACCCAGCAGCGGGATCTCCTGACGGAGCAGCGCGCCAAGGCCCGAGGCCACGACCGGCATGCCGGTGACCGTCACGCGGCTGGTCTCGAGACCCGCTGCGTCCACGGCATCCTCGACAGCTTTCGCGAGACGCTCGGTGGCGCCCTGGTCGAGCCCGTCGCGGGGTCGTACGACGATGGCGACGGCGTCAGGCCGCGGGATGACGAAACGCCACTGCTGGCGAGGCTGGCCCTCCTCGTCGAAGACGACCGCGCGCACAAAGCCCGGGTTGCGCAGGGTCGGCAGTCCGGCCGGAAGTCCGCGCACCAGGAGAGCGCCGTAGCGGACGTCGTACCGCTCGATCGCGGCGTCCCCTGCCTGCTTGACGAGCTCCGGCGACAGGCCGGCCTTCTGAGCACGGCTCTCGGCCGCCGCCCGTAGCGCGTCACGACGCCCGATGATCGCGGCCAGCATGTTCTGTGCCTGCCCGGCCACCTGGTTGAGGACGGTCCCGGGGCCGTAGACCACAGCGACGTCAGCCAGCTTGGCCAAGTTGCCCTCGAGCCCGACGAGCCGGGTGATCTGGTCCGGCTCGAGCAGCCCCGCCGGTTCCTCGGACTCCGCGAGGACGACGACCGGGTCGGCGCCGAACGACTTCGCGGCTTCCTGGCTGGCCTGCTGGCTCGGGTCGTCCAACGGCAGCAGCGAAGCAGTCGTGGTATCCGTGCGCACCCGGGCGAGCCCGAGCACCACCGCCGCCACGACGGCGGCGAGGGCAAGGAGGGCGCCCATGATGCGCACGGCACGCATGACTACTGCTCCAGCCGTTGCAGGCGCGGGTACTCGCCCTTGAAGGGACCGGGGCGAGCGCCGCTACCCGGAGCTGGGTAGGCGTTGGTGTAGTTCCCGAGCAGGTTGTTGGTCGAGAACGGCACCTGCGGCGAGTGCGTGTTGATCAGCGGCGTCAGGCGCAGGTAGTACGCACCGTTCTCGTCGCGGTAGTTGAGCACCGCGTTGAAGTTGGCGAAGTATGCCGCGAGCTCGGGGCCATACGGGTTGATGTAGGCGAGCATCGGGTTGACGTCGGCCAAGGTGGCCCGCGCCGTCGGGATCGCCGCACGCACGTCCTGGTCGAACGTCGGCACCCGGTCGAGGGTCGCCGGCGCCCGGTTCAGCACGTTCGAGAACGGCGACAGCATGCCGCGCAGGTCCGCAGTGGTGGCGGGCAGCTCTTCGAGGGCGGTAGTGAGGTCGGGGGCAGCAGCTCGCAGGTCCGCGGCCACCGGAGCAAGGGCATCTGCGAGCGAGGCCAGGGAGTCCGTGGCCACCACCGTCGTGTTGAGCATCGACGGTGCCTCGCGCAGGGTCTCCTCGATGGCCTTGCGCTGACCGGCGGTCGCGTTGGTGACGAGGTTGGCGCTGCGGACGAGGTCCGCGATCTGGCCCTGGCCGGTGTCGAGGGCCTCGAGGACCTCCGACGTCTGGCGGGCCAGCTTGTCGAGGTCTTCAGACTGAGCCGCGATCGCGTCGAGTGCCGTGTGGCCCTCCCGACCGAGCTTGCCCAGCCCTTCCATCAACGCGTCGAAGTCCTGGCCCGTCCCGGCGGTCGCGCCACCAAGTGAGCGCAGCAGACTGCGTAGCTCGCCACGGGACTCCTGGTCGAGGTCGGAGAGGACGTCTACGAGCTGCACGCTGGGGAGCACGGCGCCTTCGGGCAGTGCGGTGCCGGAGGGAAGGTCCTGCCCAGCGCCATCTGTCAGGTCGAGGTAGGTCTCCCCGACCAGGGAACGCTCCGCAATGCGGAACTGCGCGCCTTCATGGAGCGGCGCGACCTCGTCGTTAAGCGCAACCTCGACCTCGAGCCCACCTTCGGCACGCGGGCGCACCGAACGCACCTGCCCCACCTTCACGCCCGCGGTCTGGACGAGGCCGGCCTTCACCAGGTTGTCGACGTCCTCCACGACGAAGGTCGCGGTGTACTCACCACTGTCGAGGATCGGGCGCCGCACGCCAGTGCCGGAGAACAGCACGAACATGATGGCCGCGCAGACCGCGAAGAAGACCAGCAGCACGGCCAGTCGACCGGCTCCAGTGCCTACGAACGTCTTCATCGGTCGTCTCCTCGGCCTTGCGTGAGTGAGTTCGGCAGCACGCCACCACCGGGAAGCGGGACGATCAGGTGACCGCGGATGATGCTGCCGTTCGCGTCGCCGGCACCGAACACCGATGAGGTGTTGTAGACGAACGCCTGGATGTCGGTCAGGTAGCTCATGATCGTCCGCATGTCCACGTCGAGGGGCGACGTGATCTGGTCGATGCTCTTGAGCGAGACGCTGGCGTCCGCGACCAGCGGGCGCAGGTCAGCGACCACTCCGCGAGCCTGGTCAAGGACCGGCCGGGCGGCTTCGATCGTCTTGCCAAGGTTGCCCACCGTCGACTGGAAGCGCTCCAGGGCTCCCGGCAACGTCCCGGAGGCCCTGCGTAGGTTGTCCAGGGTCGGGTCAAGCTGGGTGGTCAGAGCTTGGGTGCTGGTCAGCGCTCGGCGCAGGTCCGAGCTCAGACCCGGGAGCTGGCTCAGGCTGGTGCGGAGGGCACCGTCATTGTCCGCGAGCATCGACAACGCGCTCTGTGTCGCGGTGGCCAGTCGGCCCACGCGCTCGTCGTTCTGTCCCACTGCGGCAGCGATTCCCGAGAGTGCACTCACGAGGCGGGCGATCTTGTCGCGACGCGTCTGCAGCGCCTCGACCACCGGCTGCATGGCCTCGAGCGTTCCCGTGGTGGCCGCGAGGCCATCGGGCAGGTTCTCCGATGCGCGGGCCAGTGCCACGTCGGACTCCAGCAGGAGGTCGGTCATGGCGAGCTGGGATCGCTCGTCGAGCTGCTGCAGGATCTCGTCGGCCTGGACCGGTCGGTCGGTCTGGCTCAACGGGAGCACGTCGCCCTCCGCGAGGGCCTTCGCCGATGCCGTCCCCGGGTTGAGCTCGAGCTGCATCTCGTTCAGCGGGTTCTTTGGTCGCAGCACCGCCCGCGCGTCCTGGTAGACGTCGTAGTCGCCTTCGAGCGTCATCGTGATGATCGCCGTGCCGCGGTCCGTGGCCTCGGAGTCGGTCACCGCGCCGACGCGAACGCCTGCGATGGTCACGCTGTTCTGGCTCTTGGGATTGAGCCCGGGCACCTGCTCGAACTCCGCCTTGACGGTCGTGGTGTCGCTCCACGGTGCCGTGCCACCGAGGTAGGACTTGATCACGACAGCCGTGATGATGCCGACCACCACGATGACGGCAAGAGCGGATACGTCGCGGCCCAGGCCTGGGACGGTCTTCAACCGTTCCAGGTAGGCGGCGAACCTGCCTTGGTCGTTCATCGGTCACTCCCGGAGAGCAGAGGAAGGTTGAGCTGGGGCAGAAGAGGCAGCGAGAGCAGCCCGGAGGTGCCCGAGCTGTACGACGGCGAGGAGCCGAGCGGTGGCTTGGGCTCTCCCGCGTTGGCACCCTCTTGCGGACCGACCGGCAGCTGGTAGCCGAGCAGCTCGAGGTACTCCTCGAAGGACCGGCCGATGATGCCCCCGGGTGTGCTCAGCCCGACACCCGCCATCAGGCGGCCGTGCGCGCCGTTCTTGTCGTGGAACTTGAACACATCGGCGGTGTCGGCGAGCAGGTAGCCGAGCTCCTTGTATAGGAGGTGGTCGTTGCCGCCGCCCTCGTAGATCCCGCTACCGTGCCAAGGCGAGAGGACCGCGTCGGTGAACGGGCCGGTGAGCCGGTCGAGGACCGGGCCCCGAAGGTCCTGCAGAACGTCCGTGGCACGGACTGCGGTGGGCACGAGGTCCTCCACCATCGGCCGAGCCTGCCGGGCCACGAAGCGTGCGTCGGCGATGACCGGACGAGCAGTCGCGAGTACGTCGTCCAGCTCGGCCAGCATCGGGTCGAGAGCGCGGGCGGCAGGACGGAAGTCCCCCGCCGTCTCCCGAAGTCGGTCGAGGGTTCCGTCGAGGTCGGCAAGGCCGGCACGCGTGACCGTGAGGGTCTGCGGTGCTCCGGCGATGGCCGCGGCGATGGCGCCACGCGCGCCGGCGAACGCCGACGACGTCGCTGCCAGGTCGTCCAGGATGGCGCTGAGCTGACCGCGCTCGCGGGTGAACGCGTTCGCGGTGTTCTGCAACCCCGTCACGAGCTCGCTCAGGTCGGCGGAAGGCTTGGTACCACGCAGTCCGCTGAGCACGTCGGCCGCCGGGCCGAGGGCTGCCGGGGCGGCCTCCGCAAAGCGATGCAGCTGCTGCCGACCGGTCCGGTGGAAAGTCTTCTCCAGGCTGTCGATGGTGCCCTTGACTGCCTTCGATGCTGACGGCGTGATCGTCGAGAGGACCCTGTCCAGCTCCACCGGGACCGTTGTCCGGTCCGCGGGGATCGTCGAGCCTTCACTCGTGGCGCCGGCCTTACCACCGCGCACCAGCTCGACGTAGTACATCCCGCCGAGCACCAGCGTAGGTCGCACGTTCGCGGCCGGGCTCGTGCCGAGCTTGTCCAGGGTGCCGTTGCGGAGCTTCAGGTCCACCAACGCACCGTCGGTGCCGGTGCGCTCGACGCCGGTGACAGTGCCAACCTCTACGCCCGCCAGCTTCACCACGCTCTGGAACGGCACGAGCTTGTAGGCCTGCGAGAACTCGGCCTTCAGCGACTCGCCTGAGGAGAGCGTCGTCTCGACGCGCGGGCGGTTGAAGGCGAACAGCGAGAAAGCCAGCAGAACCACCATGACCATCACGCCGGTGGCTTTCGGCGACCTCGGCTTGAGACCGCCGAGGTGGGACGACTTCGGGCTCATCAGTGCACTCCCAAGGGCAGGCCGACGGGGAACAGGCCGGGAGCACGGTCGTGCTGGGCCTCACCCGGTCGCGGGTACTGGTTCTGCGGCAGGTTGGCGTCGCCCGAGGGGATGACCCCGCCGAGCAGCGTGTTGACGCCGGGCGTCACGCCGAGTCGCGCGTAGCGGACACCGGGCTCCGGACCCTGCGACACGAAGCTGGCACCACGAAGGAACAGCTGCGCCATCTCCGGCGCGTAGGGCGCGAGCACCCGAAGTGGTCCGAGCAGGTCACCGATGGCCTGCCGGATGAGCGGCGCGAGCGGTCGCGCGTCGGCGAGCGTGTGCGTCAGGTCCTCAAGCGCAGGCACGGCCTGGGACGCGAACCTAGGGACCTGCTTCGCCACGGGAACGGAGTCCCGGAGGAAGCCGCGCAGGTCCCGCTCGGAACGACCAAGCGCCGTGGCGCCAGGCTCGAGAGCGCGCATGGCTCGGGCCGTGTCAGCCAGTGGCTGCCGCAGCCGGCTCATCGCGTTCTCGGTGCTGGAGAGCGCGTCGGGAAGGCGCTGGACGGTCTCGCGCAGTGGTGCCCCCGAGTCGGCAGCGACCGCAGCGAGTGTGTCGCCGGTCTGCGCCACGAGGCTTGCCAGCTCCGACTCGCGACCGCGCAGCCGGCTGGACAGGGTGTCGACGTCGTCGAGCAGCGCCACCAGCTCGGTCTCTGGAGCCGCGAGCGTCTCCGTCACCGCGCCCAGGTCGTCGAGCAGATCAGGGGCGTTGGCCAGGAACCGTTGGAGGTCCTGCCCGTGGCCAGCAGAGCCCCCACCTACCTCACGCAGCAGCGAGGTCGCGGCGGCCCGGGTCTTGGGGTCGAGCACCTCGAGCAGCTCGTAGAGGTCCGCGGACTCTGCCGCTTGAGCAGCGGGGATCGGCTGGTCGCCCAACGCACCGGCGCTCGGGGTGCCCGGGTCGAGCTCGACGAACTTGGTCGCCAGAGCCGACAGGTCCCAGAGCTCGACCGTTGCGTCCTGGTAGACGTCGACGTCGCCGTTGAGCACCATCGTCACCAGCGCGTTGCCGTCCTGGTACTCGACCTTGCTGACCCGTCCGATTCGCCTGCTGTGCTGACGCACCGCGTCGTTCGCACGCAGCGAGTGGACGTCCTCGATGAGGACCTGGACCTCCGTGGTCTTCGCGAAAGGCATCCCGGTCTGGGCCTTGAAGGTCAGGAACAGGATCGCGGAGAGGACCACGAGCACGATCAGGCCGGCTCGGAAGGCCATCGACCTCGAGCGGAACTCCGGTGTCACTCTGATGCTCACAGCAGGCCTCCGAGAAGCTGTTCGAGCAGGTTGTTCTCCTGCTGCGGTGAAAGGCCGGTCGCGCTCTCGTCGTCAGCCTTGCTACCGCCGAGAAGCGGGAGGTCCAGCAGGTCGGACAGCAGGTTCTGCTGCTTGCCGTCCGTGCGACCGGGCAGGGACAGGTCAGGCGCGGTGGGCATCGGGAGCCCGTGGGCGAAGTCGTCCGGGAGCCCCGGCACGAGCGCGTTCGCCGTGTCACCGAGGGCGTTGGGCGACAACGGGACCATGGCCTTGAAGTAGTGGCTGATGGCGTCGTAGTCGCTGGTCGCCATCGACCAGCCCTTCACGAACTCCATCAGGTCCGTAAGGCTGTCCCGGCTCAGCGCCGTGTTGGTCAGCCGCGCACCCGAGGCTGACGCAGGGACGAGGTCGTTGGCCGCGGGCCGCAGCGCCGCCACGACGGGTGCAGCCTGGAGGAGCAGGTCATGAGCGCGGTCGAGCACCGGCGGAAGTGAGCCGAGGGCGGGGTCGGCCGCGTCGGCGAAGCTCTGCAGCTCACCGCTGATCTCGTCGAGGTTGTCGGTCACCGGACGCAGAGACCCGAGGGTTCGAGTTGCCGGCTCAGCCATGCCCGCGAGCTGGGCAAGCGCTGCCCGGGAGCTCGCGATCGTCTGCGGCAGCCGTTCGAGGCTGGCCTGCAGCGCTGCGCGCTCCGAAGACACGATCTCGAGCGACCTCGTGGCCGCTTCGACCAGCTCGTCCAGCTGGCGTCCGCCGTCTGCAGCGAGCGCCGATGCGACCGGCTGGGCGTTGTCCACGAGCCGGGTGAGCAGGGCGTTCTGGTCGTCGAGGATCTCTGCCAGGTCGCGGGCCTGCAGCATCGCCGGCGCCAGGGCGGCGATGGCCTGGTCGGCGTGCTTGCCCTGACCGCGTAGACCTTCGCCGGTCTCGGTGAGCAGCGCCGACAATGCCGCGGACGTGGGAGTGTCCACCGAGTTCAGGACGTCCTGCAGGTCGACGACGCGGTCGGTGTTGTCGACACCGATCGTCATCGGCTCCGGGAGGGTCGGCGCGTCCGCGCTTCCCCTCTCGAGTCGGACGAAGCGCTCACCGAGGAGGTCCTGGGTCGTGATGGTGGCGGTCGCGTCGTCGTGCAGCGGAAGCACCCGACGGTCGAGGCGCATGCTGACCCTCGCCTTCCCGCCCTCGAGCGAGACGTCGGTGATGGTGCCGACATCGACACCTGCGGCCTTGACGACGTTGCCCGGCACGAGGGGGCTGGCGTCGTCGAACACCGCGACGACGTCCACCTGCTCGTCCGACGGTCCGCGGTCGAGCATCGTGACCGCCAGGAGGACCACCAGTGCGGCAGCCCCCAGGAGGGAGAGAGAACGGGACTTGTTCATCGAATGCCACTTCCGGTCGCATCGGTCCAGGGCTGCCCCTCAGGCATGCCCGGCGCCGGTGCCGGGTTCTGCCTGGCCGTGGGCAGCGGCACGAGGCTCTCGTTCAGGTCGCTCGAGCCAGGGGCGAGCAGCCCCGCCCACGTGTGCCCAGCACCGTCGTACGGCGCAAAGGCCTGGCCCCAGTTGTGCAGGCCGCCGACCGCCTCGGGCGTGTAGGGCCGGAGGAAGGCGAGGGCGGGAGCCATGTCCTGGAAGAAGCCGCTCAGAGTCGGCAGCACCTGGTGCGTGGTGTCGAGCAGCCCGGGAGTCTGTTGGAGCAGCCGGTCGGCTGCGGCGAGCAACGGTCGGAGCTCGGCCACTGTGGGCCGGAGGTCGACGAGGGTGGGCGCCAGGTTGGCGCTGACCCGCGGCAGCCGGCTGATCGCCGGTGCCAGATCATGCAGGAGCCCGACTGTCGCCTCGGAAGCGCCTGGGACCTTGCCCAGGGTCTGGTTGGCGGTCCGCAGGACGTCGGGAAGCTGAGCGAGGGTGCTGCTTAGTGCCCCCTGCTCCGCCGCAACCGCGGCCGACAACGCATTCAGGTCCGCCACCGTGGATGCGATGCGACCACGACGTGAGGCAGCGAGACCCGTCAGGTCGCTCAGCTGGGTCACCAGGGACCGAATCGCCGGACCATCCTCACCGACAGCCCGCAGCACCTCACCCAAGGCGCTCACGGCGCCCGAGGCACCACGGATGGTGGCCTGGAGGTCGTCCTCATGGCCGTCCACGGTTGCGTTGAGCTGCGCGAACATCGACGTGAGCCGCGCCCGCGTCTTGGCATCAAGGGTCTGCAGCACCTGGTCGACCTCGACCTGGCTGGACTTGGCCTCGACGAACGAGCCGTCCGGGATCTGGGCGTTCTCGTCGGGACCTGGGTACACCGTCAGGACCCGCTCACCCACGGCGGACAGCCACTCGACGCGAGTCGTGGTGCCGTCGTGCAGAGGGGCGAAGTCCTTGTCGATGCGCACCGAGACGATCGCCTTGCCGTCCTTGACCGCCAGGTTGGTGACGGACCCGGCGTGGTGCCCGTTGACCCACACGGGTGTGCGCTTGGAGAGCTGCGCTGCAGAGGGCAGCACCAGGTCGACCTCGTAGTCGTTCCCGGAGGCGAGGGAGACGCCGCCCACGAGAAGTGCTGCGACCGCCGCGAGGGCAGGCCATCGTTTGAGCTGCATCGTCGCTCAGTCCATCCCGAGGGGGCCGACGGAGTCGCCAGAGAGGAACTGGCGGACGAAGGGCATCTCCGAGTTGAAGGCCTCTTCGGTCTCGCCGTAGTGGATGAGCTTGCCCTGCCAGACGACGCCGACATAGTCACTGACCTTGCGGGCCGTGCGGATGTCGTGCGTGACGAGCACGTACGTACCGCCGTGCTCGGCGTGCATCTTGAGGATCAGGTCGTTGAGCAGGCTGGTGCGGACGGGGTCGAGACCCGAGTCCGGCTCGTCGAACATCACGACGCTGGGGTTCAGCACGAGTGCGCGTGCGAAGCCGGCGCGCTTCTTCATGCCACCCGACACTTCGCCCGGGTACTTGGAGACCGCGCGCGTCAGGCCGACCTCGTCGAGGTGCGACATGACGATCTGCCGGATCTCGCCCTCGCGCTTCTTGGTGTGCTTGCGCAGCGGGAACGCGACGTTGTCATAGATGTTCATCGAGCCGAAGAGCGCGCCGTCCTGGAAGAGGACGCCGAAGCGCTTGCGGATCTCCTGCCGCTCCTTCTCGGAGATTCGCCAGATGTCCTGGCCGAAGACCTCGACGACGCCCGAGTCCGGCTCGAGGAGGCCGACGATGTGCTTGAGCAGCACGCTCTTGCCCGTGCCGGAGGGACCGAGCACGGTGGTGATCGCGTCGTCGACGAAGTTCAGGTTCAGCCCGGTGAGCACGTCGAAGGAGCCGAACGACTTCTTGACGTTCTTGATGCACACGCTGTGGTTCAGGTGCGGCGCCGGGTCGACGATGATGCCCTCGGAGTAGATCTCCTCGTAGGACCGGTCGTCATCAAGGGTGGTGGCCAGGTGCGTTGACATGGAGGGACTTCCTTTCGGGACGAATCCAACGACGGAGTGGAATGCGGTGTCTGATCGTCAGAAGCTGATGGGAGCTCGAGTGAGGGCGCCGAAGAAGAGCTGCTGGAAGACGGCGCCGAGGACGCTGACGATGACGAGGTTGATGACCATCGACTTGGCGGTTGCCTTGCCCACGCCGACCGGTCCGCCACTGGCGGTGAAGCCGTAGTAGCAGCCGACCAGGACGATCAGGAGGCCCATGATCGTGCCCTGGAGCAGGGAGAGAAGCAGGTCCTGCTGGGTGGTGAAGGCCCAGAAGACCGAGAGGTAGCCGCCGCCTGACACGCTGTGGAACAGGTGCACGTTCATGACGTAGCCGAGCACGTACATCAGGCCGGTGCCGGCGACGAACAGGAACGGCGTCACGATGAACATCGCCAGCACGCGCGTGTTCACGAGGTAGGCACGCGCGTCGATTCCCATCACCTCGAGCGCGTCGATCTCCTCGCTGATGCGCATGGAGCCGAGCTCGGCGACGAGGCCGCACGCGACCTTCGCCGACAAGATCCAGCCCCACATCTCGGGAGCCACCGTGTAGTCACCGGTCGAGCTGAAGACCGCGGTGTAGCCGCCGGCACCGAGCTGGGCCAGCAGGTAGTGCGCCTCGAGGGCGATCTCCGCCGCGAGCATGCACATCATGAACCAGATGATGAAAGTGCTCTTCAGGATGATGATCCCGGCCTGCCGGAGCACCTCGGTGCCGTAGTGGCGCACGTCCGGCATCGTCTTGATCACGCCCAGGCTGAAGACCGCGATCTTGCCGAGGTCCTCGACCAGCGAGCTGCCGTCGCTGTAGCCGCCCATCCCGCCCGAACCGGCGACCGAGGGGCCTTCCGCCTCGGCGTCGTCCTCCGCGTGGAGAGGACCTTGCGCTGTCGTGGATGTCATCGAGATCCCTATCGGTTGATCAGCATCTCGGGGTTGAGCCCGAGCATGGTCGCGTTGACGACGAAGTTGAAAACCCAGACCGCCGCGAACGAGAGCACGACTGCTTCGTTCACCGCTCGGCCGACGCCCTCGGCTCCGCCCCGTGCTGTGAGCCCCTTCTGCGCGGAGACGACGCCGATGAAGAGGCCGATCAGGGTGCACTTGACCGTGGTACCGATCAGCTCCGGAACCGTGATGGCGCCCAGGATGTTGCCGATGAAGGCTCCAGGGGAGGTGGTGCCGAGCCAGGTCGCCGAGATCAGGGCCATCGACATGCCCAGCAGGCTGCCGATGATGTTGAAGGCGACCATCATCACGGTGATCGCGATGACGCGGGGCAGCACGAGGACACGCACCGCGTCGACGCCGAGCACGGTAAAGGCATCGAGCTCCTCTCGGATCTTCCGCGCGCCCAGGTCCGCCGTCATGGCGGTGCCCATCACACCGGCGACAGCCATGCCGGTGGCGAACGGGGAGATCTCGCGAAGGCTGGCGAAGACGAAGTAGGTGCCGAGGCGGTTGCCACCTCCGAGAAGGCCAAGGAGGTCATAGGCGTAGTTCGCGATCAGGAAGGAGAAGCCGCCCACAGCCAGCATCACCGGCAGCCAGCAGAAGCGAAGCATCGCGAACATCTCGTCGATCGTTGCTGCCCAGTAGCCTCGCGGCTCCATGACAGCCGTCTTGACGAGCTTGCCCAAGAGCCGGCCGGACTCACCGACGTCGACGACGATCCGCTGCACGACCGACGGCGAGCTGTGCATCACTCGCCCTGCGGTCGTCAGCGGCCGAGGCGCCTCGTCCTGCGACTCGGCAGGTGCGGTGCCTGTCGTTGTCATCGCTCTTCCTTCTCGTCGGCTCGTTGCGTCACTCAGGCGGGAGTGCCGAGGACCAGGGCGTAGGCCTTGTTCTCGACACCGCCCGAACGGTCGACGGAGATGTACTTCTGCTCGGTGTACTCGTCGAGAGCCTCCGGGCCGCCTTCACGGCCGATGCCGCTCTGCTTGTAGCCACCGAAGGGGTACGCCGGGTGCAGCACGTGCCAGTCGTTGACGAAGACCATGCCGGCCTCGAGCTGGCGCGCGACGTCGAGCGTTGCGGCCTCGTCGGTGCCCCAGACGCCGGCCGAGAGGCCGAACTCAGTGTCGTTGGCGATGGCGATGGCCTCTTCGACGGTGTCGTAGGTGAGCACGGCGAGCACGGGGCCGAAGACCTCTTCGCGGGCGATCTTCATGTCGTTGGTGACATCGACGATCACGGTCGGCTGGACGAAGTTGCCGTTGGCGAACTCCGGGCCGCTCGGGGCTTGGCCGCCCACGGCCACCTTGGCGCCCTGCGACTCGGCCAGGGCGATGTGCTCGAGGACACGGTCGCGCTGCTCCTTGGTGATCAGCGGGCCGATGTCGGTGGCGAGCTCGATCGGGTCGCCGATGGTCATCGTGCTCACGCGAGCCACGAGCCGGTCGACGACCTCGTCACGCTTGGACGAGTGGACGAGCAGGCGGGTCCCGGCCTCGCAGGCCTGGCCGTTGTTGGCCATACAGGCGTAGATCGCGCCGTCGATGGCGACGTCCAGGTCGGCATCCTCCAGGAGGATGTTCGGGCCCTTGCCGCCGAGCTCGAGCGTCACCCGCTTCACCGTCGCCGCGGAAGCCGCGAGGATGCTTTTGCCGACAGCGGTGGAGCCGGTGAAGGCGACCTTGCGCACGTCGGGGTGGGCGACCAGGTGAGCGCCGACGTCCTCGCCATCGCCGACGACGACGTTCAGGACGCCCTTCGGGAGGCCGGCTGCCTCGAACTCCTTCATGAGCTCGAGAGCGATGAGCGGCGCGTGCTCGTCCGGCTTGAGTACGACGGTGTTGCCGGCGGCCAGCGCGGGAGCGACCTTCCAGACGATCACGAGCAGCGGGATGTTCCACGGGACGACCGCGGCCACGACGCCCAGCGGCTCGCGCCGCAGGATGCCCTCGGCGGGCACCGGACCGATGGCCGGGCCGGCCTTCTCGAACTCGTACTCGGCGGCCTGGGCTGCGAGGTACTGCATCTGCGCCACGGACAGCCCGATGTGGAGCGCGCCGGTCACGCGGATCGTCACGCCGTTCTCGCGGGTCTGCAGCACGGCCAGCTCCTCGAGCCGCGCGCCGAGGCGAAGCGCGACGTCGTTGATCAAGGCTGCGCGCTCTGCGGGCGGCGTGTTCCGCCACACGCCCGACGCGTGGGCTGCCTTCGCGGCTGCTACGGCGGCGTCGACCTCGGCCACGCCACCCTTGGCGACGGTGGCGACGAGCTCACCGGTCGCAGGGCTGCGGATCTCGTACTTGTCGCTCGTGTCGACCCATTCACCGTTGATATAGAGGGGGTAGTGGGGAGTGCTCATGGGACTGCTCCTGATTCGAAGGGGTGGTGGGAGAGAAAGGGGGTCAGCCGACCTGGCGGTCGCGGCCTGCCCAGAACGGCGCGCGCAGCGCCTTCTTGTCGACCTTGCCTGCGGGGTTGACCGGCAGCTCGTCGAGGAAGTCGACGGACTTGGGTGCGCACACCGATCCGAGGACCTCCTTGACCCTGCCGACCAGCCGCCCCTTGGTGGCGTCGCCTGCGGTGATGTCCGCGCCTTCCTTGAGTACGACGAAGGCGTGGACCGCCTCGCCCCACTTCTCGTGCGGAACGCCGATGACTGCTGCCTGCGCGACCGCCGGGTCGCCAGTGAGCACGTCCTCCACCTGACGCGGGAACACGTTGAACCCGCCGCTGACGACCAGGTCCTTCTTGCGGTCGACCAGGTACAGGAAGCCGTCGTCGTCGAGCCTGCCGATGTCGCCGGTGTGCACCCAGCCGTCCCGGAGTGCCTCGGCGTTGCGCGACGCGTCGACGTACCCGAGCATCTGGCCGAGCTGCTTGGAGCAGATCTCGCCGACCTCGCCGACGGGCAGGTGGTTGTCCTCGTCGTCCTGGATGGAGATCTGCACCTGGAACATCGGCCGGCCTGCGGAGGCGAGACGCTTCACGTCCTCCTCGGTGTCGACCTTGTGGTCGGTCTTGCGCATGCAGGAGATGTATCCCGGCTCGGTGCCGGCGTACGTCTGGATGAAGATCGGGCCGAAGACGTCGAGCGCCTCGCGCAGCCGGTCGGGCGCGATCGGCGAACCGGCGTAGATCATCGACTGCAGCGACGACAGGTCGTAGCTGCTGCGACGCGGGTGGTCGAGCAGCAGGTAGATGATCGTCGGCACGACGGCGGTCGCGGTGATCTTGTCCCGGTCGATCGCGGCGAGCAGGCCGTCGACGTCGAGACCAGGCAGCATCACGTTCGTGCCACCGCGGAGGAAGGTCGGGTGGACGAAGATCTGCGTGAAGTGGGTGAGCGGAGCGCCGTGTGCGAAGACCTCGCCGAAGCGGATGTCTCCGATCTCGAGGCCCGCGGTGATGCTGTAGTGCGCCCAGGTGAAGTGCGACTGCACGACGCCCTTCGGCTCGCCGGTGCTGCCGGACGTGAAGAGCACGTACGCCTCGTCGTGCTCGCCGAGCGCCACATCCGGGCGACCGACCGGCTGACCCGCGACGAGCGCTGCGAAGTCGATGTCCTCCGAGTCCGAGGAGCTCCCTCCCACGCGGATCAGCCGGTCGAGCTTGGGCAGCTTGTTCCGCATCTCGGCAACGACGTCGTCGAAGGACGCGTGGTAGATCAGCGTGGTGGCTGCGGTCTGGTCGAGGTTCGCGGTGTGTACCGACGCGGCAGCGCGGGTCGGCATCTGCACGAGTACCCCGCCGGCACGCCAGATCCCGTGCTGGGCGGGGATGAACTCCAGCGAGTTCGGCAGCAACAGCCCGACGCGCTCGCCCTTCTGCAGGCCCAGCGACACGAGCCCGTGGCCGATCTGGTCGGAGAGGTCGAGCAGCTCGCCGTACGTGAGCTTCTGGTCGCCGTCGACGATCGCGACGTTCTCGCGGTAGTAACCGCATGCCCTGTCAAGGACGTCTGGCATCGTGCCCCACATGGCTCCTGCCTTCTGCTGGTGGTGTGTGATGAGAAACGTATTTCTGAGCGTGTGACGCTCACGACATCCCAGGGGATGAAGACCTACCCCCCATGGGGGGACATCCCCGAAATCGCTGATCGAGCCGCGTCGCGAGCGCAGCGAGCAAGCGTGTCGAGATCAAGAAGACGCGAAAACCCGAGGCAGGAGACGTGGGGGTCTCCGGCCTCGGGCCGCGGGGGATCGGGTGCGTCAGGCCATCAGTGACGCGGGGTCGAAGCCCTCTTCCCAGTAGTGCGGGGTGATGATCGGCAGGCCGACCTGCTGGAAGATCGGGTTCTCGTTGAGGATCGTCGACTCGAGGATGATCTTGCCCTGGTCGTTGAACTGCAGGAACGTCGAACCGTTGCTGGTCAGCGTCTTGCCCTCGGTCGGGAAGCCTCGGTAGCTCTGCGCACCCTCGACCTTCCAGTCCCAGTGGATCATCACGTGCCCGTTGCCCTCGAAGGCCTCGGTCACGGTGATCGTCTGGACTCCGATGCCGTTGTCGGTGTCCTTGTTGGCGTAGTCGGCCAGCTGCTCGGTGAACTCCGTGTCCGTGGAGATCGTGTCACCCAGGTGGTCGTCGACCATCCGGTTCTCGATGCAGAACTCCTCGTCGCCGGCGTACAGCGCGCGGTGTGCGGCCAGGTCGTTGACGCGGGTGTCGGCCCAGCGCTCTGCGAGCTCGATGTTCGTCATGGTCAGGTCCTCTCAGGCCGAGACGGGGGTCTTGGCGGCGAACTGGGGCTTCTCCGCACCGGGGTAGCCGATGGCGGTCAGGATCGCGCCGACGTCCCACCAGGACGACTCGCGGACGATCTTGCCCTCGTCGTTGTACTGGTGGAAGGTGTGGCCCTGGGTGAAGAACGGCTTGTTCGTCACGTCGAGGCCGATGAAGAACCCGGCGTCCTCGGGAGTCCACTCCCAGCGGATCAGGCCGCTGCGGTGGTCACCCTCGTAGCCACGGATCCGGAAGTTGTGCACGCCGAAGCCGTTGGTGCGGTCCTTGTTGGCGTACAGGACGAAGATCCGGGCCAGGTCAGCCTTGTCGGTGATCTGGTACTGGTCGAGGATCGGGTCCTCGAAGACGTAGTCGTCGGCGTACAGCTCGCAGATCGCCTCCGCACTCTCGCGGAACGCCTTCAGCCACTTGACGGCAAACGCGTAATTCATGAGTTCTCCTTCGTTGCCTTGCTGGGTTGTGGGTGCGGTCAGTCGTTGAGCTCTTCGGGAGCCAGCAGGCACTCACCGATGTACGTGCGGGACTGGTCCGCGTTGAGCGGCTGGAACATCGAGGCAGCCGAGTCGCGGTAGAGACGCTCGAAGATGGCGCCCTTCTTGAACGACGAGCCACCGACCATGCTCATGGCGTGCTTGCTCATGTGCATGACGTTCTCTGCGATGAAGGTCTTGGCCAGCCCGATGTACGGGAAGCGGAGCTCCACCGGCCAGTTGTCGTCGTACCCCTCGCTGACCTCGGTGCAGGTGCGGTAGAGGACCCGGCGGGACAGCTCGTTGCGAGAGGCCATGTCACCGATGCCGTCGATGATGTGGCCGACGCCGGCAACCTTGACGTCCGCGGCAACCGTGGCGCCGAAGACGGCACCCAGGGTCTTCTTGGACAGCACCGCGCGGGACTCCTCCAGGATGCGGTTCTGCATGCCCAGGTAGATGCTGGCGAACATCAGCGACGCCCACTCGAGTACGCCGAACGCACCGGAGCGCCACTCGCAGATGAAGCCGTCCTCCGGCACGAAGTAGCCGTCGAAGTGGATGGTCTGGGTGCCGGTGGCGTGCATGCCGAGGGCATCCCAGGTCTTCTCGATCCTGACGCCGTCGCCCTGGCCGTTCTCGTCGACCTTGAAGTCGCCGATGAAGAAGCTCTCGGCCGAGACACGCTCCTCGAAGTCCTCGGGAAGGTTGCCGTCGGCGTCCGTGATGGTCGCGTTGGTGGTGATGATGTCGGCGGCCTCGCACAGCGTGCCCCACGTCTTCTTGCCGTAGAGCTTCCAGCCGCCATCCGGCTGCGGGATGGCCTTCATGTCGGCCAGGCCGCTGAAGCCGGCGCGCTGCTCGGAGAAGGGGCCGAACATGATGTCGCCGTCGGCGACGCGACCCAGCCAGTACTTGTTCTGGGTGTCGTTCATCAGGCCCATCGTGATGCCGACCATGATGTAGTGCATGTTGTAGGCGAGCGTGATCGCCGAGTCGCCCTTGGACAGCTCGCTGACGATCTTGGAGGTCGCCAGAAGGTCGCCGCCGAGCCCGCCGTACTGCTTGGGGACGGGCACAGCGCCGAGGCCGCTGTCCTTGAAGGCCTTGATGGAGGGATAGGCGAACGTGTTCTCGGTGTCGTACTTCGGCCCGATCTCACGGAAGAAGTTCGAGAGCTCCTCGGCCTTGGCGAAGGCCGCCTCGAACTCCGCGTCGGTGATCTTGTCGCTCATGAGGGACTCCTGTTTGGGTTGTTGCCGTCAGCCGACGAGCAGGTCAGTGCGGCCGGCCTCGGAGAGGATGGCCTTGTAGGTGTCGAAGATGGGTCCGGTCAGCGGGAGCAGGGCCAGTGCGGTCGACCGCTTGCCCTCGAGCTTGACCTTGCGCTGTGCCATGGCGAGCGTGAAGTTGAGCTTGCCCTGCCAGAACTTGTTGGCGTTGTCCGAGCTCATCCGCAGTACGACGGTCGAGTCGGCGGCATCCGCGGCGTCACCGCAGAGGACCTTCTGGCCGGGGAAGTCGACCAGGATCGACGCGGCGGGCTCGGTCTGCTTGATCAGGACGACGAGGCTGCCGTCCTTGGTGGCCTCGACGAACGTGGGCTCGGAGACACAGGCCTCCATGGCCTTGCCGATGTAGGAATAGACCTCGTCGGCATCCTTGAACGTGCTCAACGTCGTACCTCCTGGAGTGGTGACCGGCCCTGTGTGGGCCACGATTGAAGTTACGTTCGGCACTAGGGCCGGGTCCTCACCCTCAGGTGGGGACTTAGGCGTCCTAAGGGGGGTTCTGCGACTCGGCTCGCCAGGCAGGCGACCCGGTCCCGGATGGCAGTGATCTCGCGTTCGAACTCGGCGCGACGGCACGAGATGTCCGCGTCTGACGACTCGACGAGCCCGCGGTGTCGGGCCAGCCTCAGCGCCGTTTGGAACATCTCGGCCGAGGCGGACTCCTCGCTCGCGATGCGTCGCTGCAGAGCCCATTGGCGGCCCACGACCAGGCACCGCTGGATGAAGCGCGCCTCGTCGAACGTGCCCGAGTCGCCGAGCTCGTTGAGCTGGTTCGCCACGACGCTGTAGGCATCGATGAACGGCCGAAGGGCGAGCAGCGCCGTGAACCCGTCCAGCCGAGCCAGTACCTCGCCGGCCGCGTGCGGCTTCTCCACATCCTCGAGGCTGGCCGCCGGGTCGATGAGGGCGAGCTCGTGGCGCAGGTTAGCCGCGAACTGCTCGCGGGCCGGGAAGAAGAACTCGAACTTCAGCAGGTCGCGCAGTCGCAGCGCGTCCTCCAGGACGGACACCGGCTCGCCCGACGTCGCCTCCGCAGCGTGGATGAGCGCGAGCTCGAGGATCGCGCGCTCGACGAGCACGTGGATGGCGCTGTTGCGGTACACCGCGGCCACCAGGTGCTGGTCGGGTCCCATCCCCCACACCGTCGTCTCGCCCTGGAAGCTGGTGAGCACCCCCGCACTCACCAGGTCCTGCAATGCCCGTCGGACGGTGGCGCGGTCGGTGAGGTTGGCGGCGCCGGCAGTCGGCCAGCGCTTGGCTCGGAGGTACGCCGCCAACGGCTCCACCGTCGTGAGCACCTCGTCGAGAGTGAGGGCCCGGTCGGCCGCGAGGAGCGCGATGCAGACGGTCGCAGTCGGGGTGATCGGCGTGGCCAGGTTGATCCCGTGCGACACCTCCACCGCGATGCGTTCGACGACGGTCGAGTCCGACGACCCACCCTCTGCCCGCAGCTCCTCGAGCCGGGACCGCAGCGGGATCGGCTCGCCGAAGTCGACGTACACGCGGCCGAGGCGTTGCCGCAGGCCACGGAGGTAGCCGACGAACCACTTCACGTCCTCGGCCTTCTTGCCCTGCCCCCGCGCCTCCGCCGTCATCGTCTCGACCTCGTGGGTCGGGAGCCGGTCGTAGAGGATCGAGACGGGGACGAGCAGCACGTTCGACGACTCGAGCTCGTCGGCCGCGTCCACGACGTACCGGAGCAGGCCGTAGCGCGGTGGACGGAGCTTGCCGGTCCGGGAACGGCCGCCCTCGATAGACCAGATCAGGTTGTTGTTGCTGGCCACGAGGTGCCGCATGAAGGCGCGCAGCGCGAGCTTGTAGACAGGTGCGTCGTTGGTCGAACGTCGGATGTGCACGATGCCAGTACGTCGCGCGATGTTGCCCAGCGGGAAGAAGTCGAGGTTTGCGCCGGCGAACCCGAACGGTGGGGTGACGCCCTGGTCGGCGATCGCCGGGGGGATCGCCCACTCGTCGAGGTAGGAGCGATGGGAGATGAGGAAGACCAGCGTGTGCTCACGGTCGAGAGCGCGGAGCCTGGCCAGACCCTCCTCGTCCAGCAGTCGGTCGTAGCCGCGCAGCATCCAGCGACCCAGCCGGTGCCAGCGCTCCTCGACCACGGGGTTGTGGGTCGCTGACATCTCGCCCAGGTTCGCCACCGCCTCGGCGCGGATCTCATCGAGGGGGCGCCCCAACGACTCGGCGAGCTCCTCGAGCTGCGCGGCGAACTCGGCCGACTCCAGGACGGCCGTCACCTCGGGTCCATGCTTCATGGCTGCTCAGCTCCTTGTGTCTCCTGGGTCGTGGTCGGCCACCGGGTGAGCGTCGACTCGTAGAGCTCCTGGACCTGTACGACGGCAGCGTCGAGGTCCTGCTTGGTCCAACCGGCGGTCGGGATCGGCTCGTGCACGACGACCTCAACGCTGCCCGGACGCGCCACCTTGGAGTTGCGCCACATCAGCTCACCCGCATTGCGGATCACGATGGGAATGATCGGCACGCCGGCCTGGTGAGCGAGGTGGAACGCGCCCTTCTTAAAGCGGCCTACCTGCGGGCTGTAGGAGCGCGTCCCTTCGGGTGAGATCACGACCGACGTACCGGCCAGCAGCTTGTCCTTCGCATCCCGAAGCACGTCCCGTGCTTGGTCGCCGTCCGCTCGGTCGATGAAGGCGAAGTCGGCCAGCGTGAGCAGCTGCCCGATCACCGGGATCTCGGAGACCTCGCGCTTCGTCACGGCGGTGAAGCCGCTACGCAGCACCGTCGTGGTGACGAGGAAGTCGATGAGTGAGCTCTGATGGTTGACCAGGAAGACCGCGGGTCGGTGCGACCAGAGATGCTCCTCCCCGGCGACGATCTCGACCTCAACGTCGCCCACCGCACCGGCGAGGTGAGAGAAGACGCTCGTGGCGAAGTCGATTCCGCGGCGGCGCTTGCCCGTGAGTACGCCGAGCGCCACACCGCCGAGGCCGGCCCCGATCAGGCTGCCGTACATGGCGGTCGTGCGCAGGAGAGGCTTCGGGTCGAGCTGGCCGGGCGCTCGCTGCAGGACCAGCTCGGGCCAGTCCTTCTTGAAGGCGTGATGGGCGAGCTCCGGCTGCGGGTTGACGACGCACGGGTTCCCCACGATCGAGAGGAAAGGGATGTCCTCGTCGCCGTTCGCGTACGCGTAGCTCGCTGCGAGGTCGAGGCCCTGCGTGCTCGCCAGGTCGCGGACTGCGGCGGCCTTGCCCTCGCCCCACGGTGGTCTTCCCACCACGCGGCCGGTGAGCAGACCGTCGTACTCCTCGAGCTCGGTGCACACAACGTGCTCCACGCCGAGCTCGCGAGCGAACGGTCCGACCTGGAATCGAGTGGCTGACGTCGCGATCACGACGGTGTGTCCTTGCAGCTGATGGGCTTTCACGAGGCGCCACATGTCGTGCCAGAGGCTCGCGCCGAGACCGCCCCGGAACAGGTTGATCCCCAGCTCGTCGAGCTCCGTCACCGGGCGGCCGGACCAGCCGACGATGCCTCGTCGCAGGAGCGCGCCGAACTCGTCCTCGGTGGGCGTGCCGCCTCGGGCCACCCGCGCGATCTCGACGATCTCGCCGAGCGGGATCTCGAGGTTCTTGAGCCGATGGGCGTACAACGCCTTGGCCGAGTAGCCGTCGATGAGCGTCCCGTCGAAGTCGAAGAACGCCGCTACCTTCGCGCCGGTATCGCTCGCGCGCACCTCGGCCAGCTGCTCTTCTATCGTCATTGCACGGAGCCTGGTGGTTTTCCGGGGTAGCCACATCACACCGCCGGGGTGGGTACTTCCTCCGGACGGGCGCATGGTCGAACCGGCTCGAGCCGGATGCCTCCGGCGGAGGGGCGAGTTACCACTGGGGAGCGATGACCGAGGGGCCCATGTCTACCTAGCCTCTGCAGCACTGCACCCCTAGGCACCCGGCGGTGGTCAACCATGCCCGAGCACCAGCAACCCACGAACCCTGGCGAGAGCTGGGGCGGCGACCCGGCGATGTCTGCGTGGGACGCACTCATGTGGCGCACCGAGTCGGACCCGCGCACCAGCTCGGCCGGGCTGCTCGTCGAGATCCTCGAGCATGAGCCCGACTGGGAGCGGTTCGTCAACGCACACGAGCGGACCGTCACGCGGATCCCGCGGCTGCGGGACCGTGTCGTCGAGCCGGTCCTGCCCGTCGTGCAGCCGACGTGGTCGGCGGACCCGAACTTCGAGCTCCGGCACCACGTCCGTCGGGTCAGGCTCCTCGAGCCGGCCAATGAGCGCGCCCTGCTCGAGCAGTGTGCTGCGCTCTGGCAGACGCCCCTCGACCCGCGCCGACCACCATGGGAGGCAACCCTCTTCACCGGTCTCGAAGGCGGCCGAGCCGCGTACGCCTTCCGCTGCCACCACAGCCTGACCGACGGAAGCGGCCTGGTGCAGCTGCTCGACATCGCGCACAGCCGTACGTCGGAGCCGTCGCCGCCGACCAGTCGAGCGCTCGTCGTCGTACGGCCCGAAACCACTCCGCATGCCCTGTTCGGCACCGGGATGCGCGACCGGATCAGCCAGCTGCCGAGCCTGGCGAGCCGCAACGTCAGCCGGACGCGCTCGCTGCTCACCCGAGTGACCCGAGAGCCCGGAACGGTCGCGGCCTACCTGAGGAGCCTCCGTCGCCTCCTCGAGACCGAGCCCGGTCCACGGTCCACGCTGCTGGCGACGCAAGGCACCGAGCACGCGCTCCTCACCCTCGACGTACCGCTGCCCGCGTTGAAGGCAGCCGGCCGGGCAGCCGGTGGCTCGGTCAACGACGCCTACCTGGCCGCCGTGCTCGGCGGCCTGCGCCGCTACCACGAGAAGCACGGGTTGATGGTCGACCGCATCCCGATCGGGATGCCGGTCAGCCTCCGCACCGAAGGCGACGCCACGGGCGGTAACAAGTTCGCTGGCGTTCGCTTCTCGGCGCCCGTCTCCGAGTCCAACCCGATCGCACGGATGAAGCAGATCGGCGACTTCGTGCGCGGCATCCGCGACGAGCCCGCCATCGGGTTCATGGAGCCGGTCTCCGAGGCCCTCTCCTTGCTGCCGAAGACGGCCCTCATCGAGCTCACGGCGAAGCTGACAGCCGCTTCCGACCTGCAGGTCTCGAACATTCGCGGGTTGGACGAGCGGGTCTTCCTGGCCGGCGCCGAGGTGTTGGCGATGTACACGTTCGGACCAAGGCCCGGTGTCGCCGCCATGGTCACCCTGCTGACCTACGGCGGGAGCTGCGGGATCGGGCTCACCGTCGACGCCCGCACGTTCCCCGACCTCGACCTGCTGCGCGACTGCCTGGTCAAGGGCATCGACGAGGTCCTCGCCGTGGGTGACGTCGTTACGGAAGGAGCAGGTCGATGAGCCGTCCCAAGATGCTGACCCTCGAGCGCGACTGCGCCATTCGTGATGCCGAGGACTCGACCTACGCCTACTACGGCCTGGCCCGCTCCGAGAAGCGGATCGCCGTGAACAGCGGCTTCGGCGAGGTCGTAGTGCGCGTGTCGACGTTCGATGGCCGCGAGGACGTCCCGCCCGTAGTCCTCCTGCACGGCATCGGCTCCGCAACCGTGCTCGCCGCGCCCTTTCTCCGCTTCCTGAAGGGCCGCCGAGTCATCGCGATCGACTGGCCAGGCCACGGCCTGTCGGAGGGAGTGATCCTCCCGATGGGCGTCGACATGCGCACCCACGCGACCTCGGTGATCCGCTCGCTGCTCGACGCGCTCGACTACGAGCAGGTCGACCTCGTCGGCCACTCGATGGGTGCACAGTTCGCCCTGTACGGCGGCCTCGACCTCGGTCCGCGCGTCCGTCGGCTCGTGGTGCTGGGTGCCCCTGGCGCCGGCTTTGTCGGCATCCGACCGCTGCCGGCGATGAAGCTGCTGGCGAGGCCGCGCCTCGGGCCGCTTGCCCTGTCGCGACCTCCGTCGGACAAGCAGTTCGACCGCTTCAACGACCTCGCCCTCGGCGCAGGTGCCCTCGAGCGGCACTCCTCCGACCTGCGACTCACGCTTCGGCTCTTGGCGGACCGCACGGAGAACGGGCCCAGTCTGGCCAGCTTCTTCCGCGGGTTCTTGCGTCGTGGCGCCGTACGACCTGGCATCGCGCTCGACGAGCGCGAGCTCGGCCGCATCACCCAGCCGACGCTGGTCATTTGGGGGGACGAGGACGTCTTCCTCAAGCCGCTCGAGGCCGCCCGCTCCGTCGTGGCGATCCGCGACGCGCACTCGTTCCGGCTGGCCGGTGCCGGCCATGCCCCGTGGCTGCAGGACCCATACCTCGTGGGTACGGCGCTCGCCCGTCACCTTGACGACTGAATCAACCCGATCCGGAGGGACACCCATGTACCTGACCCAAGGCCTGCACCGAAGCGTCCAGCAGACGCCCGACGAGGTCATGACGATCTTCGGGGACCGCACCAGGACCTTTCGAGAGGTCGCCGACCGCGTGGCCCGGCTGGCGGGCGCGTTGACCGATCTCGGTGTCGGATCGGGCGACCGGGTGGCGATCCTGTCGCTCAACTCCGACCGCTATCACGAGTGCCTGTTGGCGATCCCGTGGGCCGACGCGGTCATGACGCCGGTCAACATCCGCTGGAGCGCGGCCGAGGTGGCGTACTCGCTCGAGGACTCGGAGTCGAAGGTGCTCGTCGTCGACGACACCTTCGCGGCGATGCTCCCGGCCCTGCGCGAGCGCTACCCAGCGCTGAAGACTGTCATCCATGCCGGCGAGGGGTCCACGCCGGAGGGCTGCCTGTCGTTCGAGGAGCTCGTCGCGGCGGCCTCGCCGATCGAGGACGCGCGGCGGTCAGGCGACGAGCTGGCCGGCATCTTCTACACCGGCGGCACCACCGGCCTGCCGAAGGGCGTGATGCTCAGCCACACGAACATGGTCACGCAGAACCTCGGCTTCATGGCCAGCCGCGCCTTCCTCGGTGCCGGCACCCGCTTCCTGCACGCCGCCCCGATGTTCCACCTCGCCGACCTGGCCGGCTGGGGCGGGCAGGTCCTGCTCGGCGGCACCCACGTGATCGTGCCGGCGTTCGACCCAGTCGCCGTGGCCAAGGCGATCGAGCAGCACCGCGTGACCGACGTACTGCTGGTGCCGACGATGATCCAGGTCCTGGTCGACCACCCCGCAGTCAAGGAGCTCGACCTGAGCAGCCTTGAAAGGGTGGTGTACGGCGCCTCGACGATTCCTGAGGCGTTGCTCCGTCGGGCGATGAGCACGCTCCCGCAGACGTCCTTCATCCAGGGCTACGGCATGACCGAGCTCGCTGCGGTCGCCACGATCCTCGGCGCCGACGAGCACCGCGCCGGAGGTCGCCTGCTTCGCTCCGCGGGCCGGGCAGCTCCCCATGTGGAGCTGCGGATCGTCGACGAGGCAGGCGCGACCGTCCCGGCGGGAACGGTCGGCGAGGTCACGGTCAGCGGCCCCAACGTGATGCTCGGCTACTGGAACCGGCCTGAAGAGACGGCGGCAGCTCTTCGCGGCGGCTGGATGCACACCGGCGACGGCGGCTACCTCGACGAGGAGGGTTACCTCTTCATCGTGGACCGGCTCAAGGACATGATCGTGACCGGCGGGGAGAACGTGTACTCCGCTGAAGTCGAGAACGCCATCGCCTCCCACCCGGCCGTCGCGTCGTGCGCCGTGATCGGCGTACCCGACGAGGAGTGGGGTGAGCGCGTCCATGCCGTGGTCGTCTGTCGACCCGATCAGACCGTGTCGCTCGACGAGCTCCGTGCGCACACGAAGGACCTGATCGCGTCGTACAAGGCACCGCGCGGTGTCGATGTCGTCGAGGCTCTCCCGGTTTCCGCGGCAGGGAAGATCCTCAAGCGCGAGCTGCGGGAGCGGTACCGGGTGGCCACTCCGGAGTAGGTCGCACTGACCACCCAGGGGTGATGGAAGGCATGCGCGCTCGCCGTACTTTCGAAGGAGTTCCATTCCCTCCTAGGAGGTTTCCCGACGATGTGCGACCACAACCCCTGCTGTCCCCCGGCGGACTCACCGCACGCCTGCCAGGCGCACGTCCGGACCGCCCACCCCGAGCAGGGCTGGTGCCTGCTCTGCAACGGCGTCGTCTTCTTCGACGACGGCGGCGCGATCCTGCCTGACGGCCACACCCTCGAGCCGGTCGCCTGACCTGTCCGAACTAGGGCGCGGATGAGTCGGATAGTTGGCTTTGCGTA
This sequence comes from Nocardioidaceae bacterium, assembly GCA_035477015.1. Lineage (GTDB taxonomy): Bacteria > Actinomycetota > Actinomycetes > Propionibacteriales > Nocardioidaceae > SSC3. The sequence goes on along the minus strand of DATILB010000305.1, from coordinate 8,731 downwards.
GCTGCGCGCCCGGATCTGCCGATGAGCGCGCTCTCGCCGGTCGAGCCGCGTCGTGAGCACCAGCGAACAAGCGTGTCGAGACCAACCGCCGCCGACACGGCTACTGAGCCACGGCGAGTTGGCTCCTACGTCACCAGTGGTCTCGGCACGGTCGCCGCCTTCGGCGACGTCCCGGCTCGACCGGCGGGGTGAACAGCCCGCTTCTGCCGCGATCCGGCGCCCGTCCGGCTCGACCCACGGTGGCGGTTTCACAGTCAGCGTTGACTGTGAACGCTCTGAACCCGCATGCTGTCGCTCATGAACCGTGAGACGAGCAAGCTCAGCGCATCGGACGGCACGAAGCTAGCCGTCTACACCTGGCCCGCCGCGAACCCTCGTGGCGTCGTCCAGCTGACCCACGGCATGGGCGAGCACGCCCTCCGGTACGGCGAGCTGGCCGCCGCCCTGTGCGCTTCTGGGTGGACCGTCGTCGCCCAGGACCATCGGGCGCACGGCGCGAGTGCCGACTCCGAGGAGGACCTCGGCCAGATCGGGCCCGACGGGTGGGGAGCGCTGGTCGAGGACATCGACACGGTCCGGAGCCATGCGACCGCTCTCGCGCCGGGGCTGCCGTTCGTCCTCTTCGGCCACAGCATGGGCTCGTTCGCGCTGCAGCAGTACCTCCCGTGGGGAAGCACAGGTGTCGACGCGGTCGTCATGACTGGCACGGCTGCACTGGACCTCCTGGAGCCCGCCCTCGATCTCGAAGCGCCGCTCGACCTGGCCATGTTCAACGCGCCCTTTGCGCCAGCAAGGACCGACTTCGACTGGCTCTCACGTGACGAGGAACGAGTCGATGCGTACGTCGCCGATCCGCTGTGCGGCTTCGGCCTGGACCTCGACGGCGTGAAGGGTCTCTTCGCCGGCGCACGCCCGCTCGCGGCACTAGACGCGCTGGCGGCGGTTCGCAGCGATCTCCCGATCTACATCGCCGTCGGCGAGCACGACCCGGTGAACGGTGGCCTGGCTCTGATCCATCCACTGGTGGACCGCTATCGGGCCGCCGGCCTCACCGATGTCGAGCTGAAGATCTACGAGGGCGCCCGGCACGAGCTCAGCAACGAGACCAACCGCACGGAGTTCACCGTCGACCTGATCCTGTGGCTGGACGCTCGGTTCCCGAAGTCGTGACCATCACGAGGCAGGAGCAGGCGGCCGGGACTCGCCTGCGGATTCTCGACGCCGCCGTCGAGGTGCTGGTCGATGTGGGGTACGCCGGCGCGTCGACCTTGCAGATCCAACAGCGCGCCGGCCTGTCCCGCGGCGGCCTGCTCCATCAGTTCGGCTCGCGCGACGAGCTGCTGGTCGCGGCCGTCGACCACCTCACCACGATGCACGTTGCGGCCCTCACGATGCCCCGGGTCTGGCCCGCAGAACCGGGTGAACGGATCGATGCGGCCGTGGACGCGATGTGGGAGCAGTACCGGCAGCCGTTCTTCTGGGCGTCACTCGAGCTCTGGTTCGCCTCGCGCCACAACCCTGAGGTGGCCAGGGGCCTGGGTCCCCACGAGCGGCGGCTCAACGGACTGGTCAAGCGCAGCGTCGAGGCGTTCTTCGGACCGGAGCTCGCATCCCACGTGGCGTTCTCCGACGCGGTCCACCTGCTCCTCAGCAGCATGCGGGGCGTGGGCGTCAGCTATGCGCTCCAACCGTCCCGCGACCCCGGTCGTGACCCACATGTCCGGATCTGGAAGGACCTCGCTCGACGCCTCCTCCTGGAGGGGGTCGAACAGCCCCCCAAGGTGTGATGTGACCCAGGTCACCGGTTCGTAGCGTCAGGAGTGTCAAATCTCCCTCCTGGCGGTGATCCCGATGTACGAATCCGAAGGCACAGAGCAGTACACCAACGAGTCGATCGTGCTCCCCGCGCACACCGACGAGTCGGGCGTCGTTCGGGGGTATGTCCGGTTCGCTGCGCTCGGCGACTCCGCGACGTACGGCGTCGGCGACCGGGTCGAGGGCGGCTGGCGCGGGTGGGCCAAGATCCTGACCGACTCAGTGCGCGACACCCACGACATCTCGTTCTGCAACCTCTCAGCCCCGGGTGCGACGACTACCGACGTCGTCGAGACCCAGCTCCCCGACGCGGTCGCACACCGCCCGCACGTGGCCGCGCTGGTCGTGGGTCTGAACGACACGATGCGGTCGTCCTGGGACATTGACGAGGTGCGCGAGAACCTCTTCCGCTGCGCCGACGAGCTCACCCTGGCCGGTGCGCTGCTGATGACGGTGCGCTTCCACGACCACAGCCGGGTGCTCCCGCTGCCCAAGGTGCTGGCCGGTCCGATGTCGAAGCGGATCGCTGCGCTCAACGAGGTGTACGACGAGATCCACCAGCACCACGGAAGCCTCCGTGTGAACCTGACCAACGTCCCGGAGATCTACCGCCGCGACTTCTGGTCCGTCGACCGGTTGCACCCCTCCGAGCTCGGCCACCGCGTGCTGGCGCGCACCTTCGCCGGCATGCTGAACGACGCCGGGCTCGACTTCACAGCACCGGAGCTCAGCTGCGACGGCACCCGCGCATCACGCCGCGAGGACCTGCGCTGGCTGGTCAAGGAAGGCGCGCCCTGGGTCGGACGCCGGGCCCGCGACCTCGCCCCGGCGGCCATCAACCAGCTCCGTCAGCGGTTAGCTGCCGGGCCTGCGGTACTCGACATGCCGGCGTGACGCCTCGTCCATCTCCTCGGGCGTGAGCAGCACGGTGGTCCGCGAGTGCGCTGCTCCACCGGCAGAGGTCGCCAGACTCAACGCGGCAGCGGACACGTTGTCAGGGAGCTCCCCGATGACGACCAGGTCGTCCGAACCGAGTGCGTAGTAGAACGCCTCGAGGCTGCCGCCAACGCTCTCCAGCATCTCTCGGACCGCCTCGCGCCGACCGGAGCCGCCCTCTTCGAGCAGACCCTTGGCGCCTTCGCTGGTGTAGCTGACCTGCCAGAGGTACTTCGCCATGGAAGCACGCTAGCAGCGCGCCTCAGGAGTAGTTCGGGTTGTTGCCCGTCGGCATCGTGATGTCGATCCGCTGGCCCTCGCCGAGGAAGAACAGCACGGACAGGCGTAGGAACTCGTCGAACGCCCAATAGCCCTTCGGCGCCAGGGGGAACGCCAACGAGGCTTCACGGAACGCGACGAACGGCGGCCAGCCCGTCGAGACGAACACATCGGTTGCCTCTCGGGGGACCTGCAGCCAGTCCGCGATCTGGTTACCCAGGCAGTAGCGCGTGAACGAGTGGAGCATCGGCTTGCTCAGGCCCAGGTCGTACTCCGCCGCCAGGTTGAGCAGGATCTTCGCGAGCTGCACCCCTTCCGTGGTCGGGGCGAGGATCGGGTCGAGCACCTGGCGCGACTGGGCGTTGGCTTCGCTCCAGGTGCCCGGGATGTACTCGTCCTTGACGCCCAACATGTGCGCCGTCACCTGCCACAGGTGCAGGAAGGCCGCGGAGTCGGCCGCAGTGATCCCGACGTTCCAGGCGGTCAGCTTGTTCATGCTGAACGTCGCCAGGCTGTGCCACGTGACCATGATGTCGGCCTGGCTGATCGGCTTGCTCTCCTCCGCAGCCGCGTTCCAATGGCCGGATCGCGGGAGCAGGTAGCGCACCGCAGCGTGGGTGAGGCGGGTCTTGAGGCAGGTCACGACCATCTGGCCGTCAGGCCCGAACGCGTCCTGGGCCCCGACGTCGTACCCGAGCTTGGCGGTCTTGGCGATGCGGTCCTTCATCTCCGCGCCACCGGCGGAGTAGTAGACGGCACGCGCCTCGTGCGGGATGACGCAGCTCATCATCCCGCTGCCGAGGCCGTAGAGGATGCCGAGGTAGGTGCCGCGGCGCTCGTAGAAGTCGAAGACCCGCTCCAGCTTGGCCGGGTCCGCCCAGGCGGGAAGCTGGCGCGCCTGTTGGAGGAACGTGTGCAGCTCGCTCGGGAGCCCGGCCGGCAGGGGCTGATCATTGCGGGTCCAGCCCGCGAGCAAGTCGTTGACCAGGTCGACCTCACCTCGCTCGAACAAACCCGCCACCACGGCGTCGGCCTCGTCGTCCCAGACGTAGCGCGGGTCGGCTCCGCTGCCGGTCCCGACGACCGAACCTTGGGGTGCCCACGTCCAGGCCTGGGCCGGCGACACGACCCCGAGCGCGCCGACGGCGCCCAGAGCACTGCCGCCGAGGAGCAATCCACGCCTGCTGAGTCCGGTCACGTCGGGCACCTCCGATGACGAAATGATATGCTGATACTTAAGACGTATCACCGTATCAATCTGGTACGACGTCCGCAACCGCGAGGTTCGGGTGAGGATGGACCGCAGGAGAGGAGGACGCGGGTGACAGATCAGGCTGGCGCTCTGGTCGACGGGTCCGTGCTGGGGCGCGCGCTCCTGGGTGCCGTCGGTGGGGCTGGCGACGACGACGCCAACTCCGGCCTGCTCGATGCCGCCTACGAGCTGTTCTGTCGCTACGGCATCCAGCGAACGACGATGGACGACGTCGCCCGACGCGCCGGACTCTCACGCATCACTGTCTACCGACGAGTCAGCTCGAAGGAGGCTCTCGTGGAGCAGGTGATGCTGCGCCAGTTCCGGGGCCATGCCGCGCAGTTCCTCGTTGAGGTCGCCCGAGCCGACACGTTGGCCGACCGGCTCGTCGTCGGGTTCATCAGCTCACTGCGAGCGATCAGGAGCGACCCGCTCATCGAGGGACTGCTGTCCGCCGATCCTCAGACGGTGGCACCTTCCGTCATGGGCGAGCACGGCAGCACACTGACCGTCGTCGCGCAGTTCCTGGCCGGGCAGCTGCGTCGCGAGCAGGACGCCGGCACCATTGCCTCCACGGTCGACGTCGACCTGGTAGCGGAGCTGATGGTCCGGATCTCCACCTCTTTCCTGCTCACGCCGAGCAGCCTGGTCGACCTCGACGATGACGCCCAGCTCGAGGACATCGCACGTTGCTACCTCGCGCCGATGCTGGCGCCTCGCCCGGGAACTCATACCTAGGTCGGAGAGCGTGCTCCTCTGGGAGGAGCCCGAAAGCCCGTCTGTCGCACGGTGCGCAGTGCGCGGCGGCTTCCTAGCCTCGTGACATGAAGGCTCCGCAGCTGAGCATCCGGATGGCCGGGTGGGTCGTCCTTGGCTGGCTGGCGGTCGTGGCCGTCGTCAACGTCGGCGTGCCCCAGCTGGAGGAAGTCGTCGCCGAGGACTCGACGGCGTTCGTGCCCGACGACGCGCCGGCCGCCCGGGGCCTGGACGAGATGGACGACGCGTTCGGGAACGGCCGGAGCACCAGCGTCGTGTTCGTCGTGGCCGAGCGGCCTGGCGGGCTGACGAAGGCGGACTCGGCCTACATCACCGGTCTCGTGCCCCGGCTGAAGAGCGACGAGAACGTCTCGTTCGTGCAGGACGTACGCCGGCGCCCGGAGCTGCTCGAGGCACTGACCAGCCGCGACGGGGAAGCGGTCTACCTCCAGGTGGGCATCCCCGGCGAGACGGGGGCACCCAAGTCGATCGCGCAGATCGAGGCGGTCCGCGAAATCGTGGCCGAGGACCGGCCGGACGGGCTCGACGTCGCCATCACAGGACCGGCCGCAACCATCGCCGACATGGCGAACGAGGTGGAGCGCAGCCTCGTCCTGATCACGGCAGTCACCATCGCGGTGATCGCGATGATCCTCTTCCTGCTGTACCGCTCGGTCGTGGTGACCGGCATCATCCTCAGCTTCATCGGCGTCTCGCTGGCAGCGGCGCGTGGGTTCACCTCGCTGGCCGGACTGCACTGGATCAACGTCTCGACCTTCACGGCGTCGTTCCTGACCGGCGTGGTCCTCGGCGCAGCCACGGACTACGCGATCTTCCTGATCAGCCGCTACCAGGAACTGCGACGTGAGGGTGTCGAACCTCGGGAGGCAGTCGTCACGGCGACCCGCAAGGTCGCTGCTGTCATCACCGGGTCAGCCTTCACCGTCGTCGTCGCCAGCCTCTGCATGCTGCTGGCGAAGGTCGGGGTGTTCAACACCACGGGTCCCGCGATCGCACTAGGCGTCGCGCTGGCCTGGATACTCAGCCTCTCGCTCCTCCCCGCCATCCTCTTCCTTGCCGTCACCCGTGGCTGGGTCGAGCCGCGCCCGGCTCGCGGCGAGAGCCGCTGGCTCGGTGTGTCGAGCTGGGTGGTCGCCCGTCCGGCCCGGGCGCTCGCGCTCGGGCTGCTCCCACTGGTGCTCCTCGCCTCCTTCTACCCGCTTCTCACGCCCAGCTACGACGAGCGGGCCGTACAGCCCGAAGACACCGAGAGCAACGACGGGTACGCCATGGTCGCTCGGCACTACCCGCCCAACGAGATGCTCGCTGACTACGTCCTGGTCCGGGCCGACCACGACCTCCGCAACGTCAGCGACCTGGCGGCGCTCGAGCAGGCCGCCGCGTCGGTGGCCAGGGTCGAAGGCGTTCGCACGGTCCGGTCGGTCACCCGGCCGCTCGGTCGGACCATCGGCCAGGCCTCGGTCGGCTACCAGGCCGGTGTCGTCGGGAAGCGGCTGGGTGGAGCCGCGGACCGGCTCGCGGCGGGCGAGCAGGGTGCGACCCGCCTCACCGGAGGAGCCAGCCGCCTGCACTCGGGTGCCGGCCAGGTGGCTGACGGCGCCGACCAGGCCGTCGCCGGGGCCGGCCGCCTCCTCGGCGGGCTCCGCGAGCTCGAGGACGGGGTACGCCGGCTGGCCGACGGCACCGACGACGCGCTCACGGGTAGCGCGCATCTGCTGGCCGGCGCGGACGCGCTGGCGGCTGGGCTCGACTCGGCGTACACGCAGACCAAGGTGGCGGTGGACGGCCTCGGTCTCGCGTACCAGGCGCTGACGAAGAGCCTGACCTGCGGGCTGGACCCCTACTGCTCCGGCGCCCGCGAGGGCATCCGGCAGATCTACGTCGGCGAGCGCGACCAGCTGTTGCCAGGGCTCCGCGAAGCCGCTGCCGCGGCCCGCCAGATCGCAAACGGGTCCGTCCAACTCAAGGAGGGACTCACCCGCCTCGACGCAGGTCTCGGACGTGCCGAGACGGGAGCTCGCCGGCTCGAGGCGGGCCAGGCAACGATGCGAACCGAGCTCGGCCGCCTCGCCGACGGGGCCGGTCAGGTGGCCGAGGGCAGCGGCGATGTCGAAGGCGGTACGGCGCAGCTGGCCGGCTCGGTGACCCGGCTCCGCTCCGGCCTGAGCCGAGCCGCGGCGCACCTCCACGCGACCGCGAAGGCTACGAAGGACCCGGCCGTCGGTGGCTTCTACCTCCCTCCTGTGGCACTCGAGGACCAGCGCTTCGCGCTCGCTCGCAGCGTGTTCGTCAGCGAGGACGGTCGCGTCGCTCGGATGATCGTGATCGGCGACACCAACCCGCTCGGCCGGGCCGCGATGGACCGCGCCGGTGACGTACGCCGCGCAGCAACTGAGGGGCTTCGGGGCACCGGGCTGGAGGCCAGCGCTGTCACGGTCACCGGGATGGCGGCGCTCAACCGCGACCTGGACGCGCTGTCCCGCACCGACTTCCGCATGGTCGCGGCGGTGACCCTGCTGGCGGTGTTCATCATCCTGCTGCTGGTCCTGCGCAGCCTCGTCGTGGCCGTGCTCCTGCTGCTTGCGGTTGCAGCGTCGTACGTGTCGGCGATGGGCTTGAGCGTCCTGTTCTGGCAGGTGCTGCTCGGCGTGCAGATCGAGTGGACCGTGCCCGCGATCGCGTTCGTACTGCTGGTCTCGGTCGGCGCCGACTACAACCTGCTGCTGATGAAACGCGTCCGCGAGGAGGCGCCCGACGGCTCAGGCGCCGGCATCGCGCGGGCGCTCTCAGTCACCGCTGGCGTCATCACCGCGGCTGGTGTCATCTTCGCGTCCAGCATGTTCGCCCTCATGGCCGGCAGCGTGACCACGCTGGCTCAGATGGGCTTCACGGTCGGCGTCGGCCTGCTTCTCGACACCTTCATCGTGCGCACCCTGGTGGTCCCGGCCTGCGCCGCGCTCCTCGGCAACCTGCTGTGGTGGCCGACCGGCCGCAGACAAGCCGCAGATCACCTCGATGACCTGCGGCTCGTACCGGGACTGACTCAGTACTGAACTGCCTCGACCTCTTCGAAGATCTCGAAGCGCGGCGCGCTCGTGACGCCGGCGCCACCCATGGCGGCCTTGAGCTCCGGGTTGTCCCGGAAGCCCTGGGCACCTTCGAGGGTCTCGAAGCCCGCAACGACGGTGATGTTGTCGGGGTTCTCGATGTTGCGGTTCAGCCTGTGGAAGCTGGCGCCGCCGCGCTGGGGCGGGAAGGAGTCGAAGACGCCCTTGAACTGCTCGTAGTTCTCGACATCGTGGTTGATGGCCAACACGTACATGACTGCTCCTTTGGTTGAAACACAGTGGATTGCGTGGTGCCAGACCCCGAGGTCATGGTGTGTCCGTAGGTCAGTTGCTGGCGAAGAGCTCGTTGCGGAGGAAGTGCTCCGGACCGTGGATCGTGAAGCCGGGCAGTGCTTCGGTGATCAGCTCCGGGTCACCGAGGTACGTCGTCGACTTGAAGTAGTCGAAGAGCTCGGCGTACAGGTCCTTGTGCGGCTCCGAGAAGGGGAACGTCCCGACGTACTCCCGGGTGGTGGCCTCTGCCTCGTGGTAGCTCACGTCGTGCCCCAGCACCTTGCTGGCCGCGTCCGCGAGCTGCTGGCCGGTGATCCCGCCAGGCACGTGG
>DATILB010000304.1:0-8679 GCA_035477015.1 Nocardioidaceae bacterium | reverse complement strand
TGCCCGAGGGGGAGTGCCACGTCCAGGTCACCCTGAAGGGCGAGGGGGAGACACCCGAGGCGCCTTCGCCGGCGCGGAGCTCGGCGAGACTCCGTGAGCGCCGGCTCCTGACCACGGACACAGCTCTCTTCGTGTTCGTCCTGGACCAGCCCATCGACTACTGGCCTGGCCAGTTCGTGAAGCTCGAGTTTCCCGATGGCGTACGCCGGGCCTACTCGATGACGCGGCCGCAACGCAGCGAGCACCGGTACGTCGTCGAGCTGCTCATCCGTGCCAAGCCAGGAGGTGAGGCATCGACGTGGCTCTTCGACCAGCTGACTGTGGGCGATGGCCTCGTCGTCGAGGGGCCCTACGGACGGGCCTATGCCCAGAGCCACAGGAGCAGTCCCGTGGTGTGTATCGCGGGCGGCACGGGCGTCGCTCCCGTGATGGCGATCGCCGACCGGCTGAGCTCCGAGTCGCCGGGCCGGCGGCTCGACGTGTACGTCGGCGCGAGGACGTACGACGATCTCGTGCTGGCTGACCGGCTCGTGACACTGAAGGGACGCGGCGCGAACGTGGTCGTCAGCGTCGATCAGGGAGTCGATAGGCATCACCAGCTCCTCGGGCCGGTGCGGTCAGGCATGGCGCTCGACCACCTCGTCAACGACGTACCCGACCTTCGTGACCACGACGTCTACCTCGCGGGGCCAACTCCGATGATCGACGCGGCGCTCCGCCGCCTCGTCCGAGAGGGGACTGCTTGCGCGGATCGAGTGTTCATGGACAGGTTCAGCTGATGCGCACCAACGATGGAGTGAGGTACCCATGACAACGACAGTCGCGCCCGAGGCAGCGATCCCTATGTCGCTCGAGGAGCACTTCTCACGCAACCTCATCGGCGGCCAGTGGAAGTTCCCAGCCGGTCCCTTCGAGTACGAGATCCGCAGCCCGGCCGACAGCCAGGTCATCGCCGTCGTACCGCTCTCGTCACGCTTCGACGTCACCGACGCGGTCGAGGCCGCCCGAACTGCGCTGCGCGGGACGTGGGCAGACCGAGAGGTCAGGGCGCGTCTGCTGCGCCGGCTCCTCGACCAGCTGACCGCCAATGAGCAGGAGATCGCGCGAGTCCAGTCCGCCGAGACCGGCCTGACCGCCGAGGACTCCCTGACGGCGGTGCGGCTGACCCTGCGCGAGGCCAGGTCGCAACTGCGCTGCGAGGCAATGGCGCGGGCTCCGAAGACCGGTGGCGTCTCGGGGCACATCCTTTCTTGGGGACTGCCCTTCACCGAGGTCGTGACCAGCGTGTTCCCTGCACTCGTGCGCGGTGACACCGTCGTCATCAAGCCCTCGCTAAGGGCGCCGCTGTCCGCCGTGGTTTTCGGGTATCTCGCCACCGAGACTGGCCTGCACCCCGGCGTCGTCAACGTTGTTCAGGGAACGGGCGGTGACGTCGGGGCAGAGCTGGTCAGCCGGCCGGACCTATCTGGGCTCTACGTCCGGGCGGGGGAGAGGACGCTCCAGCAGGCTGAGCGTGCTCATGCGAAAACTCTGGTTCCGCTCCGCACGGTCCGAGCAGGCGGCAATGCCGTGATCCTCGGCCCTGGCGCTCTCGAGCATCTCGACGAGATCACTGAGTTCGTGAGCACGATGGTGCGGATGAACAGCGCGGGTGGACCCTTCAACGTCCCGATGGTGGTGGCCCACACGAGCGCGGCAGATGAGGTGCTCGGAAGAGTCATCTCGACACTGTCGACCGTCACGGCTGCCCCGCTCCCGACAGAGACGCTCCGCGCGAGCGCGCTCGCTGGCATCAGGTCCTTGCTCGACGCAGGGGCGGTACGGCGCCTGGGCGGCGACGTCATCCCCGACGACATTCCGCACCGGATGGGCTGGCGCGTGCCGCCCACGGTGCTCGACCTAGGGAATGTTGGCTCGGCTGCTGCCGTTGCGCAGCAGCTCGGCATGCCGTTGGGGCCGGTTCTGGGGGTCGTCAGGTTCGACGCAACCGACGAGCTGGCGCACGTATCTCTTAGCGTTCGCGCCAAGGACGGCGTGGCTCATGTCTGGGGTCTGGACCTCGCCGAGATTCCGAAGCTTCCGCACCGCCTGGTGGTGACAGGATCCCCTGCCTTGGACTACACCGAAGACATGCGGATCTCGCCCAGCTGGACCGAGCACGCCCAATGAGTCGACCGACCGCTGACGCGCCCATGGACTTCGTGTTCGTGATTGACGAGATCAGCACACTTCTCCCCGGCCACGACACGAGCGTCGCCCTGATGGAGGCAGCACAGCTGCGCGGCCACCGTGTTCTCGTCACGACTGCACCTGGGCTCGAGTACCGCAACGGCACGGCGATGGCACCTTGTACGCCGGTGCAGCTACGGCCCGCTGTGCTCCACGAGCATCGGTGGGTCACAGACCCGCAGTGGTACACGGCAGGCGAACCGCTGGACTATCGGTTGTCAGACGCGAGCGTTTTGTTCATGCGCGTCGATCCGCCGGTCGACGACGCCTATCTTCGGGCGACCTTCCTTCTGGACTTGGTGGATCGATCACAGACGCTCGTCGTCAACTCACCTTCGGGCCTGCGTGAGGCCAACGAGAAGCTCTTCGGTCTGCAGGTCGATGGACTGATGCCACCCACCGTGGTGACGGCGGACCGCGGGCACATCCGCGAAACCGTCGAGCAATGGGGCCGTGCCGTCCTGAAGCCGACGAACTGCATGGCCGGCCGCGGGATCCTCATCCTGGATCCGGACGACCCGAACCTGGCCTCTCTGCTCGACAATGCAACCGAGCGCGGCACGGTTCAGGTCGTGGTTCAGCAGTGGGTCGAACGCGTCCACGAAGGCGATCGCAGGGTCATCGTCCTGGACGGTCAGCCAATCGGCGTCGTACGCCGGGTAGCCCAACCGGGGGACTTCAGGTGCAACATGGCCACTGGCGCGGCAGCTGTCGCTGACACCGTTACCGACGCCGACCTGAGCCTCTGCGACCGACTGGCTCCCTACCTTCGTCTCCATGGCTTGACCCTCGTCGGCCTCGACGTGATTGGCGACTGGGTCACCGAGATCAACGTGACGAGCCCGACTGGAGTGCGCGAGATCGACGCACTCAGCGGAAGCCATCTGTCCAACAGCATCATCGAATGGGCTGAATCCAATTGCCCCCGCACCAGCAAGAAGAAGGAAACGACGCAGTGACGTCCTCCCAAACCCGCATGGTGGTCGTTGGCGCTGACGCAGCCGGAATGAGTGCCGCCCATCAGGCCTTGCGGGGTGCGCGCAAGCGGGGCCGCGAGCTCGACGTGGTCGTCCTGGAGAAGACCCAGCACACGTCGTACTCAGCATGTGGCATCCCCTACTGGGTCGCCGGCGATGTCAGCGACCCGGAGCGGCTCATGGCGCGGTCGGCGGCGGAGCACCGTGAGATGGGAGTCGACCTGCGGATGGGCGCCACCGCCACCCAGGTGGACCTTGACCAGCGAACGGTCAGCTACGTCGATGCGTCCGGCACCCATCGGCTGCACTTTGACGAGCTTGTCCTCGCTACCGGTGCCCCGCCGGTCATTCCGGAGTGGGCGCGACGCGAGGACGGCGAGCTCGTGTCGGGCGTGCACCCGCTCAAGAACCTCGACGACGGCGCCGTCTGGCTCGACCTGCTCGGCACTGGCTCCCCGACCCACCGCACCGGGTTCCGGGAGACGCGCCGCGCGATCGTCGTGGGTGGCGGGTACATCGGCATCGAGATGGCCGAGGCCCTGATCCGGCGACGGTGGGAGACCACGCTCCTCACCCGGTCGACCGTCATGAGCGGTCTCGATCCGGACATGAGCGAACGTGTGCAGTCCGCGATGGAAGCAGCCGGAGTCGAGATCCTGCCTCATACCTCCGTTGCCAGGCTCGAGCTGCGCCATGATGGCTCGGTGTCGGCAGTGGTCACCGATGACGGCCGAACCCTTCCGGCCGACGCCGTGGTCCTTGCGCTCGGGGCGAGCCCCTCTAGCAGCCTGGGTGCCGACGCCGGCGTACCGATCGGGCAGTTCGGTGGCTATCTCCCGGACGAGACCGGTCGAGTTTCCGAAGGCGTGTGGGCTGCAGGCGACTGCTGCGAAGCACGGCATCGCATCACCGGGGAGTTCGCGTTCATTCCGCTGGGCACCCACGCCAACAAGCAGGGTCGGGTCGTCGGAGAGAACCTCACCGGCGGGGACGTGAAGTTCGACGGGGTGCTTGGCACGGCGATCACTCGCTTCGTGACGAAGTCCCAGCACGTGGAGATCGCACGCGTCGGCCTCAATTCGGCCGAGGCTGCCGATGCGGGTTTCGACCCAGCCTCCCTCGTTACCGAAGGCCGTACGGCGAGTGGGTACATGCCCGAGGCATCGCCCATGGCCACGAAGGTGGTTGTCGACCGGATCAGTCGGCGTCTCCTTGGCCTCCAGATCGTCGGCGGGCAGGGCTCAGGCAAGCGCATCGACACCGCGGCCGCGGCCATCTGGGGATCAATGACAGTGGATGACCTGGCGGGCATGGACCTGGCCTATGCGCCGCCTTTCGCCACTGTCTGGGAGGCCGTCCAGCTTGCGGCCCGCCGACTCGCAGACAGGATCTAGGAGTAGACCTGCTACTAAGAAGTTAGTTAGCAACAAGTAGTTGACAACTAAGATACTTAAGCCTACCGTAGATGTGACAGGCACCACACCGGGTGTCGCAAGCAGGCGGGAGGCCGACATGGAGATCACCCGAGAAACCAAGTCCCCGGAGCTGGCGGCCGCCGTCTGTCGGGAGCTTCTTGCGCTCGCCAAGCGCGAAGAGGACACGGCTGCCGCAGAAGCTCGCAGTCGCCTTACTGGGCAGCTTGCCCACCGTCCGTCGTCGGGCACCGCTCCGCCGCGAGGGCGCTCCGCGCCGACATCGCAAGGCTCGAAGCGGAAGTCCGCTCGTGGTCCGACGCGAGTTGAGACGAGTCCTTCCCTACTAGCAATCCCCACGACCACGACGAGGTGAGTCCCATGTGTGATCACAACCCGAAGTGCCCGTCAGCCCGCACGAAGGAGCGTCTCGGGGCGCACGTCCTTGCTCCGCACCCCGAGCAGGGATGGGACCTCCTCTGCAACGGCGTCATCGCGTTCGACGACGGCGGGGCGATCCTTCCGACAGGCGAGGCAGTGTCGCCGGAAGCACGTCGTGCGGCATGACTCGCCTCCCGAAGTTCTTCGTCTCGGCACCCCACAAGGTGCGAGCCGGCACGCGTGGCGCACTACACGATGAGCCGTACGGCGTTCGGCACGCACGTCAGGTGGGCTCTGCTTTCACTGAGTGCCGCATGCCCGCCCTCTCCTGGCCGATCTTCTGGGACACGCCTTTCCACGACGAGCTCGAGCTCGTGTGCCGGGCGTGCGTCAATGCCCTCGTTCACGACCGATACGGGCATCTCGGCGCTGTGCAGGATGTGGCCTGAAATGATGGTGCGGTCCCAGCCATCAGCAGATAGGACACCTCGTGAGCGTGACGCGCGACCCCGACGCTGCACCTGCGCGCCAGCGGCGACGAGTCATCGTCGGCGCCGCGGTCTTGCTGCTCGCAGCGATCGTGTCGGGGATGGCCCTCTCTCGCGGTGGTGACGACGACCCGACGGCTGAGCTGGCGGTCGGCTGGGGCGGCAGCGAAGGGCATCCCAGTTGCGTCTATGACCCGGAAGCTCAGTCAGTCGACGCCAAGATCACGATCGAGGGCAACGCGCCTCGACCCCACAGGGTCACCGTAACCGTCACGGCGTACGCGGACGAGAACACGTCCAAGCCAGTCGGGTCGAGCAGCCGCAGCGTGCCCGTTGATGGGGACGTGAACATCCCCCTCCTCATCACCTTCCCGGTCGAGAAGGCTCCTCACGTCGACGTGGACGGCGAAACTGCCTGCAGCCTGTCAGTGGACTGACACCGCTCAAGGACTACGCGGGTCGAGCCCTGCCAGGGCGTGGATCTGGTCGGCCAGCCCGTCGATGACGAGTGCCCTTGGGATCGCTGGTGCGTTGAGGACGTAGCGCACCGGGATCGCCAGGCAAAGGTGCGCAGCCAGCCAGCAGCGGGCATCGAGCTCTTCGCCGGACAGGGGACTCCCCAGCAGGATGAACGCCAGTCGCATCTGGTCCTGGAGGCGGTGCTCGATCGCAGCGCGGGTCTCGGCGCCGACCAGGCCAGGAGCCTCGTTGACGAGTACGTCGAGAAGGCGGCGGTTCTGCTCGAGATAGGACAGCAGCCCGTCGGCCGAGCGGAGAAAGGTCGACCGGTCGAGGTCCCGACTGAGTGTGCCGTGACTGCCAACCACCGCTGCCAGGTCCTTGAGGAAACGGTCGAGGACGGCTCCCACGACGCCGTCCTTGTCGCTGAAGTAGTAGTACAAGGACCCAGGGCTGACCTCGGCCTCAAGGGCGATCTTGTTGGTCGAGGTCGCGTCGTAGCCGTCCCTGAGCAGGACGCGAGATCCGGCATCGACGATTCGCTCGACCATCGCTTCGGAGCGCTGTTGCTGCGGTGGTTTGCGCTTGTGTGTCTTGTTCGTGGCGCCCATCCTGCGCGGCCTCCCAGCTGCTTCAGTTGTGCTCAGTGACGCTGGTCACAGATGCGACAAAACCTGAGTATGCCGCGCCAGAGCGCTTGGGAAATGCGAGTTGAAGTCGAATTTCTTCCGGTCCTAATTTCGAGCTGCGGGGAGGAACCCAACAGGAGGATCTGTGATCAGCTCGGTGTTTCGAACGACTTCGATCCGGAGCAGTCGACTGAGGACCGGTCTCATCGCGACTCTCGTCGCGATGCTGACGATGACCATGGTCGGCCCCGCCGCGGCGGTGACTCCTTCGCAGTTCGTGGACCAGAACGAGCGGGCGCACACCACCCAGATGGAGTGGTGGTACATCACCGGACATCTCAGCGGGGTCGACTCGACCGGCAAGACGTACTCGTACGGGTTCCAGGACACCTACTTCAAGAACCACCCGTGGTGGGGCTACGACGGCTACTCGCAGCACATGGCCGTCACCGACCTCAACCGCGGGACCTACACCCAGGGCAACAAGAACGGGACCGGCTTCACCAGCACCGCGTGCTGTGCCGGCTACAACGTCGGCATCGACGACTGGGACCTCCAGGGCGACAACGGCTGGCACCGCGTCTACGGCAACGTGAACTGGGGCGACTACATCCTCGACCTGACCCTGATGGCCAACAAGCCGGCCGCTCCGCATGGTGGTGACGGCTTCGTCGACTTCGCCCCGTTCGGCGACAGCGGCTACTACTCGTGGACCGGGCTCAACGTCGGTGGCACGGTCTGGGACCACGGAGTCAAGGTCACCGTCACCGGCGGCGAGGCTTGGATGGACCACCAGTGGTTCGACGGCGGCACCACCGCCGGCTGGGACTGGTACAGCATCCAGCTGGACAACGGAGTCGACTACATGGTCTTCCTGGTCAGGGGCCCGAACGGCCAGTACAGCGAGAAGTTCGGCACTCGGGTCGCGGCCAACGGCGCTGCCACGGAGCTCACCCCGAGCCAGCTGACGATGACTCCGCTCGGGTCGTGGACCAGCCCCCGAAGCGGGCGGGTCTATTCGAGTGGCTGGCAGGTCAACGTTCCTGGCGGCACCTTCACCATTACGCCGAAGCTCCTCGACCAGGAGTCCAACCTGGCGATTCCGGACCTCGACTACTGGGAAGGTGCCTCGTCCGTCACCGGCACCCTCAACGGCGTCGCGGTCACGGGCAAGAGCTACACGGAGATCACGCCGGTCCAATGCCTCTGCGGCTTCTAACCACGGCGCTGGACCATGCCAGCCACGAGGTCGGTGCAGTAGTCGACCACCTCGGTTGCGGTCGCCTCGACCCGACCTTCGGACCAGTCGAGGAAGAGGCTGCTCAGTGCGCCGGTGAGTGCGCTCACGTCCAAGGGGACGCGACTCGAGGCCGCCGCTGTCGACCACCGCTCATCGGCCAGGGCGCCCCCGACGGCCTCGATCAACGCGGGCGCCCGGTCTCGAGCGAGCTCACGCAGCACGGGATCGACCGCCGTCTCCCGCAGCAGGATCCGCGCCACGCCTGGTTGCTGCTCGCACAGCTCGGCGAACGCGGCGAATGCGGCTCTGGTCCGGGCAAGAGGGTCGAGCGGCACCGCCTCGAGAGCCTGGGCGACCACGCCCACCACGTGTTGCATCACCTGCTCGACCACAGCGATGAGGAGGTCGGTGCGCGTCGGAAAGCTCTCGTAGAAGTAGCGCGGACTGAGCCGCGCACGCCTAGTCACTGCCCGCATCGTGACAGCGGAGGCGCCTTCTTGGCCGAGGAGCTCGATGCCGGCGTCGATGAGCTGGGCCCGTCGGTCGCCCATGCGCTCGACGGCGGCTTGGCCGGCGTACAGCCTCTCGATTGCCTCTTCGGTTGACACGGAGACAAACTATCAGGAATCATTCGATTCAAGTTGAATCAAATGATTCCAGATTGAGCGGAGCTTTCTCAGTGACCTTCCTACGCACCGTCGGCGACCTTTCCGGCTCCTGGCTGTCCGATGCCCTGGGCGCTCCGGTGCGCGGCTTCGCTACCAAGGAGGTCGGTACCGGCCAGTGCGCGAGCACGTACCGGGTCACGCTCGACTGGGACGGCCCGCACGAGACCGTGATCCTCAAGATCGCCGACCCGGACCC
>DATILB010000303.1:0-1669 GCA_035477015.1 Nocardioidaceae bacterium | reverse complement strand
GACGCGCGGGGGCTCCCCCGGCATCTTCGGGTAGTCCGGCGGGTAGTTCAGGTCAGTCAACCCTGAGGCGATCTGCTCGTCGTACAGAGCCAGCAGCGCATCCAGGCTGCCCGGGTTGTCGTCGATGCCGGCCATCAGGTCCCCTCGCTCAGCGAAGCGCGCGGGCACCGTGTGGAGGTTGAAGCGCTTCGGGTCGACCTCGGCGAGCTCGTCCCACTCGACCGGGGTAGAGACGGGCGCACCCTTGAGAGGCCGCAAGGAGTAGGCCGAGGCGATGGTCCGGTCCCTGGAGTTCTGGTTGAAGTCGACGAAGATGTTCTCGCCCCGCTCCTCCTTCCACCAGGCACTGGTGACGCCGTACGTGCGCTTCTCGAGCTCACGCGCGAACGCGATCGCCGCATGGCGTACGTCGACGAAGTCCCAGCGGGGCTCGTGGCGCACATAGATGTGGACGCCCCGGTTCCCGCTCGTCTTCGGCCACCCGACGAGCCCCAGGTCGGCGAGCAGGTCACGGGCCACCAGCGCCACGCGCGCCGCGTCCTTGAAGTCCGTGCCCGGTTGCGGGTCCAGGTCGATGCGCAACTCGTCCGGGTGGTCGACGTGGTCGCGGCGTACCGGCCATGGGTGGAAGGTGAGGGTGCCCATGTGTGCGCACCAGACGACGACGGCGAGCTCGGTGGGGCAGATCTCCTCCGCCGTGCGACCGGACGGGAAGGTCACGGTCGCTGTCTCGAGGTAGTCGGGCGCGCCCTTCGGCACGCGCTTCTGGTAGAAGGCGTCGCCGTCCTGACCGAGCCCGGTGCTGAGCTTCATGCCCTCGCGCACGCCCTTCGGCCAGCGCTCCAAGGCGGTCGGCCGGTGTCGCAGCGCACGAATGATGCCCTCGCCGACGGCCACGTAGTACTCCGCGACCTGAAGCTTGGTGACCTCAGCCGTCCAGTCGGTGGCCTCGTAGATGACTCGGTCGGGACTGCTCACACGGACGATCCGGCCGCCTGCCTCAACCTCTGCCCCTGGGGTCGCCATGCTGCTCACTCTATGTAAGCGCCGCGTAAGCCCCGCCCCTTCGGCAGGGTTCCTCGGCTGGCTACCGTGGGACACATGGAGCATGCAGTAAAGAAGTCGGACCAGGAGTGGCGCGAGCAGCTGAGCCCTGAGGAGTACCAGGTGCTCCGCAAGGGCGGCACCGAGCGCGCGTTCACCGGCGAGTACACCGACACCGAGACCACCGGCGTCTACCGCTGCCGGGCCTGCAACCACGAGCTGTTCCGCTCGGACACCAAGTTCCACTCGCACTGCGGCTGGCCGTCGTTCTATGCGCCCCTCGCCGAGGACCGCGTCGAGTACATCGAGGACAAGGCCTTCGGCATGAAGCGCGTCGAGGTGCGGTGCGCGAACTGCGGTTCCCACCTCGGGCACGTCTTCGAGGGTGAGGGCTACGGCACTCCGACCGACCAGCGGTACTGCATCAACTCGGTCAGCTTGTCGCTGGAGCCGAACAGCTAGGTCTCGACGCGTCGATCGCCTAGCGGCGATCATCCGGCTCGACCACCTGGGCCCTCCCTCTAAGGTGGGGCGCGATGTCGCCTCTCCGCCCCCTCCTTGCCCTGCTCGCCGCCGCCGCCCTCGTCGCGGTCGGCTTCGCCCTCGGACGCGCGACCCTCGACGA
>DATILB010000302.1:0-12204 GCA_035477015.1 Nocardioidaceae bacterium | reverse complement strand
GGTAAGCCCTGGACTCGTCAGCCTCGACGTTGAGCACGTGCTCATCGAGGATCAGCTGGGCGAAGTCGTCGTACGCGCGGAGTCTGCGCTGCTCGAGTGCGGGATGCCGCGGCGCTTCGACGTACACGCGGGCGGCTCGGGGGTCGGCCGAGAGCTCGCGGACGAGCACTTCGACCGTACGACGTACGCGCTGGTCCTCGGGTAGGTCGGCGGACGCCTCGATCAGCTCGGCGATGGCGGCGCTCACGCGCTCGAAGAGGTCGTCGAGCACCGCGACGAGGATCGCCTCGCGGTCGGCGAAGCTCTCGTAGAAGTAGCGCTTCGACAGTCCCGCCCGTGCGCAGACCGCCTCTGTTGTCGCGTCTGAGACGCCCACGTCCGCGACCACATCGAGGGCAGCCCCGAGCAGCTGGGTCCGGCGCTGGCCACGCCGGTCCTCGGCACTCACCCCTCGGTACGGGCGCACGACTTCGGTCACACCCACATCTTGACACGTTGTCGTTCCTACTTCATCGTTACTTCTGGAACGTTGTCGTTCCTACTTCGTGGAGGTGCGCTGATGGGGTGCTGTCTGGCTCTCTCGCTGATGGTGTCGTTCGTACGACGTGGCTGGTTCTCAGTGACGCGAAGGCAGCCCGCAGAGGTGACTGCCTTCGCGCCGCCGGCTCGACGTCCGGCTCCTGGTGCCGCCGCCCTGGCAGCTCCGGTCCTGCCCGCTTGCGGGTCTCGCGTCGGGTCGGTCCTCGTGTTCACCGGCATCGCGTGGCTGCTGCTGGGCCTCGTCGGGATGCACGTGCTCGGCTGGTTCGCGTGGGCGGAGACCTCGCTGCTCCTTGACGTCGCGTTCCACGCATCGGGTCTCTGGGTGGCCGCGTTCGGCGGGATCCTGATCGGGCTGCAGCAGCGCCCGATGCGGGCGGTGACGGCATGAGCACCACGACCGACACCCGAGCCCAGGTCCTGCTGCCCACCTTCGACCGGGCACTCCCTCCTGTCACCGCGCGAAGCCAGCGACGCGCCCTCTCGGCGTACGCCTTGCTGTGGCTGGTCGGCGCACTCCCCGGACTGCTGGACCTCGGCGACTCGTGGACCGCAGCCGGGCTCGGACTCGCCCTCCCCGGCGGTGGCTTCCTGTACGGCGGACACCAGGTCCTCGCTGTCGTCGCTCTGACCTGCTTCGTGGTCTCGGTGTTTGTGTGGTGGGCCAGCGGTCCGACCGTGCTGCCGCCGCTGGTGTGGCTCGGGACGGCCGCGCTCTCGGGGTTTGCCGCCGATTCCCCGGGCACGCCAGTCATCGCCCTCGCGGCCGGCCCGCTCCTCATCGCGACCGCGATCGTGACCCATCGACTCCGGCACCGCAGCCAGGTTCGCGCAGGAGCTCGGCTCAACGAGAAGCTCCGCGAGATGGACTTCGTCATCACCGGCTCCCCCGGCCTCGACGTACGCGTGCCGGTCGTCGAACACACTCCTGACGACCTCGCGCATCTCCGCTACGGCCTCGACCTCGCGCTGCAGCCGCTGGACTCCTACATCGGCTTCACCAAGATCGACCAGTTCCGCGAGGCTGCGACCCGCTACCAGCTGAACGCCTTGTCGTACTCGCTGTCGATGTCCCAGTTCACCCGGACACCTGCCTTCACCGGCTATCTCGCGGAGGCCCAGCGCAACGCGATCGAGAAGATGCTGCAGCGCGAGGTGTGGGGCTACTGGGCGCTGGAGAACGCGTGGGGCAACCTCGACCTCCAGCGAGACCCGGTCGACAACAGCGAGAACATCATGCTGACCGGCTTCCACGGCCTGATGGTGGGCATGTACGAGTCGCTGAACGACGACCGCTACTCACGGCCCGGCGCTCTCACCTACCGCTGGAACGACCGCGTCAGCTACGCGAACGACTTCGGCACCCTCGCGAACTCGATCCACCGCAATGTCGAACGCTCGCCGTATGCACTCTTCCCCTGCGAGCCGAACTGGATCTACACGGTCTGCAACACCTTCGGCATGAACACGATGCGCAGCCATGACCGGCTGCACGGTACGTCGCACTTCGCGCGCGTCGAGGACCGGCTGCGTCATTCGTACGAGACCGAGTTCCTGCGGCCGGACGGACGCATCATCGGCGTCCGCAGCAGCCACCTCGGCCTGTCGTGGAACCTGTGGGCCGGCTCCTCGATCCAGCTGACGACGGCGTACTGGATGCACGCCGCGCTCCCCGACATCGCCCAGCGCACCTGGTGGTTGTTACGCGAGTCCGCACTCCGCGAACGGGACGGCGTACTTGTCACGCCGACCAGCCTCGCCGCGCGGCTGGACCCCGGGAGCTACAAGGTCGGCGCAGACACGTACAGCCAGATCGTCACGATGATGGCCGCGCGCGAGATCGGTGACGAAGAGATCGCCGTCGCCGCCCAACGCGCCGTCGACGAACGCGAGGAGATCGCGGAGGCGAACGGTGCCCGCCGGTACGCCGACGCGTCCGGGATGGCCAACCTCTACGCGAACCTCGGTCGCTTCGGTCGCTACAGCGGTCTCCGCGACCTCGTCGTCTACGGGGCCCCGGAGGCGTGGCGGCAAGGGCCGGTGCTTGCCGAGGCGGCGTACCCCGACGTGCTCGTCGCGAAGGCGGTCACCGACGGGTATGCCCTCGACCTGGTGCTGCTCCCCGGCGACGGACCCGTCCGTACGACGTTGCGGCTCGAGCGCCTGCTTCCAAGCCGCGAGTACGCCGTCACCGGGCACGACTCGGTCGTCGCGTCCGAGCAGGGTGAGGGTCTGGTCGAGATCGAGCTGGGTGCGCGCCGCGAGGTCCGGATCTACCTGACGTAGCGGCTCAGTTCGCGCCGCTCATCTTCTCGAGCCTCGCTCGCAGCGCCGGCACTCGGTCGGCGTTGCCGCGGAGCTCGACGTACATCTCCCCGAGCGCCGACAGCAGCGCGTCATCGAGCCGACGTACGGCGCCTGGCGGGTACCGGTAGTCCATCCGTTCGGTGAGCGCGGCCGCGTCCACCGGGCGCAGGGTGTCGGCGAGCTCGGCGAGGGACGTGATGCCCAGCTCGAGGAGCAGCCCGGAGATCCAGACGTAGTGATCGGTGCGCGACCACCCGGCATCGGCGTACTGGCCGGCGAGGAACGCCGCCAGCTCACGCGGGCTGATCCGCGGGTCGTCGTCCTCGGGCTGGTCGTTGGGGCCGGCCGCTCCTGTGCGGAGCCGGTCGCGGATGGTGGAGAACTCACGGTCGGCGAGCTCGAGGAGCCCGGCCGCAAGCGTGAACCGGCGGTCGAAGTCCGACGCGTGCTCTTCAGGGATGGTGCCCTTGTAGCGGATGTCGTGCTCGAACTCCGCCCAGGCGTGCTGCAGCACGGTGCGGATCTGGACCTGCGCCTGCCGATCACCGAGCCCCTCGTAGGCCGGTTGGGTTGCGCGCGCAGCGTCGAGGCCTATGAGCAGGTGTCGGCTCGCGTAGCCGAAGCGTCCCTCACTAGCCGTCTCGCGACCCATGTCTCGGTCATCGTGTACGACGACCTGGTCGTAGAGCAGGTCGGCAACGGCCTGGACGTCGCTGTGCACGTAGGTGATCACACGCAGGCCGAGCTGGTCGGTGATCTCGCGGAGCGGGTCCGTGAACGACAGATGCCCATCGACCGTGCGGGCAGCCTTCGCCGCGAACGAAGCCACCGACTTCGCGCGACCCGTCACGCTCAGGTAGTTGATGCCTGCATCGTCGAGGATCGAGGTCACGAGCAGGATGAACTGGTCGGCCGCCAGCCTGAGCTCGGGCTGCAGCTCGGCGTACTCGCGCACTGCGGAGCCACTCGGGTCCTCGATCTCCGGGACGATCCGTGGCCCGCGTGGTGTCGGCGCAAGGTCGTCGGGCAACGTCGGCGTGACGATGTAGCCGGTCTCGAAGTCGCCGTACGTCGTGGTGCGCTCCGGCTCGCGGGTCGCGAAGAGAGCGACGTACGCGCAGATGACGGCGTCGACCTGGTCCTCGACGACCCGCAGCTCGCTCTTGCGCTCTGCCTTCTCGACAGCGCTTCGCAACGCATACCAGGCAGAGCCCGCGCGCGCGTCGACCTCGAGCGGGGGGTCGGCGGCGGCGAGACCCTCGAGCAGCCCGAGCAGCACGGTCAGCTCGGCGCGGAGCTGCTCAAGATCTCGTCCCGGCTTGTTCTTGTACTTCAGGGTCCTGCCCAGCCGGAACAGGGAGACCGTTGCCGGGTGCGGGTAGACCTCGATCGCCCGGCGAGCGCGTCCCGACCGTGGGTTCATGTCGAGCCCCAGCAGGCCCGCGATGCGCGCGCCGCGCGGCTGCTCGCTGAACTCCGGCTTTCCCGTGTTGGACGGGTGCGCGCCGGCGTCGAAGCGGGCGAAGTCCTTGTTCAGAGCGGCTTCGGCAGGCCGGTTGCCCGTGGCGTTGGTGACGATCAGCGGGGCATCGATCGCGACGAGGCAGTCGCCTTCGACGTACGGCGCCAAGGCCGCCACGATCTCGTCGTCCGTGTCCGCGGCCGACACGTGCAGGAGGTGCCCCTCGCCGTCGAGGACGGCGAGCCCAGTTGGCTTGCGGTCACCCCAAGCGAGGTCGACTCCAACAAAGTGCATGTGCGCAGCCTGCCCTACTCGCGCCGCTTGGCGTACGCCTAGCCGTCCGACAGCTGGATCTCGACCATGAGCTCGTCGGCGAGCGCTTCGAGCATCGCCCGCAGCTCTTCGGTGCTTGTGCTCGGTGGCGCGTCGAGCTCGGCGATCGCCTCGAACAGCACACCGCCGGCCATCGGCGCATCACGCACATCCGTGCTGAGCTCGTCGATGCTGACGCCCTGCGCCGCGAGGGCGGACGAGATCTCAGCGATGATGCCGGGGCGGTCAGCCCCGAGCAGCTCGAGATGGAGTCGCACAGACTCGTGCTCAACCGGCTCGTCTGTCCGCTCGGTGACGATGGCCAGGCCCTGGTCCTTCAGTGCAGCGAGCTCGGCCACCAGGGCATCGAAGCGTTCGTCGGGCACCCCAACCAGGACGATCCCGGCGAACTTTCCCGCGAGCTTCGACATCTGGCTGCGTTCCCAGCTGCCGCCATGGTCCTTGATCGGAGCGGACAGAGCCGAGACAAGACCGGGTCGATCGTCGCCGACCACGGTGAGGATGAAGGTTGCCACCCACGCAGGCTACGAGATTCCGGGCCCCGGACATGCGAGAGGGCAGTCGCCTCATCCCGCGACTGCCCTCTTGCGTCGAGATCCGGTGGGTAGGCCGGCGCTCCTGGCTTCGCGAACCGGGGGGGGTGAGTGGCGAAGCCCAATCTTCGGGTCCGGGGGGGTGGACCCTTGGCCCCGGGGGGTTGGGGCCGTGACTTAATGGTGGCGGGACTTCGGCCTAATGGAAACCCTAATCGGCTTCACATTCGTGCGTTGCACAAACATGCAAAATCCGGGTCAAACCGGACTTTCCACGCTCAATGAGCGTCGCACGGGGGGCCCTTCAGGCGCAAGATGGCGGGTGCACAAACCTGCAACAAGTTGCTGGGGCAATTTGGACATACCCGGTGATAACGTCTGAGCCACGAGGTCGGGGGACCTTGGGGGGGCTCCTTAGAGGAGCAAAAGCGCATCCCAATCGCGCCTCCCAGTGATTGGAATGCAGGAGGGCCTGGCAGCCGGGGGGACCAGTTGCCAGGCTCCGTCCTTCACCCCTGATGCGCGGGCAGCTCCATTGCGGCAGGCTGAGCCCGTGACCACGTACGACACGACTTTCGACATCGACGCGGCCGTCGCCCAGGTGTGGGAAGTCCTGACCGACTTCCCCCGCTACCCGGAGTGGAACTCCGCAGTGTCCTCGCTGGCCGGAGACCTGAGTGTGGGAAGTGTCCTGGCGATCCGGCTCGAGATGGGCAGCAGCGCCATGGACGTCAAGGCGACCGTCACGGAGGTCGAGTCGGAGAGCCGGTTCGCCTGGCGCGGCAAGCTCGGTGCCGAGTTCCTCTTCACCGGGATCCGTGCCTTCACGCTCGAGTCGCAGGGGGAGGGTACGACGCGGGTGCGGCACCTCGAGACCGTCCAGGGCCTCATCGTTCCGCCATTTGTGATGCTCAAGCGGAAGGCGCTGGCCGAGCACCACAACGGCTTCAACCGGTCGCTCAAGGAGCGGGCAGAGGAACTCGCCCAGCTCTAGGTCAGTAGTTGAGGCCGACGAAGATCTCGAGGAGCTCGACCGCCTCGTCCCGCATGTTCCCGATCGGCTCGATGCCCTCGGCGAAGATCTCGACCTGGACGATGTGCCCGTCCACCTTGGTCGCGGCCTCGCTGCGTCGACCCGACCCGAACGCCAGACCATCGTCCCCGACCTCGATGGACGAGGCCTCTGACTCGTTTCGCTGCGCCTCGCTCGCCAGGTCCGCCAGCACGTCGTCGGCGATCAGCCCTGAGCCATCGGTGATGGAGACGCCCGCACCCGAGCTCGCGTCGATAGACGTATAGGTGCAGCCGGCGGCGATGAGGATGTTCCCGGACATGGCGAGGTCCACCTCGTAGCCGATCAGCTCGGCAACAGCGTCCGCGCTCGGACAGTTCACGTCGCCGACGGTCACGCCATCGGCCACGTCGTCCACAAACTTCCAGATCACGAACACCACCAGGAGTCCGCCGACCAGCAGCAGGGCAACGAAGATCGCGACGGCGATCAGGCACCCCTTGTTGCTCTTCGGAGGGGTCGGGTTCGGGTGCGACTGCGGCGGGTACCAGTTGCCGTCTGAGGCGAGCCACCAGCCCTCGGCAGGCGGGTTCTGAGGTGTCTGAGTCATCGAAGTCCCCCTTCGTTGTCACGTCCGACGTTCAACCCCACCGCGAGGACCTGGTCGAGGTCAATGCCCGCAGACTTGCGAACGGCAACCTTCAGGGGGATCAGGTAGAGCCCGTCCTTCGGGAACAGCGCTGTCTTGAACTCGACGTCGTTGATCCTGACGACCACCGGGACCTGGCCCCAGTACTCGATCCCCTTGGCGGCGAACTTGATGTCGGCGCTCTCCTCCTCCGGGATGCGCAGGAAGTAGAACGGCGCCGGCCCCCTCCACTCGATCACGGGACCTTCGAACTCGAAGTCCATGAGGCTCATGCAGCGAGTATCGACCACCCGGCTCGGGCCACGTAGATTCCTGGCATGTCCGACACCCGGTTCACGCACATCGGCGGCCCGACAGCACTCATTGAGGTCGGGGGTTGGCGGATCCTCACCGATCCGACGTTCGACCCGCCAGGCAAGCGGTACTTCTTCGGATGGGGTACGACGTCCCGCAAGCTCCTCGGTCCGTCCATCGCCGCAGCGGATCTGGGTCCGATCGATGCCGTCCTGGTGAGCCACCACCACCACGACGACAACCTCGACCCCTCGGCACGGGGTCTGCTGCCGCAGTGGGGAAAGACCTTCACCACCAAGAAAGCAGCGGCCAAGCTCGGCGACCCCTGCATCGGACTGGCTCCCTGGGAGACCGCGACGCTGGCGGCCCCCGGCAAGGAGACGATCACCATCACCGCGACTCCCTGTCGGCACGGGCCAGTCGGCAGCGACCCGATCACCGGTCCGGTCATCGGCTTCTCGCTCGCGTGGGCCGGTCAGGAGCACGGTGAGCTGTGGGTGACCGGCGACACCGTGCTCTACCCGGGCCTGCGCGAGGTCGCCTCCAAGCTCAAGATCGGCACGATGCTGCTGCACCTCGGCTCAGTGCGCTTCCGGTACCTCTCCGGCTGGTTCCGCTACACGATGGACGCGCGCGAAGGCGCCGAGCTGATCGACCTCGTCAAGCCGGCTCACGTCGTACCCGTGCACTACGAGGGTTGGTCGCACTTCCAGCAGGACCGCGGTCCGGCCGAGGCGATCATCAAGCAGTCGCCGTACGCCGACCGCGTGAACTGGCTCGACCCGGGCGAAGCCATCACGTTGTCGGTCTGACGATGGGTGACGCATGGCTGCGTGACCGCCGGCCAGTACGTCGAGTGGTGGCGAGCGGGGATCAGGAGCGTGGGCGCTGGCCCGCCACTGTGCCCGCGGTAGCCCAGCTGCTCGACGAGGGCCTGGAGCTCGCACCCGGTGTCACGTTGCTCGTCGGCGAGAACGGCACTGGAAAGTCGACGATCGTCGAGGCGATTGCGATGGCGTTCGGTCTCTCCAGCGAGGGCGGCTCGGTGCATGCTCGCCACTCGTCGCGCGCGACCGAGTCGGACCTGTGGCGGTGGATCACGCTGGAGCGGTCGGTCGGCGCACCCAAGTGGGGCTTCTTCCTGCGCGCGGAGACCATGCACGGCTTCTACAGCTACCTCGAAGACCTGCCACCCGGCGGGAGCGATCCGGTCTTCCACGAGCTGAGCCATGGTGAGTCGTTCCTGGAGATCCTCCGAACACGCTTCAACTCTCCGGGGCTCTACTGCCTGGACGAGCCCGAGGCTGCGATGTCCTTCTCGGCGCAGCTCGCGCTGCTGGGCACGATGCAGGACCTCGCCTCACGCGGAGGCCAGATCGTGTGCGCCACCCACTCGCCCTTGGTTGCCGCGCTTCCGAGTGCCACGCTCTGGGAGCTCGGAACGTGGGGCATTCGCCCCACCACCTTCGAAGAGCTCGAGCTCGTGGCTCACTGGAAGTCCTACCTGGACGAGCCGATGCGGTACCTGCGACACGTCCTGGAGGACTAGATGCCCATCTCACGTCGAGTCCTCATCACCGGAGGCGCTGTCGGCGCCGGTATCGCGGTCGCCGGCTCACTACCTTCGCTCACCGACAGCAAGCCGACCTTCGGTCCGACGCCAACTCGTCCGGGACTTCCGTTCCCCTGGCTCGTCGACGACCCGCAGGGGATCGTGGCGCTGCCAACGGGGTTCACCTACAAGATCCTGACCAAGGCCGGGGAGACCAAACTCGAGACGGGCGAGCCCTGCCCGAGCAGCCATGACGGCACAGCAGCGTTCGGTCGCGGGCGGCACCAGTACCTCATCCTCAACCACGAGTGCAAAGCCGGCGACCCGCTCGGAGTCCCGCACCTCCCCGGCACCGTGTACGACGCAGGCGCTACCGCCGGCGGTGGCTGCACGGTGATCAAGACCGACGGCAAGGGCAACAACCTCGGCCAGTTCGTGGGCATCTCCGGCACCATCGTCAACTGCGCGGGCGGACCGACCCCGTGGGGTACGTGGTGGACCTGCGAGGAGGACAGTGCCCGGGCTGGCGACGACTGGGAGCACGACAGCGGCGCCAAGGGCGTCTTCGAGAAGGACCACGGCTACGTGTTCGAGGTCCTCGCTACTGGCAGCGCCCACCCGGTGCCGCTCAAGGCGCTCGGCCGTTACGACCACGAGGCGTGCGCGATCAGCAAGGACCGCCGGTTCGTGTTCCTCTCTGAGGACGCGGACGAGCCGAACGGCCTCTTCTACCGCTGGAACGGTCCGGCCCACTACCGCGTCGGCCCCGGGTCCGTCGACCAGCTCTCCTCCGCCTCGTTCGGCAAGCTCGCCGCGATGGCGATCCTCATGGGCGACGGGACCGTGCTCCCGGACGTCGCCTACCTGACCTCGTCGCAGCTCGGCCAGCCGTTCCAGGTGAAGTGGGTCGAGGTGCCCGACCGCGATGCCGCGGAGACCGCCGTGCGGGAGCAGTTCGCCGACGGGGAGGTCACCCGAGGGCGCAAGTTCGAAGGAGTGTGGGGCACCGACGCAGGCGTGTACGTCGTGAACTCCTATGCCCTCCGGAAGGGCGAGGAGCTGCCTGTCGATGCGGTCCCGCACAGCGGCATGGTCTGGTTCTACGACTACGCGGACGAGACGATCCAGCTGGTGAACTACTTCCCCTACCAGGCGTACGTCCACGAGGAGTCGTTCGAGCCGGCCTTCCCGGACATGTACTTCGACAGCCCGGACAACGTCACGGTGACACCCTGGGGATCACTCGTGCTGGCTGAAGACGGTGTCGGAGCATCTCACGTCCTGAGCGCCGTGCCGGGCGGACCGACGTACGCGATCGCTCGGAACATGATCAACATCGGCGACGCCGAGGCGCCTGAGTACTCCGAGTTCACCGGACCGACGTTCTCGGCCGACGGCCGGGTGCTCTACGTGAACATCCAGGACCCGGGGCTCACGTTGGCGATCACCGGCCCGTGGCAGAAGCACCTCGGCTGAGGGAGTCGAGCAACGCCGCTTTCGTCATCTTCGAGTAGCCCGTGACCCCTGCGTCGCGTGCGGCCGCGCGGAGGCGAGTCACCGTCCACGACTCGTCCGGCCCGACCGCGGCGGCCGGGGGAGGCGGCGGTGCCGCGACGGGCTTGCCCTGGACCTTGCGAAGCTTCTTCAGCTTCTTCGCCTGACGGACCGCCTCCGCCTCGAGCTGCTTGGCTTCGGCCCTCCACTTCGAGGTGCGGGCCTCCGCCTTCTCCAGCTGGGCGCGGAGCTTCTTCACCTGGGCGGTCAGAGCCGGTACGCCGACCTTGGGGCGCTTAGGAGACTTCTTGGCCATGGGGGGACCTTCCGTTTCGGATCGAGGCGATCTTGCCAGATCCGAGTGAACGAGGGTCAGAAGACCGCCGCCTTCACCAGCGCAGGGCCTACGGTGAGCCCATGCGGCATTGGACGTGGTGGCTCGGGATCTTCCTCGGCGGCCTGTTGATCGCCGCAGGAGTCGCGGAGACGATCCGGCTGACGCGGAGCGGCGACGGAGGTCTCGTCTTCTGGTTCGGCACGCTGGTCGGCGGTGGTGCACTCGTCTTGGCCGGCACCCTGCTCATGCCCCGGAGGCCCGTTCCAGGCCTTGTTATGACCGGGATCGGATGCCTCCTGGGGCTTCTCCCCACGGCCTGGACCCTGGTCGTGCCGGTACTCCTCCTGACCCTGTTGATCGCAAGCGCCAAGAGGGTCTCGGAGGCAACCGGCCCGCAGCCTCCTTAGGAGACCGCGGCCTTCACCAGCGCGACGACCTGCTTCTCGACGGCAGGACTCCACGCCTGGAGTGCGTACGACGTAGGCCACAGGTCACCGTCGTCGAGGTTCGCCGTGTCCTGGAACCCCAGGGTCGAGTACCGGTAGTTGAACTTGCCCGAGTCCTGGAAGAAGACGACGACCTTGTCGTTCGCGTTGGCATACGCCGGCATGCCGTACCAGGTCTTGGGCGACAGCTCTGGGGCGGTCGAGCTCACCGTCACGTGGACGCGCTCGGCGAGTGCGCGATCCTCCGGCGCCATCTTCTCGATCGCGTCGAGGAGTGCTTGCAGACCGTCGGCCTTCTTCGCGCCCTTCTTGCCTTCAGCACGCAGCTCGGCGGCGCGTTCCTTCATCGCGGAGCGCTCCTCGGCGCTGAAGCCATCGGACTTGGTCTGGGCCGTCTTCGCGGGCATGGTGGTTTCCTTTCGACTGTGGGTGCTGCTGCCTTCAAGGAAGAGGCTAGGCGGGGCCGCACCGGCTCCGCTTCTCGATTCCTGACCGAATCGGCCCGAAGGCACTGTGCAGCCGACTACTCGATGAACTCGTCCCGGTGGTAGTTGCGGCCCTCCCCCTCGTTGGGATGCAGGGTCACGACTGCAAGGTCTGCGTCCCGCGCCATGAAAAGGAACAGCTGGCCCTGCCATCCTCCTCCGGCGACCGGATCAACCCAGTTGATGGCTCCGTCGAACGAGTCCCAGGACACGGCAGCCAACGTGTCGGCTCGGTCGTAGACGACGATGAGGCGCAAACCGAGGTCCTGGCCCTCCGCGTCGTCGGGGTTCGCGAGCTGGTTGCTGTCGTCGACCGGCTTGGGTGAGTCGCCCTTGAGAGTTCCTCTGGTGAAAGCGGTCTTCACACCAGCGACGAGGCAGATGCGCATGCCACAGGGCCCGGCCCACAGCGTCTGCCGTTTAGCCAGCCCGCGTACGTCGTACGTCATGCGATCCATGACCGGGATCGCGCCCGGCTCGAAGTCGTCGGGTGTGAGCGCATCCGGGGACCCGGGGAGCCCTTCGGTGATGAGCTTCAGCGGAGCGGTCGCGCCTGCACCGTCGTTGGTGCACTTCGTGATGCGGACCGGACGGAAGCCTTTCGAGGTCTCCTCGAACGTCACCCTGCTCGCGAGGCTTCCGTCCTCGTTGCCGAGGCGTAGCACGGCACCCGAACCCACCTGTTCGGACTCCCAACGAGGCGCCCCCGCAGCTTCACCGCCCGGCTTCAGACCATCGGTCAGCTCCGGCAGGAAGGAGT
>DATILB010000301.1:0-4737 GCA_035477015.1 Nocardioidaceae bacterium | reverse complement strand
GGGACTCCGGCCGAGGTCAGGAACGATCCCCTGGTGCGCCTGGCGTACCTGGGCGACGTTGAAGTGACAGAGGTGGCGCAGTGAGTGCCCCGATCCTCGAGGTCATCGACCTGCATGCGGCGTACGGACGCATCGAGGTGCTCCGCGGCGTCGACCTGAAGATCCCCAAGGGAGCCGTCGTCGCACTGCTCGGCCCCAATGGCGCCGGGAAGTCGACGCTGCTCAAGGTCATCTCCGGTCAGATGAAGGCGACCTCGGGCGACATCCACATGGCCGGCGTACATGTCACCGGCGCGAAGCCGGACGACCTGGCTCGCCTGGGGCTGACCACCGTTCCTGAGGGTCGCAGCGTCTTCCCGAACCTCACGGTCGAGGAGAACCTCCTGCTCATGTCCTACGCCGGCGTGCCCAAGGACAAGATCTTCGAGACGAGCTTTGCCTACTTCCCTCGCCTGGCCGAACGCCGGTCTCAGTTCGCAGGGACGCTGTCCGGTGGCGAGCAGCAGATGCTGGCGATGGCTCGGGCGCTGTCCACCGATCCTGCCCTGCTGCTCCTCGACGAGCTGTCCATGGGGCTCGCGCCGCGCATCGTCGGTGAGCTCTACGAGACCGTCCGGCAGATCGCGGAGTCCGGTGTCTCCATCCTGGTCATCGAGCAGTTCGCCAAGACCGCCCTCAAGGTCGCGGACTATGCCGCCGTCATGACAGGCGGGCGCGTAGTCGCGACCGGTGAGCCCGGCGAGATCGACGCGATCGTCGCCGACGTCGTACTCGGAGGTGCGGCATGAGACGGTTCCTAGCGGCGTCCGCAGCTCTTGCTCTCGTGGCAGGGCCCGCAGCCTTCGCGGCGTCTCCGGCCCAGGCGAAGGAGTACGGCGGCTTCAGCACCTCGGCGATCGCGATCCCGCTGCGGCTCGAGATGTTCGAGCCGGCCATCCCGGTGCCCGCGAAGCCCGAGGTCGAGCTGGACTTCTCCTACACGCGCGTCCTCGCTGACTCGGGTCCCGCGTCGCGAGCCCGTGCCTCGGTGATGTGGCCCGGCTCCGCTGTCGGCGAGGGCCTGCCGCTGCTGGGAGAGACGATCGGCCTGCCGCCCGAGCTGACCAAGGACGGCTACCCGGTGCAGGTGAACTCGGTCTTCCCCTCGGAGAACACCCAGCAGGCGTCGGAACCCTTCCCCGGCATGGTTCAGCGGGTCAACGCGGGAGAGAAGCGGACCGTGGCCAAGGCCGGCTACACGCCCTCCGGCGACCTCAAGGAGGATGCGGAGTCCGAGGAGAAGGACCCGCTCGACGCCATCTTCGAAGGCGACCTGACCGCCATCGGCGACATCCTGACGGGTACCAACGGCGGTGACGGCGAGAACCCGGTCCAGACGAGCCCGCTGGGTGCGTTGAGCCTGCTGGTGGACGTCGACGGGATGACGAGCGTGTCCTCGAGCGAGAACGACGGCGAGACCGCCACCGCCACGGCGACCAGCCGCCTCGGTGAGATCAGGCTGCTGGGCGGGCTGATCACCCTCGGTGGCGTCGACGTCGTCAACACGGTGAGCAGCAGCCTCGACGGCGGCCCCAAGGCGCAGCGGTCCGTTGACGTGGGCAACCTGACCATCGCCGGGCAGAAGTTCGGGTTCGGTCCCGATGGCTTCACCGCGGGCGGCACCACGACGCCGATCCCTGGCCTCCCCAGCGACCCGGTCAAGCTCCTCAAGAGCCTTGGCATCGAGTTCGAGCTACCGAAGCCGACCGTCACCAAGGACGGAACGGCTGTCACGGTCGAGGCCGAGGCGCTGCGGATCACCGTGGACCTAAGGCCGCTGCGCACGCAGCTGCCGCTGCTGCCGCTGGACGACCTGGTGAGCCAGCTCCCCGACCTGCAGAAGGGGAACGTGCTCAAGGGCCTGATCCTCTCGCTCAACACGATCGCCCCCAAGTTGGTGCTGCGGCTGGGCTACTCCGTGGCCTCCGCGCGGACCGTCGCTCCGATCGACTTCGGCGGGTCGGTGCCGCCTCCGACGACTGGTGGTCCGATCACGGGCGCCGGCCCACTCCCCGGCGCTCTGCCCTTGCCGGGGGCTCTCCCGCCGGCGGGGCTCCCACCCGTGGTGACACCGCCGGTCATCACACCGACGGTCCCCACCGCCATGGCGCCAGGGCTCCCTGCTCTCGGCAGCGTGCCGCTCCTGCTGATCCTGGCCGGGCTGAGCATCGCCGGCGTAGTCGGCTGGTACCTGCAGAAGGCGGGCGGCCTACTCCTGGGCAGCGCGGCCCCCTGCTCCCACGGGCTGAAGCCCGGACTCCCCGACCTGAGAAAGGCGTGACGACATGGCGATCAGCAACGAGGTCCAGTCGCCCACCGCGGGAGCTCCGCGCGTGATGCCCCGAGCGCGCGAGCGTGGAGCCGCCCTCCTCGCGCGCGGCGGCCCCGAGCTGGTGCAACGGCTGCTGTTCGCCGCTGGCGCCCTGCTGCTCCCGCTCGGCCTGATCGTGATCTGCCTCGGCTGGTACGGCGCCGCGAACACGCCGTACGAGTACGACCAGAACGTCTACCTCCTGTCCGGCGGAGCCCTCGGGCTCGGTCTGACCTTCGCCGGGGGCTTCCTCTACTTCGGCTCCTGGCTGGCTCGGATCTCCGCGGACCAGAGGGCGACCCAGCAGCGGTTGGAGGAGTCGTTGAGGTTGCTCGCAGCCGCGGTCTCGCAGAACGCGGCACCCGCACCCGCGGCCCCGCTCGAGGTGGGATCGGAGTTCGTCGTGGCCGGCGACGGCACCACACTGCACCGCCGCGACTGCGACCTGATCGCCGGTCGAGCCGACCTGAAGCCGGCCACCGCGAACGCAGGGCTGGCGCCCTGCCGCCTGTGTAAGCCGTAGGACGTGCGTCATGACGTACGTCATCACCCAGAACTGCTGCAACGACGCGAGCTGCATCGCTGAGTGCCCGGTCGACTGCATCCGACCGACCCCGGAGGAGCGTGCTCGGTTCGCGTCGGCCGAGATGCTCTACATCGACCCCGACTCGTGCATCGACTGTGGCGC
The DNA here is from genome assembly GCA_035477015.1 of Nocardioidaceae bacterium. Lineage (GTDB taxonomy): Bacteria > Actinomycetota > Actinomycetes > Propionibacteriales > Nocardioidaceae > SSC3. Next base: position 1,699 of record DATILB010000301.1, on the reverse strand, counting down.
ATGCGTGGACGCCTGCCCCGTCGGAGCAGTGTCCTACGAGGACGAGCTCACCGACCCGCAGCGCAGGTTCCTCGAGTTCAACGCTGGCTACTTCGCGCAGTACCCACTCGTGCCGACGTACGACACAGCACGAATCGTCAAGCTCGACGGGAGCCGGGGCGAGCTCCGGGTGGCGATCGTTGGGTCGGGCCCTTCCGGCGCGTACGTCGCGGAGGAGCTGCTCAGCCGGGGTCAGGTCAAAGTCTCGGTGTACGACGCGCTGCCCACGCCGTGGGGACTGCTGCGATCTGGCGTCGCGCCCGACCACCAGCACACCAAGGACCTCGCGGCCATCTTCGAGAAGACCGCTGACAAGGCCGCCCTTGAGCTGCACCTGAACGTCGCCATCGGCACCGACGTATCCGTCGACGAGCTGCTCGCGAGCCACCACGCGGTGGTCCTGGCGACCGGTGCGGCCGACGCCCAGCCCTGGGACCTGCCGGGAGCAGACCTCACGGGAGTGTCCTCCGCCAACGACTTCGTCGCCTGGTTCAACGGTCACCCCGACGCCTCTGACAAGGTCTTCGACCTCTCCTGCGAACGGGTCGTGATCGTCGGCAACGGCAACGTTGCACTCGACGTCGCCCGGGTTCTGACCATGTCCCGTGATGAGCTACTGAAGACCGACATCGCCGACCATGCCCTTGAGGCGCTGAGCAACAGCTCGGTCCGCGAGGTGGTCGTCCTAGGTCGGCGTGGGCCGCTGCAGGCGGCGTACACCTCCCCGGAGTTCTACGCGCTGGGTTTCCTGCCCGGCGTCGAGGTCGTGATCGACGAGGGCGAGGCGGAGCTCGACGAGCTGAGCCGAGCCCTGGTCGACGGGGGCGACGTGTCGTACGCCGAGCAGCTCAAGGCCGGCCTGGCGGGGGAGTACGCCGCCAAGACGCGCACAGGGGCTGAGCGGCGGATCGTGTTCCGCTACCTCAGCGAGCCGGCTCGCGTCCTCGGTGCCGACCGGGTCGAGGGTGTCGAGATCGCCCACACCCGACTCCGCGAGCAGGACGGCTCACTCGTGACCGAGCGCACCGGTGAGAGCGAGGAGCTCGTGGCAGGGCTGGTCCTGACGTCGGTGGGCTACCGCGGCCGACCGATCGACGGCGTTCCCTTCGACGAAGCTCGCGGCGTGATCCCCAACGACGACGGCCGCGTGGTGGCGGCTCCTGGGCTCTATGCGACGGGCTGGATCCGGCGCGGCGCCAAGGGTGGGCTCGGATCGAGTCGCGTCGACGCTGAAGAGGTCGTCGACCACCTCGTCAACGACTTCAACGCTGCGTTGTTGTCCGACCCCTCGACCGAGGCGCAGTCCGTCGCGGCAATCGGGCTGGACGGGTGGCGCGCCATCGACCAGCACGAGCGCAGTGCTGGTCAGTCTGTTGGCCGACCGCGGGTCAAGCTCGTGACCGTGCCGGACCTGCTCGAAGCCGCACGCGGCTGAAGCAAGTGCGGACCAAAGTCGGTGATCGGGGCCCAATCGGACTCGCCGCGGGCACTTGGGTCCGCCTTTGTGTACGCCCGGATCTGCCGAGGATCGCGCTCTCGCCGGTCGAGCCGCGTCGTGAGCGCCAGCGAACAAGCGTGTCGAGACCAACCGCCGCTGACACGGCTACTGAGCCACGGCGAGTTGGCTCCTACGTCACCAGTGGTCTCGGCACGGTCGCCG
>DATILB010000300.1:0-2118 GCA_035477015.1 Nocardioidaceae bacterium | reverse complement strand
ACTCCGGTCGGCGGTACGGCGTACTTGCTGAGCAAGAAGCTAATGATCTTGTGGAAGGCGGGACCGCCCACGGATCCACCACCCCCGCTGTAGGGATCGTGCACCACCACGTACACGAGGAAGCGCGGGTCGTCGGCGGGGGCGAAGCCGGCGAAGGAGACCGTGAAGGGGCCCTGTGAGTAGCAGTGGCACGCACCGCCCGGCTGCTGGGCCGTGCCGGTCTTGCCGGCCACGCGGTAGCCCTCGATCGCGGCGGAGGGTGCCGTGCCCTCCTCGAGGTCAGTGACCATCTCCATCATCAGTGCGGTCTGACGGGCGGCTGCCGAGCTGATCACGCGGTGCGACTCTGCGACATCCGAGCCGACGACCGTGCCGTCGTTCATGGCCGCGCGGCCCTTGAGCAGGCTGGGCTGCACGTATACGCCGTCGTTCGCGATGACGTTCACTGCGGCTGCCATCTGGAGGACGTTCACCGCCAGGCCCTGGCCGAACGCGACTGTGTCCTTGTTGATCTCTCGCCAACCGGACCAGTGCGGCAGGATCCCTGACGACTCGCCCTTCATGCCGACCCCGGTGCGGGAGCCGAGACCGAAGTCGGTGAGTCGCTCGTAGAGCTCCTGGGAGCGCAGCTGCCGGGCCGCCAGCACCGTGCCGATGTTGGACGACTTCGCCAGAACGCCGGTCATGGTCAGGTGGATCTTGCCGTGCGGGAACCAGTCCTTGATGGAGCTGTCACTCGACGGCAGCGACTCGGGGACCACGACCGGAGTCCGCGGCGTGACCTTGCCGGCATCGAGGAGCGACGAGATCGTGAGCACCTTCTGGACGGAGCCGGGCTCGTAGACGTCCCGCAGCGCCCGGGAGCCGAGGTCCTCCTCAGGTGACTCGGTCGAGAGGTTGGCGTCGAAGGTCGGGTAGTCCGCGAGCGCGAGCACCTCGCCGGTGCGCACATCCAGGGCGACTGCCGAGCCCTGTTCGGCACGAGCCTTCAGAAGGGTGTCGCGCAGCACACGCTGGGTGTACCACTGCACGTCCTGGTCGATCGTGAGCGCGATGTTGTCGCCGTTGACGGGCTGCACCACCGAGTTGTCGCCAAGCGGGAGGCGGTTTCCGCCGCCGACCTCGAAGGTCGCGGAGCCGTCCTTGCCAGCCAGCAGCCTGTCGAAGACGAGCTCGGCTCCTTCTCCGGCCTGACCCTCTGCATTGGTGAAGCCGACGATGTTCGCTGCGACGTCGTGCGCGGGGTAGGTGCGGACCGGGTCACGCCGGGTGTCGATGCCCTCGAAGCCGGCATCCTCAAGGAGCTCGACGACGTGGTTCGCCTTCGTTGAAGGGACGCGGCGGGCGAGGTACTGGAAATGCGTGTCCGGCTTGCGCAGCGCCGTGAGCAGCTTGAAGTAGTCGGCGTCGAGCTCGGCCGCGATGATCTTCGCGATCTCGCGTGCGTGCTTCTCGGTCTTCGTCGGGTCAGCCACGATCATCAGGCCGTCCAACGACTCCGCGAGTGGGCGGCCGCTACGGTCGGTGATCGACCCGCGGGTGGCCGGAAGCACCTCGTTGACGACCCCGACGGCACGGGCCTTCGCGGCGTACGTCGCGGCGTCGAGACCCTGCAGCTGGAGCAGGCGGACGGCGAAGAGCGAGATCACCATCGCGATCAGGATGAAGCCGACCCGGAGGCGGATCACCGACATGGCGCGCAGCTTCGCGACAGGCGCACGGCGCGGCCGGTGTGGCCGGTGCTGCCGGGCGGGCGGGCGAGGTCGCCGCGCTTGTGTCACGTTCGGGTCCCCTGTCAGTCGCGCTGGTCACCATTTGTACCGTCGCGACGCCCCGTGGCCGGGGCTGCCGCGCCGTCACGAACACGCTCGGGACGGATGATGACCTCGCGCTCGAGGACGATCGGGTCGGGTCGCAGTGAACCGGGCTTGGCGGCTGCCGGAGCATCGATGCCGAACTTGTTCACGCCGGTCGAGGGCTCGGAGTTGCCCAGGACGCGTCCCGTGGCCAGGTCGAGAAAGGCCGGTGAGTCCGGCGGGACCATGCCCATGCTCAGCGCTCGGTCCGCGAGCCGCTGCGGGTCACGCAAGTCGTCGAGCTCCATGCGCAGCGACTGCT
>DATILB010000299.1:0-1666 GCA_035477015.1 Nocardioidaceae bacterium | reverse complement strand
CAAGGGACACATCCCCTACTCGCGTGATGCGGAGAAGGCGCTCGAGCTGTCACTGCGGGAGACGATCCGACTGGGGCAGAAGACGATCCAACCCGGGCACCTGCTGCTGGGCATCCTTCGGTCCGAGAGTCCCGGGCACGCACTTCTGGTGCAGGCGGGGGTCGACATCGTGGCGCTCAGAAAGTCGCTCGAAGGGAAATCGCGGGCTGCTTAGTCGGTCGAGGTTCGGAAGCCTCGCAGCCGCAGGCTGTTGCTCACCACGAAGACCGACGAGAACGCCATGGCGGCTCCGGCGATCATCGGGTTCAGCAGCCCTGCCGCAGCGAGCGGGATCGCGGCGACGTTGTAGCCGAAGGCCCAGAACAGATTGCCCTTGATCGTCGCCAGGGTGCGGCGCGCTAGGCGGATCGCGTCGACGGCAACCAGGAGATCACCGCGGACGAGCGTCAGGTCACTCGCCTCGATCGCGACGTCGGTGCCGGTGCCCATCGCCAGACCGAGGTCGGCTTGAGCGAGAGCCGCCGCGTCGTTCACGCCGTCGCCCACCATCGCCACGACGCGACCTTCGGACTGCAGCCGTCGTACGACGTCGACCTTGTCCTGGGGAAGCACCTCGGCGATGAGCTCGTCGATGCCGACCTCGGCCGCGACGGCCTCTGCGGTGGCACGGTTGTCGCCGGTAAGGAGGATCGGCCTCAAGCCGAGTGCGCGCAGCCGGGCGACGGCTTCAGCCGACGTGGGCTTCACCGTGTCGGCGACGACGAGGACGCCCTGCAGCTCGCCGTCCCAGCTGACCGCGATGCCGTCGGCGGCGCGGCCGACCTCGACGAGCTTGCCTTCGACGATGCCGCGTACGCCGTGGCCCGGCGTACTCACGAAGTCCGCCACGGGCGGCAGGTCGCCGAAGCGGTCCCGCGCCGCGGTGGCGATGGCCCGCCCGATCGGGTGCTCGGACGCGTCCTCGACTGCGCCAGCGAGTCGCAGCACCTCGCCGTCGCCGGACACCAGGCTCATCTGCCCGGTGGTGACGGTCCCGGTCTTGTCGAGCACGACCGTGTCGACGCGACGGGTGGACTCCAGCACTTCCGGGCCCTTGATCAGGATGCCGAGCTGGGCGCCGCGACCGGTGCCGACCATCAGGGCAGTGGGCGTGGCCAGGCCGAGCGCACAGGGGCACGCGATGATCAGGACGGCAACCGCCGCGGTGAACGCGGCCGAGGCACCGGCTCCGTTGCCGAGCCAGAAACCGAGCGTGGCCACGGCAAGCCCGATCACGATCGGGACGAAGATCCCGGACACCCGGTCGGCGAGCCGCTGCACCTCGGCCTTGCCGTTCTGCGCGTCCTCGACGAGTCGCGCCATCTGGGCGAGCTGGGTGTCTGAGCCGATGCGGGTGGCGCGTACGACGAGGCGGCCGCCCGCGTTGACGGTGGCGCCGACGACGCTCGACCCGACTCCGACCTCGACCGGGACGGACTCGCCGGTGAGCATCGACGCGTCGACCGCCGACGAGCCTTCGACGACCTCGCCATCAGTGGCGACCTTCTCACCTGGGCGTACGACGAACAGGTCACCCACCGCGAGCGAGGCGACCGGGATGCGCGTCTCGACGCCGTTCTGCAGGACTGCGACCTCCTTTGCGCCGAGCTCGAGCAACGCACGTAGC
>DATILB010000298.1:0-3185 GCA_035477015.1 Nocardioidaceae bacterium | reverse complement strand
CAGACCCTGTCGTGGCCCTCGGGCCACTCCGGCTCGATGAGGTCGACCAAACAAAAACCATGCTGGGCGAGCACGCGCACCCAGTCGCCGAGCGTGCGGTGATGCTCGACGTACCGCACCTGCTCGTCCTCGTCGACCTCGACGTACGGGGTGCGGTCGAAGTAGTTGTTGGTAACCGCCAACCCTTCCTCGCCGGGATCGTCCGGCATCGCCCAACGGATCGGGTGCGTGATCGAGAACGCGAAGCGACCACCGGGCACCAGGACCCGTGAGATCTCGGCGACGGCGGTGTCGGCTTCCGAGACGAACTGCATCGCTCCGAACGCCGAGAACACGATGTCCAAGGAGCCGCTTGCGAAGGGCAGGTGGGTCCCTGACGCGCAGACGGTCGGCACGCGGACCCCGGTCGAGTCGTCGATCCGGAGACTGTGCTGAAGCTGACGTAGTGACACGTCGAGCCCGTAGGCCGTCGCGCCCTGGGTGACCAGCCAGCGTGCACATTGGGACGCGCCGCAGCCGACCTCGAGGATCCGCTTGCCGGACACGTCTCCCAGCGCGCTGAGCTGCTCCTCGGTGTGGCCTTCGGGGCCCCACAGGAACCCGACATCCTGCAGGAAGGCGCCGTGCGTCGCCTGGTAGGTGTCGGCGTACGCATCCCAGTCACGCTTGTTGGCGGCGAGGGTTTCCTGCTCGCTGACGGCGAACCGTTCGGGCCGGACGCTGGCGGTGTCCGAGGACTCCGAGACCGGCTGGGACATAGGCCTGAGCCTACGCCCCAGCCGACACGATCAGAGGATCCGAGGGTTCGGTCGCCGAGGGCCGCTGAAGTGGTTGGCCGGATCGGACCGGCCCGCACTCAGTCCTCGCCCCTGGGCCGGTTGGACGCCGTACACGGGGGACCGGTATCCTGACGGCTGCGCATGGAGTCTGCCTGAGTCTCAGACGGAGCAGATTCTCGCTCGCTATCGCCCGACTTCCATCTCCGGTAGTGATCCAAAGACTTCGCGCGTGCCCGCACGACTCCATCCATCCGAGGAATTTCTTCCACTCATGACCATCATTCCTGCTCTTCTGGACGCCCCGCAGATCGCGGTCAACGACATCGGCTCCGAAGAGGACTTCCTCGCCGCTATCGACGAGACCATCAAGTACTTCAATGACGGCGACATCGTCGAGGGCACCATCGTCAAGGTGGACCGCGACGAGGTTCTGCTCGACATCGGCTACAAGACCGAGGGTGTCATCCCCTCCCGTGAGCTTTCCATCAAGCACGATGTCGACCCGTCCGAGGTCGTCGCGGTCGGCGACAAGGTCGAGGCCCTCGTTCTCCAGAAGGAGGACAAGGAAGGCCGGCTGATCCTGTCCAAGAAGCGCGCCCAGTACGAGCGCGCCTGGGGCACCATCGAGCAGGTCAAGGAAGAGGACGGCGTCGTCACCGGCACCGTCATCGAGGTCGTCAAGGGTGGTCTCATCCTCGACATCGGCCTCCGAGGCTTCCTTCCCGCGTCGCTCGTCGAGATGCGTCGTGTCCGCGACCTCCAGCCGTACGTCGGCAAGGAGCTCGAGGCGAAGATCATCGAGCTCGACAAGAACCGCAACAACGTCGTGCTCTCGCGTCGTGCGTGGCTCGAGCAGACCCAGAGCGAGGTCCGTCAGGGCTTCCTCACCCAGCTGCAGAAGGGCCAGATCCGCAAGGGTGTCGTGTCCTCCATCGTCAACTTCGGTGCGTTCGTGGATCTCGGCGGCGTCGACGGTCTCGTCCACGTCTCGGAGCTCTCCTGGAAGCACATCGACCACCCGTCCGAGGTCGTCGCCGTCGGTGACGAGGTCACCGTCGAGGTTCTCGACGTGGACATGGACCGCGAGCGTGTCTCCCTGTCGCTGAAGGCGACGCAGGAGGACCCGTGGCAGCACTTCGCCCGCACTCACCAGATCGGCCAGATCGTCCCGGGCAAGGTCACCAAGCTGGTGCCCTTCGGTTCGTTCGTCCGCGTCGAGGAGGGCATCGAGGGCCTGGTGCACATCTCCGAGCTCGCCGAGCGTCACGTCGAGATCCCCGAGCAGGTCGTCCAGGTCAACGACGACGTGATGGTCAAGATCATCGACATCGACCTCGAGCGTCGCCGGATCTCGCTGTCACTCAAGCAGGCCAACGAGACTGCCACAGCCGTGGACGTCGAGGAGTTCGACCCGACGCTGTACGGCATGACTGCGTCGTACGACGAGGCCGGGAACTACATCTACCCCGAGGGCTTCGACCCGGAGACGGGCGAGTGGCTCGAGGGCTACGACGACCAGCGCAAGATCTGGGAGGACCAGTACGCCAAGGCGCACGCCCGCTGGGAGGCGCACGTCAAGCAGCAGGCCGAGGCCAAGCAGGCCGAGGTTGAGGCCGGCGAGGCCACGTCGTACTCCTCTGACGCTGGTGCGGAGACCACCACCGAGGGCTCGCTCGCGAGCGACGAGGCACTGCAGGCGCTTCGCGAGAAGCTGACCGGCGGCGGCAACTGACCTACCGATACACGAACGAAGGGCGCCCACCGATCGGTGGGCGCCCTTCGTCGTTCTCGCGTGCAGGCCTCAGACGGGCCGGTTGATGAGCGGGGAGCGTCGGTAGCCGAGCTCGTCGTGAGCCTGGAAGCGGATGGAGGCGCCGGCGAAGGCGTCGTGACGGGCGAACCGGACCAGGGCAACAAGTCCGGCGAGGAAAACGATGGCGATGATCAGGTTCTCGGTCATGGCAGTAATTCTGCCCTGTGTTTGATCCTGCCACGAGTGGCAGGAAGGCCATGCTGCATCGAAATTCTGCCAAAGATGTGGCATGCTGGCCGACATGCTGAAAAACGTCGCTGTGATCGCCTACGAAGGGGTCGCACCGTTCGAGCTCGGGGTGCTCTGCGAGGCCTGGGGAATCGACCGCCAGGTGCACGGCATCCCACTTCTGGACTTCGCTGTCTGCGCGCCCAAGCCCGGCTACATCCCCACCTCGATGGGCTTCGGCCTGATGGTGGAGCAGGACCTGTCGCGGGCCGAGGAAGCCGACCTGGTCTGCGTGCCCGCTCAGAACCGCAACGGACCGATGCCGCCCGAGGTGCTCGACGTCCTGCGCGGCACGGTGGAGCGTGGCGCGCGCGTCCTGTCCGTCTGCTCCGGCGCGTTCGTGCTGGGTGAGGCCGGCCTGCTCG
>DATILB010000297.1:0-9195 GCA_035477015.1 Nocardioidaceae bacterium | reverse complement strand
CAGAACGCTCAGCGGGCAGGGCGAGGAGTTCATCATCGAGTTCGAGGGCTTCCGGTCCAAGCTCTACGAAGATCAGGCCGGGCACTGCTCGATCGGCGTCGGGCACCTTGTCCACCTCGGCTCCTGTACCGCCTCGGACCGGCGCGAGTTCAGGGGTGGCCTCACCCGAGCAGAGGGAATCGACCTGATGGTCAGCGACGCGCGGTCGAAGATCGACTGCGTCGCCTCCAACGTGGACGTGGCGCTGACGCAGGAGCAGTTCGACGCCTTGGTGAGCTTCACCTTCAACGTAGGCGAAGGGGCGTTCGAGGACTCGACCCTCCTGCGCAAGCTCAACGAGGGCGACTTCGCCGCTGTCCCCAAGGAACTGGCGCGATGGAACAAGGTCACGATCGACGGCGAGAAGGTCGTCTCCAATGGGCTGACCCGAAGGCGCGGGAGAGAGGCGAAGCTGTTCTCCACGGGCTCGTATGTGGGGTAAGCCGGCTGGTGTACTTGAGTGATGGACGCTACCGAGCTCGAATGGATCGCGTGGACGACGCCGATCACCACCTCGTTGGGTACGGCGGTAGCGGGCTCCGACTTCAGCGGTCGCACCGTGGCCTGCCGCCAGCACATCCTGGCCGACGCGATCCCCATCGTGACTCCGTTCGTCGAGGCCGGCGCGCGGGTGCGGATGGCGACGTGCAACCCCGACAGCACCGACGATCGCACCGTCGCCCACCTGGCCTCGATCGGCGTGGAGATCCGGGCCCGTTCTGGGATGAGCCTGGACGAGCTCGACGAGTCGCTGGCATGGCTCGTCAGCGAACCGGCTGATGCCCTGTGCGACATGGGCGGCGACCTGATCGCGGCCGCTGCGGCTGCGGGCCACCGGCCGGCTGGAGCGCTTGAGGCGACGACGACCGGGCTGCACCGACTCGACGGGCTGGAGATCCCGTTCCCCGTGCTCGACTGGAACGGAATCGCGCTCAAGGACCTGATCCACAACCGTCACCACGTCGGCGTCGAGACGTGGCCGGCCTTCACGGCCATCACGGGTCTGGCGTTGTACGGGCGTGAGGTCGTCGTGGTCGGCTTCGGGCCGGTGGGCCAGGGTGTCGCGGCACGTGCCCGTGATCTCGGCGCGGTCGTCACCGTCGTCGATCTCGATCCGGTGCGTCTCGTCCAGGCTCAGCACGACGGGTGCCGTGTCGCCGAGATGGCTGACGCCCTCCGCACGGCGAGCGTGGTCGTGACGGCCACCGGATTCGATGGCGTGCTGGGCGAGCAGCAACTGTCGCAGATCGCCGACGGCGCAATCCTCATCAACGTCGGCCACAGCCCACGCGAGATCGACGTCGACTGGCTCGACAGTCAATCGAGTACGCCGATTCGACCAAATCTCGAGCGCTACGAGCTCGACGGTCGGCGGGTGTACCTGCTCAATCGGGGCAGCCTGGTCAACCTCACGCCTGGGCTCGGGATCTTCGCTCCCCAGCTGTTTGACCCCTTCGCGGCGATCATGCTGCTCGGAATCGATGCCCTCTTGAGCGGGCAGACCGCAGATCTGCCGAACGGCATGCAGCGCTACCCGCGTCTGCTGGAGGCCCGCGTTGCGCGGGCGCTCGCCACCGGCTCTGTCTTAGATTGAGGTTGTCGACGAGGCGGGAGACGACAACGTGCACACCGGATACGCGGTCTCGGGTCGAGGGGTGCACGTTCCCATGGGGCTCAACGAGATCGTCGACGTCGTGTTCGGCGCTGACCGGGTCTGGTCGTTCGATCCGGGGCGCGAACGCTGGCCCGTGAACCGCGGCTGGGTCGCTTGGCCCCGCGTCCTGGACGGCCTTCTCGAGGGCATCGCTGACGTGAGACTAGTGCTGCACGAGGGCGGCAAGGTGGTCTTCGAGCGCCGGGTGTCCTTCGGCGACGGGGGCGGCGGCCTCCACCTCGTGGACCACTCGGGTGAGGCCCTGGCCGTCGACAAATCCGGGCATCTCGTGCGGACGTTCGCCAACACTGGGCGGGAACAGACCGACGGCCTCCTCGACAGTGTCGAAGCGGTTCTGCGCGATCTTCGAGAGCACTGCGCGGTGGACGCGTTTCTCACCTTCGGTTGTCTGCTCGGCGCCGTCCGCGAGGGCCGGGTGATCGGCCACGATGGCGACGCGGACGTCTCGTACCTGAGCCGGCACACGCATCCGTTCGACATCATCAGAGAGAACCAGCAGGTGTGCTCCACCATGCGCTCACTGGGCTGGTCGATCGTCAGGATGTCGGCAGCCGACTTCAAGATCTGGGTCAGACCCGCGGAGGGTGCGAACCGAATCGGCATCGACGTATTCACGTCGTTCTACGCCGCCGGCTCGTTCTACATGATGCCGACGGTGACCGGGGATCTGAGCCGGTCGTCGATCCTTCCACTCGGTCAGGTGACGCTGGAGGGTCGGCAGTTGGCCGCCCCGGCCGAGCCAGAGGCCCTTCTGGAGGTTGCCTACGGGCCGGGCTGGCGGGTGCCAGACCCGGTATTCGACATCGAGTCGTCGCGGGCGACGTACCGGCGAATCAGTGGCTGGATGCGGACCAATAAGAAGTACATCAAGCACTGGAACGACTTCTATCGTGCACCGGCGAGTGCACGTGTGCCGAGGTTGCCCTCCTCCTTCGCGAGCTGGGTGGGCGACCGGCTCCCGCCCCATCGACACATCCTCGACGTCGGTTGTGGCAACGGACGTGACTCGGTCTTCTTCGCCGAGAGGGGGCATCGGGTCACCGCACTGGACGCCTCAACGCCTGCACTTCTCAAGACCCGCCGCCTCGCTCGGGAACGGGCGGTGAGGCTGCGGCCGCTTCAGTTGAACCTTAACGACCTGTCCTCGACGTTGCTGTCGGGTGCGCGGTTCGCTCACCTGAAGAAGCCCCCGGAGATCTACGCCCGGTTCCTTCTGGACGCAATCGCGCCCGACGCCCGCGACAACTTCTTCCGGTGGGCACAGATGATCCAGCGCAGGGGCGGCTCGACCTACCTGGAGTTTCGGACCTGGCCAGGCGCTATCCGTGCCAGCACACTCCGGTTCCACTACCGAGCACTCCTCGACACGCGTTCGGTTATCGCGGAGATAGAAGGCCACGGCGGCAGCGTCGTGCACCGCGAGCAGGGCACGGCACGCGCCCGGTTCGAGGGTGAGAACCCGCACGTCTGTCGACTCATAGTGAGGTGGGCATGAACAGGTTGGATCGTGAAGCGTTGCGCAGGTTCATCGGGCCGGTGTCTTTGTACAAGCGTGTCATCGCCCTCGAGCAGGAGATCCAGGAGAGCCGCCAGCTCAATCAACGGCTCTCCGACGTGATCGATGTGATCACCGAGATCCTCGTTCCCATCGCCAACCGCGATGACGATCGGCTACTCGCAGCCCTCGCCCGTCTCGACGCGGCCGTCAAGCCCCCGCCGGTTGCGTAGAAAAAAACCATGTCCATTTTGTCTTTTATGCGTCATACCACCGCCCATCACGCGTCCCTACTCATGACAGCGGCGAACCACGGGAGAGTTCGCACCGAGCGGGAGGACAACGGAAATGACGATGGAGCGCTTGCAAGAGCTACTCAGCCCCTACATCCGGGTGCAGCCGAACGACTCGGAGATGGACGCGGACCGATCGCATGACTGAGCACGACCCCAACCGACTTCGGTGCGGCTCCTACTTGCCCTAGGAGCCGCACCGAGCGCTTGTCAGCTGATCCCCGACCTACATCACCGCGTTGCCGTACATCTCGCCGAGCGGGTCGGCGATGAGCTCCAGCCGGGCGCCGTTTGGGTCACGGAAGTAGATCGAGGCGTCGCTCTCGGTGTGGTACTCCACGCCCGCGCGGTCGAGGTTGCCCTTCAGCCGCTGCCAGGTCTCGGGCTCCACCGAGATCGCGATGTGATGCAGCCCGCCGAGCACCTCGGAGTACGGTCCGACATCGAGACCCGGGAAGTCGAAGAAGGCGAGCAGGTTCCCGTTGCCGACGTCGAAGAAGAAGTGGTTCGAGCCCTTGTAGTCACGGTTCTCGAAGAGCTCGGTCAGCGGAAAGCCCAGCACCTCCTGGTAGAAGCGGACAGTCTCCTCGACGTCCCTCGCCACGAGCGCGAAGTGGTGGAGACCCCGGGCGGTCGACGGCTGGCGTCGCTCCCCGGGGATGAGATAGGCGCTACGGAGGCGGTCGCGCTCGGCGTCGATCGCGGCGAGGTCCAGGTCGGTCATGTCCCTCAACCTACGTGGTCAGCGCCGGGCCGTCCCACCGTTCAGAGACGGCGAGCTGCTCGACCGGGAGACGGGTCAGCGTGCTCAGCTGGTGCACCGGCTTGCCCAGCGGTACGACGCACGCCACGGCGTACTCCTCCGGGATGCCGAGCAGCGCGCGCACGGCCGGCTCCTCGGCCACGGCGGTAGTGGTGATGGTGCCGCCGAACCCCTCGTTGCGCGCCGAGAGCAGGACGTTCCAGACCAGCGGGTACACCGACGCTCCACCGGCGATCCCCACGCGGTCGAGCTCCTTGTCGAGCGCCGCCACCAGGCGGAGGTCTACGCAGAAAACGAGGACGGCCGCCGCCTCGAGAACTGGCCTGGTGAACGACGACGGCACCTCGGTGGCAGCGACCTGCTCCTCCGTCACCTGACTCGGCACGACGCTGCCCCACGGGGTCTCGCCTGCGAGCTTCTGGGCCGTGTAGCGACGGGCACCCGTCTTGTTCAGCTCGGCGAGTGCCGCCCTCGTCTCGGGGTCGCGTACGACGACGACGCGGGTCCCCTGCCGGTTGCCACCGCTGGGCGCGAAGCGGGCGTTGTCGAGGATCCGGTGCAGCACCTCGTCTGTCAGGGGGTCGTCGGTGAACTCACGCACGGCCCCAGTGGTGCGCATGACGTCGTACAGGTCCATGAGGCACAGCATTCCCTCGAATATCTGGGTTCACAAACCAGACTCAGCCCTGCTAGCCTGAGTTCGAATTCGAGATTCAGGTGGTGAGGCGCATGATCGGAGCCACAGTCCGGTACCGACCTTGGCAGCCCGGTGACGACGCCCTGCTCGCGGCACTCGGTCCCGCGCTGTCCGAGAAGAGCCTCTACACCCGGTTCCTGATCGGGACACCCACGATCCCCGGCTATTACCTGCACTACGTCCGGAACGCTCCTCGGTCGCGGTGGGACGCGGTCGTCGCCCTGCACGGCGACGACGTCGTGGGGTGGGCGGAGTTCGGCCGGATGGAGTACTACGGAGCCGAAGCTGAGCTCGCGGTCGTCGTCGTGGACGCGTGGCAGCGCCGAGGGATCGGTACGGCGGTCGCGCGCCGGGCCGTCGAGCGCGCCATCCTCTCGGGTGTGACGACGCTTTCCGCCGAGGTGCTGGCGAGCAACATCGCCTCGGCACGCCTGATCGAGTCGCTTTCCGGAGGCGTGCACTCCTTGCGGAGCGACGGCCAGGTGCTGCACTACCGGCTGCCGCTGCGAGAGGTCGCCGTCGCCGCCTAGGCTGGGGCGATGCGCTTCGGACTCGTCGGGACCGGCTACTGGGCCCGCACGGTCCACGCAGCAGGACTGGCCGCCCACCCCGACGTCGAGCTGGTCGGCGTGTGGGGTCGCGACCTGGCCAAAGCCTCGGCAGTGGCAGAGCCCCTGGAGGCAGCGGGGTTCGACGACTACGCGTCCTTCCTCGGTGCCGTCGACGCCGTGAGCTTCGCGGTACCGCCCTCGGTTCAGGTGCCTGCGGCGCTCGAAGCCGCCGCCGCGGGCAAGCACCTGCTGCTGGAGAAGCCCATCGCCACGAACCTGGCCGACGCCGATGCCCTCGTCGAAGCCGCGACCGACGTCGCCTCGGTGGTCTTCTTCACCTCACGCTTCGTGCCCGTGTGGGAGGAGTGGCTCGAGTCCATGGCAGCGCGCGCACTGCTCGGCAGCCAGATCGACTGGCTCTCGTCGCTGGACACCCCCGGCAACCCGTACGCCGCCTCGGTGTGGCGCCGCGAGGAGGGTGCCCTCTGGGACGTCGGTCCGCACGCGATGTCGCTGGTGCTCCCCATGCTGGGCCCGATCGTCGACATCGTCGCCACCGGCGGTCGTCGCGATCTCGTCCACCTGGTGCTGACCCACGAGAGCGGGGCCACCAGCACGATGTCGATCAGCATGACGGTGCCGCCGGATGCACAGCGCTGGAAGGTCGAGGTGTACGACGAGCAGGGCTGGCATGCGCAGCCGCACGACCCGCGCGACCTTGGGGCGGCCTATGGCCGCGCGGTCTCTGCGTTGGTCGAGGCGGCGACCAGTGGCACCCCGCACCCGTGCGACATTCGCTTCGGCCGCGATGTCGTCGAGGTGCTCGCCCGGTGCGAGGCGGTCCTCAGCTCAGAAACTACTTCGTGAACCGGAACAGCGCCTCGTGCGTCGTGCCGTCGGCCAGACTGACCGTCAGCAGTCGACAACCGGTCCACGACTTCGCCGTCTTCCACGGGTAGATGTAGGTGTCCGTCGCTGCCACGTACGCCAGACCGGTGGTGGTGCTGGTTGGCTGCGCCGCGCCCGTCGGTTCGCCGGTCAGGCAGCTCGCGGGCGCCGAGGTCGGCGACCCTGCGGCGAGAACCGCGAGGCCTTGGTCACCGTCGAGGCTGAACCGGATTGCTATCGCCTGACCCGAGTTCACCGGGTTGAACACCGGCGGGTTGCTCACCGGGGAGAAGAACCCGCTGAAGCCCCAGATCACGTTGACGGTGGCCGTGTCGGTCCCCGTGGCGGACCCGTCGCTCACCTGCACCGAGATCGTGCGCGTGTCGGGCGCCTCGAGGCCTACGGCCGAGAAGGTCGCGCTCTGGCCCGCGGTCTCGAAGGAGCCGTTGTTGTCGAGGTCCCAGGCGTAGGTCAGCGAATCGTCGTCCGGGTCGGACCCGGTGGCGGACACCGTGACCGAACCGCCCTCGACGACGGCGTACGGGCCGCCCGCGTCGACTGTCGGGTCGTCGTTGAGGTCTAGGCCGACGATCACCGGGTCGTGGTCGGACGCACGGTAGGCGTTGGGCGCGTACATCGACACCACCTGGCCGGGACTCTTGAAGTTGGTGTTGTAGTCGAGCGCGATCGGCTCGTCGGCGTTGGTGTGCCACTCGGTCACGCCGGTCACCTGGCCGGCCAGCGACGGGCTTGCGAGGGCATGGTCGAGGTAGCCGGACTGGCCGTCGAAGACGTACGAGTAGGCGTCCGCACCCACGTGGGTTGCGATCGTGTTGACGAACCCGGCGCTCTCGAACGCCGAGATCGGGTCCTCCATGGCGTACGCGTTCATGTCGCCGACGAACAGCGCGTCGGGGTCGCCGCTGTCAGTGGGGTCGGTGGCGATCCAGTCGGTCAGCGCCTCCACGGCCGCCGTACGCGTGCCATTGCAGTTGCCTTGGCCGTCACCCGTGTCGGGGTCGCCGTCGCATGCCGATCCCTTCGACTTCAGGTGGTTGACGACCACGGTGAACCGGTCGCCCTGACGCTGGAAGGTCTGCGCGATCGACGGCCGGTTGCGGGTGTCGATGAAGCGCGGGTCGACGGTCGAGTCCATGATCGCGAAGTCACCGACCGGGGTGACACGGGCCGGCTGGTAGAGGATTCCCACGCGGATCGCGTCCGTGCCGACGACGCCGGTGTTGATGAAGTCATATGTGCCAGGAGCGGTCGCGTCGTTGAGGCCGGCGACCAGGTCCTCGATGGCACCGAGCTCAGCATCGGTGTCGTCGTTCTCGAGCTCCATCAGACCCACCACGTCGGCATCCATCGCCGTGATCGCGGCGATCTCCTTCGCGCGCTGGCGACCGAGCTCGAACAGGGTTTCCGCACCTCGTGCGGTCGGGAACCCGCCGCCGGCACCATCGCCGTTGAAGTAGTTCAGCACGTTGAACGCCGCGACCTTCACGTCGCCGCCGACGTCCTCCGGGGTGGCTGGACGCGGGTTGGAGTGCGTGAACACGACGGCCGTCGGGTCGATGGGCTGGACCCGGTAGGCGCTGAAGCGATGGTCGAGTACGCCGGTCAGGCTGGCGGTCGTGTCGCCGACGCGCAGCGTGTTCGAGGCGCTCAGCCCGCCGCCCTGCGGGTAGAAGGTCGGGTCGATGTTCTGCTGGTTGTTGCCGTCGTCGAGCAGGATCCGGCGGCGGTTGTTCTCCTCCTGCAGCGCCTGCGCGGGCCCGCCGGGCGCGGCGACGTTCGTCGGTGTGGCCAGCCGGCCACCGACGGACAGGGCTGCTTCGCCGAAGCGCGCCAGCGTGAACACCTCGGTGACGGTGAGCTCCTGGTCGATCGAGATCCTCATGCCCTCGTAGCGCTCCCAGTCGACCACGGCCGCGATGGGCAGGTTCACGACCGTGGGCGTCACGGTGTTGCCGGTCGAGCAGACGACGGCGACCCCGTTGTTCAACCGGGTGAGCGTGCCAGTCTCGCCGACTGTGCCGCGGACGCGCACGTGGTCGCCCACGCTGACGGGCGAGGCGCTCGTGACGAAGATGCCCTCCGACGTCTGCGGGTCCGCATCGGCATCTGCGTCCTCCTCCTGGACGTAGAAGCCGCCGAACTGTCCAGTGCCCTGGTAGTCACCGACCACGATGCCCTCGACCTGGCGAGTCTGGCCCGCCAGCGGAGACGTCGTACCGATGCCCTGCACGTCGTGGATGAAGGTCGCCGGGGCGCCGCACAGGATCTCGTCGACGACGCTGAAGCTGAAGCCCGAGTCACCAGCCATGTTGTTCGGCGGGTCGTCCGCGTCCTGGTCGGCCACCTCGGTGGCGAAGACCGTCACCGTGCAGACCTCGTTCGAGGCGAAGTCGACTGTCGGGTCGAGCGTGTACGTCGTGGGGCCACCGGAGGCACCGGTCGCATGCAGGCCGCTGGTCGCGCAGCTGATCTGGAAGGCCGAGCCCGTCACGTCGACCGGCTCGGAGAAGGTGACGGAGACGTTGGAGGCACGGGGTACGTCGACCGCACCAGCGGTGGGCGTGCTGGACACGACCGAGGGGGCGCCGTCCACGTAGCGCGGGGTCAGGCTGAAGTCGTCGACCGCGAGGCCGTCGTCGGAGCTGGTGACGTTGACGTCTGCCCAGCGGATCCAGAAGGTCGCGCTCGAGGGAATGTTCAGCCCAGCGATCTGGCTGGTCAGTGCCGTGCGGTTCGCAGCGGCGTTGCCGTCTTTCGCGCCGGCCCCGGTCGT
>DATILB010000296.1:0-17423 GCA_035477015.1 Nocardioidaceae bacterium | reverse complement strand
GCGCAGAAGCTCAACCTCTACTTCAGCGAGATCACGACCACCGAGGACGAAGAGCTGGTCGGCAGGATGCAGCGCGGGCTGTCGAATACCGACTTCACGCCGGGCCCGCTCTCACTGCGGGAGAAGGGCGTGGCCTGGTTCGCCGACAAGGTGCGCGGCTCGCTCGGTGACCTCGAGGAGCTGGACCAATGACGACCGCCGACGCAGGGACAAAGCGCACCCGTGCCGAGATAGCGGAGGCCACTCGCGCCGCCATCCTGGACGCCGCGTGCCAGGTCATCGCGGAGATCGGCTTCGAGAAGATCCGGATGCGGATGGTCGCCGAGAGGGCTGGCGTTTCCACCGCTGCCTTGCACTATCACTTCGACACCCGCGAGAAGCTCTTCGCAGAGGCGCTGCGCTACTCGTTCGACCACACGGGGGCCGATGTCTACGAGTCGCAGGGGGCGAAGGACACCGCCACGGCACGCCTTGCCCGCATCATCTCCGCCTCGCTGCCGCTGACGCCGGACCTCCGCCAGGAGTGGGCGATGTGGCAGGAGCTGTGGTGCCGCGCCGGCCGCGACCCTGAGTCACGCACGCTGGCCATCGAGCTCTACCGCGCCCACCAGGGCTGGATCCGGGAGACGCTCGAGGATGGCATCGCTTCCGGTGAGTTCAACGCCTGTGACGCCGAGGTGCATGCGCTGCTCGTCAGCGCGCTTTGCGACGGCTACGGCGTACAGCTCATGTTCCAGAACCCGGCCCTGACCGTCGAGGCGGTCCGTGAGGCCATCTGGTCCCAAGCAGTGGCGCCACTCGGGGCGACCACCACCTTCCCGAAGGAGCAGAGCTCGTGACCGCACCCTTACCCGCATCTCTCGGTGGCGACTTCTCCCGCCGCGGCTTCCTGCTCGCCGGGGTGGCGGCTGCGGTCGCGGGGGTGTCCGGCTGTGCCTACGGCGGCGACGCCACGCCCAAGGCGGACTCGACTCCCGTGGTGCCGAAGATCGATGGCGACCTCGTCTACTTCAACTGGGCGGAGTACGTCCATCCGAAGGTGTTCCGCGGCTTCGAGGAGGAGTACGGCGTCAAGATCATCGAGTCGAACTACGACTCCATGGAGGGCATGCAGGCCAAGCTGGCGGCGGGCAACCGGTACGACATCATCTTCCCGTCCGCGCTCTGGGTGAAGAAGCTGGCCGATGCCAACCAGCTGCACACCATCGACCCGACGACCGTGCAGAACGCGCCTGCCATCTTCGACCACTACGACTACTTCGCGGATCCCTGGTACGACCCGAAGTCCTCCCACTCGATCCCGTTCACGATGTACAAGACCGGCATCGCATGGCGGAAGGACAAGCTCGGCGACGAGCTGACCGGCAGCTGGGAGGACCTCTGGAACGAGGACTCGCGCGGCAAGACCTTCCTGCTCGACGACCGCGACGAGGTGCTGGGCATGGCATCGCTGATGCTCGGGCTCCCGCTCAACACCGCTGCCGAGGGTGACCTCGACGCCATCGTCGAGAAGCTGACGACGCTGCGTCCCTACCTGCGCGGGTTCAGCAGCGACGACTACAACAACCTGCTCGCCGGAGACGCGTGGATGCACCAGACGTGGAGCGGCGACATGGCAGCCCTGCTGTGGCAGGCCAAGGACCCGTCGATCTACGGCTTCCAGACCCCGAGCGAGGGTGCGCCGGTCAACTCCGACGCCTACGCGATCCCGGCCAATGCCGAGCACCCCGGCACGGCGCTGCTCTTCATCGACTACATGCTGCGGCCCGAGAACGTGAAGAAGAACCTCAACTGGATCGGCTACCCGATGCCCGTGCACGGCACCGAGGACGCGTACGAGACGTTGGTCGCGGACTACCCGGAGTGCCGGGTCTCGATCGAGGACCTCGAGGCCGACCTGTACTTCGACGGGGGATCGATCGACGACCTCCACGCGCGCGATGCGGCGTACACCGAGATCAAGGTTGGTTGATGACGTCCACCCTCACCTCTGAGGTCACCGGCGCACGAAAGCCCAGGCGCGAGCGGCTCTGGACCTGGCTGCTCGTGCCCGGCACCCTCTGGATGTCGATCTTCTTCGTGTCCGCCCTGGTGCTGCTCGTCGCGCTGAGCTTTGGCACCACCGACGAGCTCGGCAACCCTCAGTTCGGCAGCACGCTCGACAACATCTCAGCGATCTTCTCCGGGCCGTACCTGCGCGTGATCCTGCGGTCGTTCCTCTACGCGACCCTGGCCTCGCTCATCTGCCTGCTGCTGGCCTATCCGGTGGCCTACGTGATCGCGAGGTACGGCGGCCGCTACAAGAACGCCCTCATCGCCCTGCTGGTCGTGCCGTTCTTCGCGAACTACCTGGTCCGGATGTACGGCTGGCAGACCATCCTTTCCGACGAGGGCTGGCTGCTCACCTGGCTTCGTGACCTCGGCGTCCCCGCGAGCTTCCAGATCCTCGACACCGCGGGTGCCGTCATCGGCGGTCTCGTCTACGGCTACGTCGTCTTCATGGTGCTGCCGCTCTACGCCTCGCTCGAACGCATGGACGTCTCCCTCATCGAGGCCGGCCGTGACCTCTACGGCTCAGCCCTCCAGACCTTCCTGCACGTCACGGTCCCCGCGACCAGGGCAGGTGCGTACGCCGGCCTGGCGCTCGTCTTCCTGCCGGCCATGGGCGACTTCATCAGCGCCCAGCTGCTCGGCGGGCCGGACAACCTGATGATCGGAAATCTCATCCAGGACAAGTTCTTCGCCGGCCAGAACTGGCCCCTCGGCGCAGCCCTGACGATGGTGCTGATGTTCCTCCTGCTGCTGTGCATGTCCGGCTATCTGCGCCAGACCGCGCGTGACGCGAAGGAGGCCCGCCGATGACTCGCAAGCCACGCTTCGCCATCGCGGTGACCGTCGTGTTCTTCGCGTTGCTCTACCTCCCGATCGTCGCGGTGGTGCTCTTCTCGTTCAACGAGCGGAAGTCGCTGACCGTCTTCGAGGGCTGGTCGCTGCAGTGGTACGACGCCGTCAGCAAGGACCGTGACCTGATCCGGTCGCTGGAGACCAGCCTCCAGGTGTCCGCGGTGGCGATGGTCGGCTCTGTGATCCTCGGGGTGCTGCTTGCCTTCGGGATGGTGCGAGCCCGCTCCCGGCTCGCCAGCGCCGCGAACGTGATCATGCTGATCCCCCTCGTCACGCCCGAGATCGTCACCGGTGCCGCGTCCCTGATGCTCTTCAAGGGCATCGGGCTGCAGCCCGGCCTGACCACACTGATGCTCGCTCAGACGACGTTCTCGATCTCCTACGTGACGGTGATCCTGCGAGCCCGCGTCGCCGAGCTCAACCCGGAGATCGAAGAGGCAGCGATGGACCTCGGTGCCAGCCGCCGTCAGGCGCTGCGCCTGGTGACCCTGCCGTTGCTCTGGCCCGCGATCCTCTCGGCGTCCATCCTGATCTTCACGATCGTCTTCGACGACTTCGTCCTCGCGTTCTTCACCAGCGGTGTCGACCCGCAGCCGCTGTCGGTCCGGATCTACTCGGCGATCCGATTCGGCATCGAGCCGTCGATCAACGCCGTCGGCACCCTGATGCTGCTCGGCTCCATCCTGCTCATCGCGATCGCCCTGCTGGTTCCGCGCTTGTTCGGCCGGCGCAACAACAGCCTCGACCTATTCGGAGGATGACCTCAATGACCATCGACACCGTCGACCGCACCGCCACGGCAGCGGTCTCGCTCCAAGGCCTGTCGAAGGCGTACGGCGACAAGACCGTCGTACGCGATCTCAGCCTCGACATCGCGCCCGGCGAGTTCTTCTCGATGTTGGGACCGTCCGGCTGCGGCAAGACGACGACCCTGCGGATGATCGGTGGCTTCGTCGACCCGACCCAGGGCGCGGTCTCGCTGCACGGCGTCGACGTCACCGACCTGCCTCCGGACAAGCGCGACGTCAACACCGTCTTCCAGAGCTACGCGCTCTTCGACCACCTCTCGATCTGGGACAACGTCGCGTTCGGCCTGCGCCGCCGCAGGGTGGCCAAGGCCGAGATGACGCAGCGGGTCGGGGAGATCCTCGAGCTGGTGCAGCTCACCGGCCGCGACAAGGACAAGCCCAACGCCTTGTCGGGTGGTCAGCGGCAGCGGGTCGCCCTCGCCCGTGCCCTGGTCAACCGGCCCGCCGTGCTCCTTCTCGACGAACCGCTCGCAGCGCTGGACCTCAAGCTACGCAAGGCGATGCAGGTCGAGCTCAAGCGCATCCAGCGCGAGGTGGGAATCACCTTCGTCTTCGTCACGCACGACCAGGATGAGGCGCTCACCATGTCGGACCGGATCGCGGTGATGAACGACGGCACCGTGCACCAGTGCGGCACGCCCGAAGACATCTATGAGCGGCCGGAGACGCGCTTCGTCGCCGAGTTCATCGGCACCGCGAACCTGATGACCGGCACGTACGGCGCGGCCGGGCTCCACCTGCCCGGCGGGGTGCTGTTGCCGACCGGGCGCCTCGAGGGTGTTGAGCCCGGAGGTGAGGTCAGCATCGCCGTACGCCCCGAGAAGATCTGGCTCTCCGACCTGAAGCCGGACATGGTGCAGACCGACGGCATCCTCAGGGCGACCGTGTACGGCGGTGCGACCACGACGTACCTCTTCGAGATCGCGCCGGGCATCGAGCTCTCCGTGCTGGAGCAGAACCTCGAGCGCGCCCGCACCGAGGAACGCTGGGCCGACGGCGAGCGCGTCCGCCTCGGCTGGCACCCCGACCACAGTCTCGTCCTCCGCTGAGTTAGGAGATCCTCCATGTCTCACGACGTAGTTGTCGTCGGAGCCGGTCTGGCCGGATTGTCAGCCGCGCGCGACCTGGCCGCCGGCGGCGCCGACGTACTCGTCCTCGAGGCCCGCACCCGGGTGGGTGGCCGCGTCGAGCAGGTGACGCTCGACGACGGCCGCCTGGTCCAGCTCGGCGGCGAGGTGGTCGGCAACTCGCACACGGCGTACCAGTCGCTCGTGGCCGAGCTTGGCCTCACCCTCGTGCCGAGCTATGTTGCCGAGCCGGGGGAGCTGACCTGGGTCCTCCACGAGGGGACCTTCGTCGGCGACGTCCCGACCTGGTTCTCGGAGGCTGACCACGCGAGCATGCGCCGGGTTGAGGACGCGTTCGCGAAGCTGTGCGCGTCCGTCGACCCTGACGACCCGTGGTCCCACCCAGACGCTGTCCCTCTCGACTCGATGTCGGTCATGAGGTGGCTCGGCATCATCGGTGCGACGCCCAATGTGCGCCGCGCACTCGAGGCTGGGCAGCTCGGGCTCAGTGACGGTTCGTACGAACGCACCTCGCTCCTGGCCCTGCTTCGCAAGTGTGCGAGTACGCCGACCAAGGGCCTCTACTCGTACGACGACTGGGAGAACCTGCGCGTGGCCGAGGGCTCCGCGACCGTGGCGCTCCGAATGGCCGACGAGCTCGGTGAGCGCGTCCGGCTCGGCGTACCCGCGCGTTCGATGAAGGTCGGGCCGAACGGATGCTCCGTGACGCTGGAGAGCGGCGAGATCGTGCATGGGGCCGCACTCGTGACCGCCGTACCGGCTGGGCCATTGCGCGACATCACCGTCGAGGGCGTGTCGGACGTGAGGCTCGAGTCGCTGCACCGGCAGCGGCACGCGATGGCGGCGAAGTTCGTCGCGGCGTACGACCGGCCGTTCTGGCGGGACTCGGGTCAGAACGGCCTCAGCGAGTCGGAAGGCATCCTCGGATCGTCGTGGCCGCAGAGCGACGGGATCCTCTCCTGCCTGGTGCCACCGGAGCGGATCGCGGCGTACCTCTCCGGAGCGCCGGCGCACCGCCAGCAGGAGGCGCTCGACGAGCTCGCATCGTGGTTCGGGCCCTCGGCCCTGAACCCGGTGGCGACCTTCGAGCGGCTGTGGGGGACCGACCCCTGGACCCAGGGCTACGTGACGCAGTGGCGGCCGGGCGACGTACACCGCGTCGGTCCGTTGCACGGCACCCACGAGCCGCCGTTCTACGTGTGCGGCTCCGACCAGTGGGTGGCCGGCTACATGGAGGGTGCTGTGCGCACCGGCCGTTCGGCTGCGGCGGAAGCGCTGGCTCGCGGATGACCGAGCTGGCAGTCCTGGACCCCGCCACCGCACGTCAGATCGGCTCGATCGAGGACATGGACGAGTGCTCGGTCGACGCCGCCGTCGCCCGCGCGCGAGCATCCTTCGACAGCGGTATTTGGTGGCCCCTCACGTCGGACGAGGCGAGGGGCCAGGTGCTGGCACGGGCCGCCGCGCTGCTGCGCGCCGACGCGGCCGAGTGGGCTCGGCTTGAGTGCCTCGACGTCGGGAAACCGCTGGCAGAGGCCGAGTGGGACATCGCCGAGGCTGCGCGAATCCTGGAGTACTACGCCGGGTGGCCCACCAAGGCAGCCGGCGAGGCCTATCCCGTGTCGGCATCGGCCCTCTCGATCGTCGTGCACGAGCCCGTCGGCGTGGTGGCGGCCATCACCCCGTGGAACTACCCGTTGCTGCTCGCCGTACAGAAGATCGCTCCGGCGTTGGCTGCTGGATGCAGCGTGCTCCTCAAGCCCGCCGAGCAGACACCGCTCACCGCCCTTCGTCTCCCAGCTCTTCTCTCCGAAGCCGGGCTGCCCGATGACGTCTTCCAGATCGTCACTGGCGGCGCCCGGGCGGGGGCCACCCTCGTCGCACACCCCGCGGTGGACAAGGTCTCCTTCACCGGGTCGTCCTCAGTGGGGCGGCTCGTTCTGCGCAGCGCCGCCGACACGATCAAGCGGGTCAGCGTCGAGCTCGGCGGCAAGTCGCCGAACATCGTCTTCCCCGACGCCGACCTCGAGGCCGCGATCTCCGGGACTGCGGCAGGCGTCTTCGCGAACCAGGGACAGATCTGCTCCTCCGGCTCCCGCGTCTACGTGCACGCTTCGGTGTACGACGACGTGCTGTCCGGCCTCTGCACCCTCGCGTCCGGGCTTCGGCTAGGTGCCGGGCTGGACCCTGCGACGACGATGGGCCCCGTCGTGAGCAGCGCCCAACAGGAACGCGTATTTCGCTACATCCGCGCAGGCGAGCGGGAGGGCCGGGTGGCGGCCTCGGGATCGCTGCCGACCGACCCCGACCTCGAGGCTGGCTTCTTCGTACCGCCCACCGTCATCGAGGTCCCCCACCACGCGGTCGTGGCGCGCGAGGAGATCTTCGGTCCGGTCATGTCCGTCATCCGGTTCACCGAGACCGAGGACGTCGTGAGGATGGCCAACGACAGCCCGTACGGGCTCGCAGCCGCTCTCTGGACGTCCGACATCAGCCGGGCACTGTCTGTCGCCCGCTCCATCAGGTCGGGCGTCGTGTGGGTCAACGACACCCAGGTCGCTCCGGTGCAGGCGCCCTGGGGTGGCTTCAAGCAATCGGGCATCGGGCGAGAGCTAGGGACGCACGGCCTGCACGACTACGTCGAGGCCAAGCACATCTACGTCAACCACGCGTTGGCCTAGCCAGGTCGCGCATCTGAGTCGCCGAGGATCATGAACATCTCGGGGTCGGGCATCGGCACGAACCCGACGCGGGCGTACAACTCGTGGGCGTCGAGCGTCGCAAGCAGAACCCGCTTGAGCTGCAGCGGCCGAAGCCTCGCAACCACAGCCTCGGACAGCAGCATGCCCAGGCCGCGACCACGGTGCTCGCGGTCGACGTACACATCGCACAGCCAGGCGAACGTCGCATGGTCCGTGGCCACGCGCGCGTAGGCGACCTGGGTCCCGTCACTCTTGAAGACTCCGAAGTTCAGGGAGTTCTGCGCTGCGGTCTCGACAGTCTCGCGGCTGCGGCCGATCGCCCAGAACGCATCGGTGGACAACCAGTGATGGACCCGGACGAGGTCCATCCGGGCCAGGTCCGTGTCGAGCTCGTAGTCGTCGGCGATCACGTCGGCATTCTGTCAGTGCGCCTTGACCGAGCAAGGGGCGACTGCAACGGTTTTCTGGCCGGTCACCCAGCTGCGGGTGATCCCGTTCGAGGAGGCAACGATGGACACGAGCGATCTGCATGCGACTGGACTCGACATGCGGCGAGAGGTCCTTGGCCACGAGTACGTCGACGCCGGCCTCGCGGGCTCGGACGACTTCATGATGGCGTTCCAGGACACGGTGACCGAACTTGCTTGGGGCTACTCCTGGAGCCGTCCGGGACTCGATCGCAGAAGTCGCATCGTCCTCACGCTGGGCATCCTTGCCGGTCTGGGGCGCCACGAGGAGCTAGGGATCTACGCCCAGGGCGCGGTCCGTAACGGCATCACGGTGGAGGAGATCAAGGAGATCCTGATCCACGTGACGTCGTACTGCGGGACGCCGGCTGGGCGACAGTCCTTCCGTGCGGTTCATGACGCGCTCGGCAAGATCGACGCCCTGCCGAAGCCCACGCCGTAGGCGCATCCAAGGGCTGGCGGTTATTTGGGACCGCACAGCGGCGAAGTCGGACGAGAGCTAGTCGTCGTCCCAGCCCCGTACAGAAGAACAGGTAGTTCTCTAGTTCCGCCTTCAAATCGGGTGCCTTGGGGCAGAAGCACCTGTCGAAGTGAACGGCCACGGGCCAATTGGACATGCAGTTCTCCCGGAGTCGGCTCTAAACAAGGCGCTCGGGGGCGAACTGCATGTCGATTTGGCCCCCTCGTCGTACGACCGGATCCGGAATTCCGCGGGGGGAGGTCATGAACAGCGGGGGAAGCTTGGCACTCAATCGCCCTGAACTCGGCACGACCGCTCCGCCAGTAGCGTGCGTCTTCGAGCGCGCGCAGTGCGGCACGAGCGGGCGGCAGGTTCCCACGGCCAACCTCGGGTTCCCATGGCATGCAGAGCGTGGGAACCCCTGGTTCACCACGGGACCATGGTGAACCGAGCCGCGCTCTCATCGGCCGAACGGGATGGCATGGGGTTACTCGAAGAACTCCATTCGCTGCTGCTCCCCGCGCAGCAGCTCGGCGATCGACGAGTGGCCGGCGCGCTCGGCCACATCCGCAGCGGTGAGCCCGTCCTGGTCCTTGATCTCGAGCAGTGCGAGCCGCTGGGGGAAGAGGCCGGTCCCGGTGAGACTGAAGATCATCTTGGTCACGGCCTCTTCCAAGCCTTGCTCAGCGGCATCGAACAGCGGGGTGCGGCCGCGTTCGTCGCGGGCGAAAGGGTTCACCCTCGAGATAGTTCCATGCGGCGCCGCTCAGCGCAGGTGGCTGAGCAGCAGCGTGAGCAGGCTGATCCCGTCGGTCATCGTCCAGTCCCCGTCGAGGGGTGTGATCGGGATGTCGTTGCGCGCCAGCGCGGTGGTGTCGGCATTCTTCCGCGTCTCGGCGGCGGGCGCTCCGGCCGACAGCAGGTAGGTGCCACCAGTAGCCGGGACGTCGCCTGTGAACGTGAGACCGATGTCGTTCGACGTTCCGGCCACCGTGACGACCGGCTTGCCCAGGGTCTCGTCGGTGCCGACGAACGGGTAGTTCACGTTCAGCACCAGCCCCGGCTTCAGCATCTTGAAGGTCACGAGCCTCTGGAGCAACGTGACCGCGAAGGACGCGGCCTGCGCGAACGGGGTACTTGGGATCTGGGCGAGGTTTCGGGGGACCTCCGCGCTGAAGGCGAGGGCCGGTACGCCGTACTCCCGCGCTGTGACCGCGGCGCCGACGGTGCCCGAGTGGTTGAGGGTCGAGCCGACGTTCTGGCCGAAGTTCACGCCGGAGAGCACCAGGTCAGGTCCCGTGGGCCAGTACGTCGAGGCGAAGCGGCTCAGTGCGATGTTGACGGCGTCGGCAGGGGAGGCGGACGGGATGCCCGACGAGCACGGTCCGGCGGTCGTGCAGACTCCGAAGACGGCACCGCCTGTGGAAGAGCCCGCGCAGTCACCGGCGTACGCGGCGGGCGGGGTGACGGCCTGGACGGTCAGCGGTACCGGGCTGAAGCCGGGGGTGGTCATCCGAGCGCCAGCGCCGCTCTGCTGGGACCAGGGAGCGACCACGAGTACGTCGGCGCCGGCCGCGCACAAGGACTTGCGCAGCTCGTAGAGGCCCTTGCCGTCGGTGCCGAAACCAGCATCGAGCCCGCGGGCGCTGTCGTCGTTGGTGATCAGGACCTTGAGTCCGGCCAGGGTCGCGGGTGGCGTTGCCGCACCGACGGGTCCGTTCCCGGTCGCGACGAGTGACGCCACGAGGAGGGCGACGGCAGCGCCGTACAGTCGGATCTTTCGCATGGTTGCTCCTTACAACTAGAGGGTGAGCAGCACTAGATTCAGGCCCGGCACTCACGTCGGTCCAAGACCGGTTCGGCATGGAAGGGGGCGCCCGTTGAACATCCAGCAGCTGCGGTACGTCGTCGCGACAGCCGAGCACGGCAGCATGACCGCGGCCGCAGCGGACCTGTACGTCGCCCAGCCGGCACTGAGCCGCGCCGTCCGTCAGCTTGAACGCGAGCTCGAGGTGACGCTCTTCTCCCGCGCTGGCCGAGGGATCGCCCTCACTGTCGAGGGCGAGGCGTTCGTGGGTCGCGCACGCAAGGTGCTGCGCAGCCTGGATGCCTTGCGCGGAATCGAGGCACGTAAGACTCGCGACGCCCAACTGGTCATTGCCGCGTCCCCCACGCTGCAGGCGTCGATGGCACTCCCGATCCTGATTGCGTTGCGTGAGCAGGGGACTGCGGTGCATACCCGGCTGCTCGGCTGCGGAGGCTCGTCGGAGGTCCATGACGTGGTGCGCGCCGGTCGTGCCGATCTCGGGATCTGCGACCAGGTCATCCCCAGCGAGCTCGCGGTCGTGCCGCTGGGTCGCGCCGAGGTGCGGCTGGTCTCGCCACCGCACGTCGACCTCCCCAAGCAGATCTCGGTGGCAAGCCTTGCCGGCGTACCCCTGGTGCTGCCGACCGCGGGCACCGACCGACGGCTCGCCCTCGACTCGTTCTTCGACGCGTGTGGGATCACCCCCGTCGTGGCGATCGAGAGCGACGAGCGCAGCGTGTGGTTGGAGGCGGTGCTGAGGGGGCTGGCGTCGTGCATCTGGCACAGCGTCGACTCGCTGCGGATACCACCGTCGGCTGTGGTGTTGCGCAGCTTCGACCCGCCGATGTACCAGGACCTGTGCGCCGTGCATCGCGAGGAGCACGACCTGCCGGCCAAGGTGCTGCTCCTCGACGTACTCAGGCAGTTCGCCGAGCTGGTGGGCGGTCAGCCCCCGTTGAGTGCCGAGTAGGCGAGCTGCTCGAGCAGGAGTGCCGTCTCGCGGTCGGTCTCCGCGCATCGGTTGATCAGCTGCTTGGCCATCGCCACGGCGGCGGCGGGTTGGGCGGCGATCTCCGTCGCGAGCCCGAGGGCGGCTTGCAGGTGGGCACCCGGCGGAGTCACCGACGTCAGCAGCCCCCACGTCAGCGCTTCATCGGGACCCATGCGCCGGCCACGGAGGATGAGGTCCCGAGCCCGTGCCGGTCCCACCGCTTTGGTGAGCCGGTACGTGCCGCCCGAGCTCGGCACGATCCCGATCGCCACCTCCGGGAGGCAGAAGACGGCCGATGAATCGGCGACGCGGAAGTCCGTGGCGAGCGCGAGCTCGAAGCCACCGCCGAAGCAGTAGCCGGCGATCGCCGAGATCGTCGGCTGCGGCAGGTCGGCGATGACTTCGTAGACCCGGCCGGACGCGCGGTAGTAGGCAGCGATCGAGTCGGTCGTCATCACCGCCAGCTCGTCCACATCGGCACCCGCCGAGAAGACCGCGTCGCCGCCGGTGATGACGACAGCGGAGGAAGTAGTGACGTCTGGGCTCCGTACGGCGTCCAGCAGCGACGTCTCGATGTGCGTCGAGAGCGCGTTGAGCTTCGCGGGCCGGTCGAGCGTGATGATGGCGACCGGCCCTTCCCGCCGTACGACGACGCGGCCCTCGGTCGCGCTCACAGCCGCGTGGCACCTGATCCGGGCATCGCGAGCAGGTTGTCCGTGCCCCGCTTGTTCAGCTCGTTCGCGATCACCAGGCGTTGCACCTCCGAGGTGCCCTCCCAGATGCGGTCGACGCGCAGCTCGCGGTAGAGCCGCTCGACCGGGTAGTCGCGCATGTAGCCGCGGCCGCCGAAGATCTGCACCGCGCGGTCGACGACTCGTCCCGCGGCCTCGGAGGCGGAGAGCTTCACCATGGCCGCCTTCGCGTGCAGCGTCTTGCGATCCGCGCCCTGGGTGAACTCCCAGGCGACCTGGTGGACGAGTGCACGGTTCGCGGCGATGTCTACCGCGCTGTCGGCGAGCATCGCCTGGATCAGCTGGTACTCGATGAGCACGTTGTCGCCCTGCTCGCGAGTACGGGCCCAGTCGAGCGCGAGCGACAGCGCGCGCTCGGCCGCGCCGATCGTCCGGGCGCCGATCATCAAACGCTCTTCGGTGAACCAGTCGCGGGTCAGGTCATAGCCCTGCCCGATCTCGCCGAGGACGTTCTCGGGTCCGACCTCCACGTCGCGGAAGGCGAACTCCGGGTGCTCGTAGACGAACGTGTGCATGTAGCGGGGAGTCCGAAGCAGCTCAATGCCCGGGGTGTCCTTGTCGACGATGAACATGGTCGGCAGGTCGTCGACCTTCGCGAGCACGAGGAAGTGGTCGGCCGCGTCGCCGACGGTCACGAACCACTTCTCACCGTTGATGACGAAGCGGTCGCCGTTGGGGGTCGCGGTCGTCTTGATGCGCGACGGATCCGAGCCGGCGGAGGCCTCGGTGATCGCGACGGCGTCGCGGCGTTCGCCGCGGATGCCAGGGATGAGCCAGCGCTCACGCTGTTCAGGGGTGCACGCATGAAAGGCGTTGGCCGGCCGCCACACCGTGTCCCAGAGCGCACCGGTCAGCTTGCCGAGCTCCTCCTGGACGACGGCCTGCTCGAGGATGGTCAGTCCGGCACCACCGAGTGACGCAGGGTGGTTGATCGCGTTGAGCCCGGCAGCCAGGACCGACTCACGGATGGTCGTGTGCGCCTCCGGGGTGAGCCCGTTGTTCTCCTCGCACTCGTTCTCGAAGACCATGATCTTGCCGGCGAGGTCGGCGGCTCGCGCCTTCAGTTCGGCCATCCGGTCGGTGTAGGTGAAGTCCATCTCTCAGCTCTCTTCTGCTACGGGTGATGGTGCGGTGGGTGGAGCGGGCTCTCCCGAGCCCCAGGCGTCGACGCCTCCGTCGACGGTGATCGTGGTGCCGGTGACGTAGGAGCCGATCGGCGAGGCGAGGGCGCAGATCAGGCCAGAGACCTCTTCGGGCTCACCGAGGCGCCCGAGCGGGACACCGCGCGTCCACCGCTCGACGTCCTCGGCGGAATAGCCCTCGAGTACGGCGTCCGTGGCGATCGTCCCGGGGGCGATGCAGATCGAGCGGATGCCGAAGCGGCTCCACTCGAGGCTGAGGCCGGCCGCGAGGTTCTCCACGGCCGCGCGCGCCGCGGAGGCATGCACCATCCCGGCGATGCCGCGTCGTGGTGAGAAGGCGATGAAGAACACCACTCCACTGCGACGAGGAATCATCGATCGAGTCGCGACCTCGCGCGTGATGGTCCACGCCGCATCGACCGAGATCCGCTGCACGGCACGCCAGCCGTGGGGCGTGATGTCCTCGGCGGCCGCCATGAACTGTCCCCCGGCGTTGTTGACGAGGATGTCGACCGAGCCGTAGGCGCCGAGCGCGCCGTCGACGACCCGCATGACTTCGTCGTCCTCGCGGAGGTCTGCGGGCAGCGCGACTGCGCGGCCCCCGAAGGCCCGGATCGTGTCGCGAACCTCTGCGAGGGGCTCGGGCCGACGGCCGGTGACGACAACAGCGGCGCCCCTCTTGGCGAGGTCGAGCGCAGTCGCCCGCCCGATCCCGGTACCACCACCGGTGACGAGCGCGACCTGTCCCTCTAGCGCATCAGGCGCCAGCAGGTCGGCCGGGCGGTTGCTCATGACATCCCTTGACTGGTGACTTGACTGATGAGTCAGTTAGTAAGTGAGGCAAGTACCCCATGGATCGTGGGCGAATGTCAAGAATCCTGGGTGTCACTGACTGATCAGTCAGAACTGATACGCTCACCGCGTGACCTCCGCACCGGTCGGCGTCGACGACGCTCGCAAGCTCGAGATCCTGCAGGCGACCTGGCGGCTCATCGCCGAGCGCGGCTACCACGAGGTACGCGTGGCCGATATCGCCAAGGCGGTGGGCACGAGCACCGGCACGGTCCACTACCACTTCCCAGGGAAGCAGGACGTTCTCGTCGAGGCGCTGCGCTACTGCGTGAAGCAGGCGTTCGCCCGGCAGTCCGAGGAGCTGCGCAAGCTCGAGGATGCGCGGGAGCGGCTCCTCAAGCTGATCGAGCTGCAGCTACCCAGAGCCGGCCAGGTCCGCGACGAGTGGAGCGTCTGGATCCAGTTCTGGGCAGAAGCCGCCCTACGTCCGGGGCTCAGGCCGGTGCACAACGACTTCTACGGGCGTTGGCGGCAGGCCGTCGTACGTATCGTCGAGCATGGCATCGCCCAAGGCGTCTTTCGTCCGGTGGACCCGGACGCCTTCGCGTTGCACCTGTCTTCGCTGACGGACGGCCTGGCGATCCAGGTGCTCACCGGGTCTCCTCAGGTGTCGGTGACCCGGATGCGCGACGTCCTGACGGACTTTTTGCGCGACGAGCTCTTCGCGGCTGCGTAGTGCTTTCGCGCCGGGGGGTTCTGGTCGGGACCGGCCTCTCCGCGAGTGTCGCTGCGGCGGGCGTGGTCGGCGTAGATCGTGCGGTCGTGCCGGGAAGGACCTGGGCCTTCGAGAACTTCGCTCTGAATGGGCTGGACGGTGTCATCCCGGACGTCGCACCGGGCCCGACGTCGTCGGGCTCATTCATCTCCGAGGCACGTCTCGGTAGTCGCTGTGGCTGGACCATCGCCTACCCGCCAGGTGGGCGTGACGGACTCCCCGTCGTCGTCGTGCTGCATGGACGGTGGCGCGATCACGAGGCCGCTTTCGGCCTCGATGGAATGGGGCTCGAGCGGTTCCTTGCCCAAGCCGTTCAGCAGGGAGCGCCGCCGTTCGCGATCGCGAGTGTCGATGGCGGCGACACCTACTGGCATGCACGAGAGACCGGGGAGGATGCCTCGGCCATGATCGTCGGCGAGTTCCTGCCGATGCTCGAGCGCGAGGGCCTCGACACGACCCGCATCGGTTTGTACGGCTGGTCGATGGGCGGTTTCGGCTCCTTGTCACTGGCGGGTCGGTTGGGCCCCGAGCGGGTGGCCGGAGTGGCTGTGATCAGTCCCGCGCTGTGGCACGACTTCGAGGACATCAGCGATGGAGCATTCGACGACGAAGCCGACTTCACAGAGTCCGACGTCTTCGGGCGGCACGCTCTGCTGGACGGCGTGCAGCTCCGCGTCGACTGCGGCACCGGAGACCGGTT
The DNA here is from genome assembly GCA_035477015.1 of Nocardioidaceae bacterium. Classification (GTDB taxonomy): domain Bacteria; phylum Actinomycetota; class Actinomycetes; order Propionibacteriales; family Nocardioidaceae; genus SSC3. The sequence continues at coordinate 2,034 of DATILB010000296.1, read as the reverse complement.
CTACTTGGCGACGCGCGACTACGTGGAGGGGTTCTCCTCGCCGCCGGCCGGAGACTTCCAGCGCGGCGGTCACGACCTCGGCTACTGGCGCCGGATGGCCCCGGACCAGCTCCGCTTCCTGGCGCGCGCGCTCAGCTGAGCTTCGGCCGGCGCTTCTTGCGCCGGTGCAGGATCCGCGGGAGCGCTCCGCGAGTGATGGCCCCCGTCGGTCGCGGCACCGCGGCATGCGACTCGTCGGACAGGGAGCCAGGGGCTTCGAGGACCTCACCACTGGGCTCGATCCGCGTGATGACCGAGGTGTTGGCCCACTCCTTCGGCGTCTCGGACAGCGACGGGATCGAGATCCGCGCGGAGGCCAACGCAGCAGCGGCCGCGGGCCAGCCTTCGGACTTCGGGAGCACACGCTGCGGTACGCCGACCCAGGTGACCAGCCGACCGCCGGTCTCCTTCGAGCGCATCGTGACCTCGACCCACTCGGCATCGGTGATGTCGGGCAGGGGCTGCTCGCTGCCTTCAGAGACCAGCAACAAGGCGTCCTCGTGCCAGACGTGCCAGACCGCGTGCTCGGTGGGCGGGTTGCCGTAGACGGAGTAGCGCAGCCAGCACACGCTCGTCTTCTTGCCGAGCTCGGCGATGAGGGCGGTGATGACGGCCGGGTCCACGTGACGAGCGTGCCATATTCGAGGCGTGCCAGTGGTGCTCCTGATGGCGGTCGGTGTCGTGGCGGTGTCGATGTCGGCACCGCTCGCCGCCGCAATGACCGTGCCCGCCCTGGCTGTGGCCTTCTGGCGCAACGCTCTCGGTACGGCGGTCGTCGCGCCGACGCTGCGTCGCAGCCAGCTAGCCGAGTGGCGTTGGATGGTGCTCGCCGGCCTCGCTCTTGCCGTTCACTTCGGGACCTGGATTCCCTCGTTGCGGCTCACCAGCGTGGCGAGCGCGACCGCCCTGGTCAGCCTGCAGTTCGCGTGGGTGGTGGTCTGGGAGGTCGTGCGGGGCCGGCACTACCCGCGCTCTGCGCTGGTCGGCATGGCGATCGCCTTCGCCGGGACTCTCGTCGTCAGCGGCGTCGACCTGACGATCTCGCGCGACGCGATCCTGGGCGACCTGCTCGCCCTCGTGGGCGGGATCGGGACGGCGGCGTACATGCTGCTCGGGGCCCGTGTCCGGACGACCACCGGTACCGCGACGTACACCGTGGTGGCCTACGGCACCTGCGCCGCAGTCCTCGGCGTGGTCTGCCTGGCGAGCGGCACCTCGCTCACCGGGTACGACGCCGAGCAGTGGGGGCTGCTTCTCGCTCTCACCGCCAGCGCCCAGCTGCTCGGCCACTCGGTCTTCAACCACCTGCTCGACCGGGTGGCCGCCTCGACCGTCGGGCTCGTACTCCTGCTGGAGGTGCCCGGCGCTGCGCTTCTCGCAGCGGTGTTCATCGGCCAGAGCCCGCCCGCGGCGACGTACGTCGGGCTGGCCGTGATCCTGGCCGGAATGGCCCTGGTAGTCCGGTCGACATCCGATGACACCGGCGTGATGATCGACGTATGAGACTGGTGCTCGCGGCGCTGGCTCTGGTCATGGCTGGTCTGACCGTTCCGGCTCAGGCGCAGACTGGGTCGGCCCAGCCTTCGACGTATCCGAAGCCGAAAGGGTGCCGATGAACGGGCACTTGTATTGGACTGGGGCCGACTCCACGCTCAGCGCCGCTCGTCGCGGCCTGCAAGTGCCCGTTCAAATGGTCGTCTAGGGCGCCAGACCATCCGCAACTGGCAACCAATCGCCTTCCCCCGCTGGCCATGACCTTCCCCCGCGGAACTCCGCGGGGCAAGGTCATGTTCACCAGGGTCCCCTGGTGAACCGCCCTCAACTGAAGCCGCGATCAGTGCTGGCTCGACCCCCTGGTGGTCCGGGTGACAAATCCCACGGGAGACGGGATGTGTGACGCCGCGGACAGGTAATACGCTCGGGCGGATCCTCGATTTGAAAAGGTGTACCGACATGTCTGAAGCGCTGCGCTCGCGCCGCTCGTGTATGGCCGTC
>DATILB010000295.1:0-6072 GCA_035477015.1 Nocardioidaceae bacterium | reverse complement strand
TCGAGGTTGCGCAGCCAGACCGACTGACAGTCGAGCGTCGGGTCCTCGCGCTGGCCGAGCAGCTCCCAGCCATTGAGGCCGGTCGCGACGACCAGCTGATCCGTGGTGAGGAGTGTCGTGTCGGAGAGCGACGGGATCTTCGGCTCGACGTCCTCCGGCTCGACCGGGACGCACGGGTCCAGGGCGAAGATGCACATGTCGGCGACCAGCCCCTCGACCTGCGCAGCCTGGGCGTCGACCTGAGGTGCGGACGCGTCGAGGGAGCCATGGTTCGAGATCCAGCTGATCAGCACCGCGTTGCCCACCCGCGCCACGTTGTAGATCTCCAGGCCGAGAGCACCCGAGGTGCCCTTCACGATCGTCCAGGACTCGTCAGCGAGCGACGAGCGGGTGACGACATAGGTCCGCTCGAACGGTGGGGCAGTCTGCTCCTCCGTCGGGCAGGCCTGCCAGGCGTCGACCATCCGGTCGAGCACGGTGCCGGCTGCGGCTGAGTCCGGGTAGAGCGTGAGCTCCCGTGCTCGCATGTCCTCGGGAGCGTTCCACTCGGTGCCCACGCTGTCGATCGGCGCAGCCGACGGGTACGACGCCGTTCCGCAGGGCTCGATGCCGGCCTCCGCGAGCGGCGCGAACTTCTGCGACGGGCCGTTCTGGCTCTCCTCCGGAGGCTGGATCATTGGCCAGCCGCGGTCGAGCGGGTAGTGCGTCGGGATCTCGGTGAGCCACCCGTCCTCGGGGGCGGAGACGGGGGTGCCGTCGGACTTGGTCGGGTCGTCCAGCGAGCTCAGGCCCAGCGCGGTGCCCGAGGCGACGACGGCGACGGCAGCGGCAGCCCCGAGCGCCTGCAGGGCGTGCCGACGGCGGCGCATCCGGTCGCCCTGGCGGCGTACCTGGTCCGGGGGAAGTGGATGGACCGGAAGGTCATCGAGGTTGCGCAGCGGATCGAACAGGTCAGGCATGTGATGCTCCCTCGGCGGCACCGGCTGCCGGGCCGGTGGTGGGTTTCTCGCCGAGCAGTGCGGCGAGAGCGGTGCGGCCACGGGACAGCCGGGCCTTGATGGTGCCTTCGGGGACGCCGACTTCGGCGGCGACGTCCTTCACGGGCAGGTCACAGAGATGGTGGAGGACGATCGCCCGGCGCTGTTCCTCGGGCAGATGCTGGAGAGCCGCCATGAGGACAACCCGCGACTCGTCCGGAGCGGAGGCGTTCCTGATGTCCTGGACGGCGCGGTCCGGTGGACGCTCACCGCGCTTCTTGCGGCGCCAGCGGCTCACGGCCAGGCGATACGCCGTCGTACGGACCCACGCCTCCGGAGCGAGGTCCTTGTCGATCCGGGCACGATGCGACCAGGCCCGCGCGAAGGCTTCCTGCACGCACTCCTGGGCCTCGTCGCGGTCGCCGATCATGGCGTACACCTGACCGACGAGCCGGCGGAACGACGCCGTATAGAAAGCGTCGAACTCAGACTCGTCCATGTCCCGATCCCCCGATCAGAGCTGCATTGACGCGCGTCTCCGGTGGCGACGCGTGTGGTGCCGTGGTGTCGCCGAGCAGGACCACCAGGCCCCACACCACGATGGCCACGACGGTAGCGGTTGCGAGCGCTTGGAGGGCGATCCGACGCCGGCGGATCCGGTCGCCGCGACGACGTACCTCCGCGGCCGCCAGCGGCGGGGCGTCGAGGTCGTCGACCAGGGCGTGCAGGGTGTCGAAGAGGTCAGCCATGGCCCGCCCCCGATCCGAGGGGCACGTCGCCGAGCAGTCCCAGGAGTGCGGCTCTGCCGCGGGAGAGCCGAGCCTTGATCGTGCCCTCGGGTACGCCGACCTCGATCGCGACCTCGCGAACCGGCAGGTCGCAGAGATGGTGGAGGACGAGGGCGCGGCGCTGGTCCTCAGGGAGGCGCTGCAGGGCGGCCATCAGGGCGACCCGTGAGTCGTCGGGGCCCGCAGCCTGGCGCGGGACCTGGAGGGCACGGTCCGGCGCGCGGTGGGCGAGGCGCTCACGCCGCCACCTGCTCACGGCCAGCCGGTACGCCGTGGTGCGGACCCACGCCTCGTAGGAATGGGCCTGGCAGAGCTGGTGACGATGGGACCACGCGCGGGCGAACGCCTCCTGGACGCATTCCTGCGCCTCGTCACGGTTCCCGATCATCGCCGCAACCTGGGCGACGACGCGTCGGTACGAACCGGTGTAGAACGCGTCGAACTCCGCAGCGTCCATGCCAGCCCCCTTCTCGGTCGCATTGCTTACGCCCGGGTGAGGGGGGAGGTTGCACTAGGTGACCGCGTTTTTCACGGAGTACGCCGGGTCGAGGTGCTCCTCGCCGGCCAGCACCTGCACGAGGTGCTCGACCGCGTCGTACACGTCGGCGTGGGTGACGTACAGAGGCGCGAAACCGAAGCGAGCGACGTCGGGCTCGCGGAAGTCGCCGACCACGCCTCGCCGGATCAGCGCCTGCACGATGCCATAGGCCTGGGGGTGCCGCCACGAGACCTGGCTACCGCGCTGCGCGTGGTCCCGTGGAGTGGCCAGCTCGAAGACGCCCGGGAGGCGCTCCTCGACGATCCGGATGAAAAGGTCGGTGAGCGAGAGCGAGACCTTCCGGACGTCCTCGTGCGCGACGCCGTCGAAGACCTCGAGCGCGGCCTCGAGGGCGGAGAGCGCGAGCACCTGCGGAGTGCCGACTGCCATACGCGCGACCCCGGCGCCCGGCTCGTAGTCGCGGCGCATCTCGAAGGGGTGGGCGTGGCCCCACCAGCCGGTGATGGGCTGCTCGATGATCTCGTGCAGCCGAGGGGCGACGTAGCCGAAGGCCGGCGACCCCGGTCCGCCGTTGAGGTACTTGTAGGTGCAGCCGACAGCGAGATCTGCGTCGGCCGATGCCAGGTCGACCGGCACGGCTCCCGTGGAGTGGCACAGGTCCCAGAGCATCACCGCACCGGCGTCGTGGGTGGCGCGGGTGATGCCGGCCAGGTCGAACATCGCGCCGGTGCGGAAGTCGACGTGGGTCAGTGAGACCAGGGCGACGTCGTCGTCGAGGGAGGCGGCGGGGTCGGCCGGGTCGCACCAGCGCACGGTCTTGCCGAAGGCCCGCGCGACGCCCTGCGCGACGTACCCGTCGGTCGGGAAGGTGGACGGCTCGATCACGATCACACGCCGGTCACGGCGCATCGCGACAGCAGCCGCCATCGTCTTGAACAGCGTGACGCTCGTCGAGTCGCCGACGTGGACGGTGCCGGGCGCTGCCCCGATCATCGGCTCGATCCGGGCTGCGACGCGTCCGGCCAGGCCCGTCCAGTCGGCGGTGTTCCACGCGGAGATCAGCTCTTGGCCCCACTCGCGGGCCACGACGTCAGCAAGGCGTTGCGGCACGTGGCGCGGGAGCGCGCCGAGAGAGTTGCCCGTGAGGTAGATCTTCCCCTCGGGTACGGCGAAGAGGTCCCGGCGGCCGCGGAGCGGCGAGGCCTCGTCGAGGGCGAGGGCGTCGGCCCGGTTCATGACAGCTCACGCAGCCTTTCTCCAGCACGTTGGACCAGCCACGCGAAGTCCTCGGGCTCCATGTCGTTCTTCGCGTCCGGCACGAACGACAGCTTGGCCACCCGGTCCCCGACGCGGACGAACCCCACGCGGAAGACGACGGTCACGTCGTCGCTGACCTTGTTGTCGAAGCGCCAGACCGCGAAGTCACGCCCGCTTGCCCCCGCCGACACCTCGGTGGTGAGGTCGCGGTCCTCGCAGCCCGCGACGCTGCGGCGTACGTCGGCCAGGAAGCCGATGGCGGCCTTGGCTGACTTGAAGGTGCCGACCGTCTCGGTGAACCCGAACGTAGCGGGGACCTCGGCCTCGGGGATCAGGAACGTGCGCGCGCGGGCCTTGGTCGCGCCGGCCTTGCGGAAGTTGGCCCGGTCGCACCGCGTGGTCTCGTCGGTGAGCTTCAGGGCGTTGGTCGACGGTGTGCCCAGCCAGGGCTCGCGGAGGGCACCGACCGGGGGCAGGTCGACGGTGCCGACGAACCCGCGCTCCTCGCCCGACGGTGGCGGTGGGACGGCGATCGCGCGAGGGGCCATGACACAGCCGGCCGTCACGGTCGTCGGGCAGAGCTTCTCGACGGCGTCGCCCAAGGTGGTCGCCAGGTCGGCGGGCTCGGCCGAGATCCCGTCGACCGTGCGCATCACCACGGTGGTGGTGATCTCGCGGGTGCGCGCCACCGCGACGTCGTACGTCTGGACCGGATCACCGGCCACGCGGATCTTCATCAGGCCCGCCTCGTCACCCACGCCGGTGACTCTGTAGGCCGACAGCAGCCGGAGCCGGGCCACCTGGCAGCCGGCGAACCAACCGACGGTGGTGTCGTAAGCCCGCGAGGCTGCTGTCGTGTCGCGCGAGATCTCCACGGTCTGGAGAGCCGTGCGTTGCGGCTTCCCCTCGGTGTCATACGTGCGTACGAGGGCGGCCAGACCGCGCGGGTCGGCGAAGCGAGTGGCCTGGCAGACGATGTTGATGCCGTCCCCGGTCGTGTTGTTGTCGGTCCGGACCGTCGTCCAGGTCTGCTTCGGTGAAAGGTCGGCGAGCTGGAACGGCTCGAGCAGGCTCTCCGGCGTGGTGAGCTCGATGCCCTCGGGCAGCTTCTCGCCGACCGGCTTGCCGCCAGGGAGCACCTGGTGCACGGCCGTGTTGCGGTCCTGGCCGGGCTCCCGGGCGGCCGCTCCGGCTCCGACCGTCAACGCCACCGCGGCCGTGACCGAGACGACCGCGGTCAGCCGCCGACGGCTTCTGCCGGCGCGGAGCACGATCGAGGGGCGAGGCAGCTTGGCGGTTGCTGCGGGTGCCGCGAGGGACCGCAGCCGCTCCAGGTGGTCCGCCCCGAGCGAGTCGGCCAGCCCCGTGCGCCCGGTCTCGAGGCGGGCCGTCGCCGCTTCGGCGGTGAGGCCCAGCTCGCGAGCCGCGGCGCCGACGTCGACCCCGGCGAGGTCGACCAGCAGCACTGCTCGCCGAGGACCGCTCGCCAGCTTGTGGACGGCGTCGAGGACGAGCTTGTGCTCGTCGGAGAGTCCCTTGTTGCGGTGCCAGAGGCGGCCGGTGTGCCGTCGCTGGGCGAGCCGCCAGACCAGGGGACGGACGTAGCCCATCGGTTCCTCGCCCGCGGCCTCCAGGGCGACGACCTTCTTCCAGTGCTGCCACGTGATCGTGTAGCCGTCCTTGACGGCCGCAGCCGCGGCCGTGAGGTCGCCGGTGAGGAGGAACGCCTGGAGGAGCACATCGGACCTGGTGGTCCGGTAGAAGGCGTCGAACGCCTCCTCCTGCTCCATCTACGGCCACCTCCCTCTTCCTCAGACCGACTTTCCAAAACTACGCGACCTACGCATGCGGGGCGAACCGGCGTGGGTCCCCAGGCGGACCGCCACGCCGGGTGATGATGGCTCGCGACATGACCGGTCTGCTGAATCCCCCCTCCACGTCCCGCACCGGAGGCGCGCCCGACGGGCAGCGCCCGGTCGTCCTGGGCGCCGGTCTCGCCGGTGCCGCGGCCGCAGGTGCCGTACTCGTCGGCTGCATGGCCCTCGCGCTCGTCGCGTGGTTCGCGGCGGACCAAGGCAGCCACGGCACGACCAAGGACGCACTGCGCATCGGCTCCGACGCCTGGCTGCTCGCACACGGGGCCTCTCTCGACGTGGGCGTCGCCGTCGTGACGATGGTGCCGCTCGGACTGACCCTGCTGTGCGGCTACGTCTGTTTCCGCCTCGGCCGCTGGGCTGCGGTCACGTCCGCGGCGGAGGACCTCCGTGCCGTGGGTGTCGCCGCGTTCGTCCTCGCCTCGGTCTACGGCCTGGTCGCGATCGTCGTCGCCCTGCTCGCCTCCATCCCGAGCGCAGAGCCGCACCTGGGCCGGGCGTTCGCCGGCGGCTTCGTCGTGGCGCTCCTCGGCGGTGGCGCGGGTCTGCTCGTGGGCGCGGGCCATCTGGGATCCCTGCTCGCGCGCATCCCCGAGACCGCCCGCTCGATCCTGTACGGCGCAGCCGTCGCCGCTCTCGCGGTGGTCGCCGCCGGGGGAGCGCTGGTCGCGACGGCC
>DATILB010000294.1:0-8942 GCA_035477015.1 Nocardioidaceae bacterium | reverse complement strand
CGCGATCGCTGCAGGACTCCTCACAGCCGGTCTCGCGAACGTCATCGTGTCGGCCCCGGCCGAGGCTGCTGACGTTCCCGTCGAGCTCGAGACGACGTACGCGTGCACCGGCACGCTGCTCGGCTCGGGTGAGTTCACCGGGAAGCTGGCGTTCGAGATGCCGACGTCGGTCCCGTCCGCGAGCATCGTTCCGGCTCGGCCGGTCACGATCAGCTTCACCATCCCGGACGCAGTCCTCGACGGGAAGCGTCCGCCGATCGTCAACTCGATCGCGGGCACGGCCAGCGGACTGCACTACCGGGTCGGTGCCATGAATGTGCCGGTCGCCAACGCCACGATCGGGTCTACTGCAATTCCGGCTGACGGACCCCTGACCATCGAAACCGAGACGACCGCGAACGCTTTTCAGGCACAGGGGCCCGGTACGTACGCCGTCAAGGTGCCGCTGTCCTTCACGGTCGCAGCTACCGCCCAGACGTTGATCGGCCCCCAGAACGACACGATCAACTGTTCGCTCAAGTCCGGTGCGCCCGACCTCCTGGGCAACCTGGAGGTCACCCCGATCGTCAAGAAGGCCTCGGCCACGAGCGCGACCGTGCTCAACAAGCCGATCACCACCGCCAAGCGGGCCAAGGTGCTGGTGAAGGTCACCGCCGCCGGCGAGGTCCCGACGGGGACGGTGAAGGCCAAGCTGGGCCGCAAGCTGCTGAAGACCGGCACGCTGACCGCCGGCAAGGTGAGGTTGCTGTTGCCGAAGCTGCCTGCGGGTGACAAGAAGGTCAAGTTCATCTACTCGGGCAACCTGACCGTCAAGCCGAGCAGCAAGGTGATCGTGATCAGGGTCAAGAAGGCCTGACCCACCCCCACGAGCAAGACCCCGGTCCTCCTGCGGACCGGGGTCTTACTTTTCGTCTCGTCGGGGGCGCGGTCAGCCATCCAGGTGCAGGTCGCGCGCCTTGAAGGTGTCGCAGGCCTTGAAGTCGCCGTTGCGGTAGCCGAGCCGGAACCAGTACTCGCGAGCGTCGGCCGACCCGTGCGTCCACTGGTCCGGGTTGATCCGGCCACCTGACTTCTGCTGGATCCGGTCGTCGCCGACTGCCTGTGCGGCGTTGATCGCCTCGGCGATGTCCTGCTCGTTCAGGCCCTGGATCAGGATGTTGCCGTCGGCGTCGGGGACTTGGGTCGCGTGGTTGGCCCAGAGCCCGCCCAGGCAGTCCGCCTGAAGCTCGAGGCGCACGGCGTCGCTCTCGGGACCCTGCTGGGTGCGGACCTTGCCCATGTAGCCGGTGAGGTTCTGGATGTGGTGGCCGTACTCGTGGGCCAGCACGTAGGCCTCGGCGAAGTCGCCGCCGGTGGCTCCTAGCTGACCTTCGAGCATGTCCTTGAAGAACGTGGTGTCCAGGTACACCTTCTGGTCCGGCGGGCAGTAGAACGGCCCGACCGCGCTGGTGGCGCCACCACACCCGGTCGAGACGCTGCCGGAGAACATCACGGTGTCTGCCTCGCGGTAGCCGTCGATCGCTTCGCTCCAGAAGCCCTGGATGGAGTTCACCACCGCAAGGCGCGCGCAGTCGGGGTTGTTGTTGGCGTCCTCGCCCGTGCGGCACTCCGTGAGCTCGGTGGATGACACCGGCTCGTTGTCCGAGCGCGGGGTCACCTGGCCGGTCGGGAGATCCAGGCCGCCACCCATGCACTGCGACACGACGAGGATCAGGATCAGGACGATGATCCCGCCGATGCCGCCACCGACCTTCATCCCGCCGCCGCCTGAGGGGATCGGGAAGGGAAGCCCTCCGCCGCCACCGCCACGGCCTCGGCGTACCTCGACCTGGCTGGTGTCCAGGCGTGCTTTCGGGTTGAAACGCATGGTCGGAGCCCCTTCCGGTCAGACCGTAGACTAGTCCCATGGGGTCACACACGGACTAGTCGGACACCGCCTTCCAATCCCCGCCAAATCATCTCCGAGGACCTCATGATCACCGCTCACGACATCGAGCTGCGCGCGGGCGCGCGCCTGCTGATGGCGGGCGTCTCCTTCCGCGTCGCCGCCGGCGACAAGATCGGGCTGGTCGGCCGCAACGGCGCCGGCAAGACGACCTTGACCAAGGTCCTGGCCGCCGAAGGCCTTCCCGCTGCCGGAAAGGTCGTGACGACGGGAGAGGTCGGCTACCTCCCGCAGGACCCGCGCACAAGTGACCCCGAGGTGCTGGCCCTGCATCGGATCCTCTCGGCGCGCGGCCTCGATGACGCCGTACGCCGGCTGCGCGAGGCCGAGCACGAGATGGGCTCCGACGACCCGGCGCGTCGCGACAAGGCCATGCGCAAGTACGAACGCGCCGATGCCGCGCTGCACGCCGGTGGTGGCTACGCCGCCGAGGCAGAGGCGAAGCAGATCGCGTCCTCGCTCGGGATCGAAGAGCGCATCTTGGCCCAGACGCTCAAGACGCTGTCCGGCGGCCAGCGCCGCCGGGTCGAGCTGGCCCGGATCCTGTTCAGCGGTGCCGAGACGCTCCTCCTCGACGAGCCGACGAACCACCTGGACGCGGACTCCATCGTCTGGCTGCGGGAGTTCCTCCGGAACCACAAGGGCGGCCTGATCGTGATCAGTCACGACGTGGGTCTGCTCGAAGCCTGCGTGAACAAGGTGCTGCATCTGGACGCCAACCGCGCCGAGGTCGACGTCTACAACGTGGGCTGGAGGGCCTACCTCGAGCAGCGCGAGACCGACGAGAGGCGACGCAAGCGCGAGTTCTCGAACGCCGAGCGCAAGGCGACGACTCTCATGGACCAGGCGAACCGCATGCGGGCAAAGGCCAGCAAGGCTCAGGCAGCCCAGTCCATGATCAAGCGCGCCGAGCGGCTGATGGACGGCGTTGAGGCTCAGCGAGCGTCGGACAAGGTCGCGAAGATCAAGTTCCCGGCACCGGCACCCTGCGGCAAGACGCCGCTCACGGCCAGCGAGCTGTCGAAGTCCTATGGCTCCCTCGAGGTCTTCACCGACGTGGACCTGGCGATCGACAAGGGCAGCCGGGTCGTCATCCTCGGCCTCAACGGCGCCGGCAAGACCACTCTGCTGCGGATCCTGGCGGGCGTTGACGCGTCCGACACGGGCGCGGTCCACCCGGGTCATGGCCTCAAGCTCGGCTACTACGCCCAGGAGCACGAGACCCTCGACGTGTCGCGCACGGTCCTCGAGAACCTCCGCACGGCGGCACCGCAGCTCGCCGACAGTGAGGCTCGATCGGTGCTCGGGTCCTTCCTCTTCTCCGGCGACGACGCGATGAAGCCGGCGGGAGTGCTGTCCGGTGGCGAGAAGACGCGCTTGGCGCTCGCGATCCTCGTCGTGTCGAGCGCCAACGTGCTGCTCCTCGACGAGCCCACCAACAACCTCGACCCGGCCTCGCGCGAGGAGGTCCTGGCAGCCATCCGGTCGTATGAAGGGGCTATCGTGCTCGTCACCCACGACGAGGGGGCCGTCCAGGCCCTCCACCCCGACCGGGTGCTGATCCTGCCGGACGGCGTCGAGGACCTGTGGGGCGAGGACTACCTCGACCTCGTCGCCCTGGCCTGAGCCCGTACGCCGACCTGGAGGTGCTGTGCCACCCGCCGCTCCGATGAGATCTTTGGTCACCCTGGCATGGGGTTTGCTCGTGGTCTTCTTGGACTTCCGGATCGACGGGTTCGACCTGATTCCCGACCCCGTCGGCTGGGTCATGGCGGGGGTCGCCACCGCAGCCTTAGCCAATGTGCAGGTTGCCGGACGGAGCTGGTTCAGCACCGCAGCCGTCGTTTGCTTCGTGATGTCGGCGGTGGCCGTTCCCGACTGGTTCGGCGGCAAGAACGACCTGATTGACACTGCAACCGCCGCGGCGACGACCCTGGTGGTCTTCTCGGTCTGCTCAGCGATCATGGCTGCCGTTCCCGCCCGTCGCGTCACCGCAGACCGAATCCGCTGGTGGGACCTGGGCCTCACGCTGGCCGGCGTACCCCTGCTGATTGCCTTGTCGGAGAACCACGACCTCGCGTTCTTCGCGTTCGCGTGGGGAGCGGCCACGCTTGCGGTCCTTGTCTGGTTCCTCGTCTTGCTCTTCGGTACGGCGAAGCTCCCTCCGACCGGCATCCCGATGGACGGCGGCTCGGCTGTCGGAGCGCCCCACTAGATTGGGGGGCATGGACCAGGAACTCCTCGAGCGAGGCGGTGTGCAGGTCGCGCGCGACGGCGCCGTCGTCACCGTGACCATGAACCGCCCCGACGTTCGCAACGCCATGCGCCCCAGCACCTGGGCCGCGATGGCCTCGATCGGAGCCTCTATCGAGGACGACGTCCGCGTCGTTGTCGTCCGCGGCGAGGGCGAGGCGTTCTGCGCGGGTCTCGACAAGCGCATCTTCGCCGGTGAGGCTTTGGAGGGCGAAGCGCCGATCACCAACCTCTTCGGCATGACGCAAGCCGAGTTCGACGCGCAGATCGCGACGTACCAGGAGGGCTTCACCTGGCTACGGGACCCGCGTTTCATCAGTATCGCCGCGGTCCAGGGCTACGCCATCGGCGGCGGCTTCCAGCTCGCCCTGGCGTGTGACATCCGCGTCGTCGCGGACGACGTGGCGTTCAGCATGCGTGAGCCGGCGCTCGGCATCATCCCGGACGTCACCGGCACCAAGCACCTCGTTGAGGCGGTCGGCTACTCGCGCGCTCTCGAGATGACCGCTTCAGCGCGATTCGTGAACGCCGACGAGGCCATGGCGTGCGGGCTGGCCAACCGGGTCGTGCCACGGGACGAGCTGGACAAGGCCGTGGACGAGATGGTTGCCGGCGTCACGGCGCACCCGCATGGGGCTGTCCGCGGCACCAAGCGCGTCCTGCTGGGAGCCGCGGAGCGCACCTTCGACGAGCAGCGCGCCTGGGAGCGCGAGGTCCAGTTCCACCGCTTCGCCGAGCTCGCAGCAGGGAACTAGGCAGATTCTTAGATGTCGATGATGGGCATGGGCGGCCCGATGGGGCCGGTGTGGCGCAACCTGCGCGCCGACCGCTCCGTGGCCGACCAGAAGCTGAGCCGGGACACCCTGCGACGGGTGCTCGGGTTCGCGCGCCCGCACCGCCGACTGATCGCCGGGTTCCTGGCCATCACGGTGGTCGACGCGGCCCTGGTCGTCGTGCCTCCGCTCTTGATCAAGGCCATCGTCGACGAGGGCATCCTCCGAGACGACAAGGGCCTCGTGGTTCAGCTCGCGTTGATCATGGCTCTGGTGGCCGTCATCGACGCTGTGCTCGCCGTCATCGGTGGCTACCTGTCCTCGAGGATCGGTGAAGGCCTGATCTTCGACCTGCGTACGACGGTCTTCGGGCACGTGCAGCGCATGTCGCTGGCGTTCTTCACCCGCACCCAGACCGGTGCGCTCGTCTCCCGGCTCAACAACGACGTGATCGGTGCCCAGCGTGCCTTCACCTCCACCCTGTCGAGCACCGTCTCCAACACCATCAGCGTCTTGATGGTCGGCGTCGTCCTCATCGCGCTGAGCTGGCGAGTGACGCTGCTCTGCCTGCTCCTGTTCCCCATCCTCCTGATCGCCTCGCGATGGGTCGGCCAACGCCTCGCCGGGCTGAGCAGGCAGCAGATGGATGGCAACGCCGACATGGGCAACACCATGACCGAGCGGTTCAACGTCGGTGGAGCGATGCTGCTCAAGCTCTTCGGTCGTCGCGAGGAGGAGGATGCGCACTTCGCCAGCAAGGCCGCGAACGTCCGGGACCTCGGCGTGCGGATCGCTCTCGTCACCCGGATCTTCGGTGCCAGCCTGATGCTCGTCCCGGCCCTCGCGACTGCCCTTGTGTACGGCGTGGGCGGCACCCTGGCCATCGACGGCGACCTGACGGTCGGCACCCTTCTGGCGATCGGCACCCTGCTGCTGCGACTGTTGGGCCCGCTTCAGGGGCTCTCCAACGTCCGCATCGACGTGATGACGGCTCTGGTGAGCTTCGAGCGGGTCTTCGAGGTTCTTGACCTGCCTTCGACGGTCCAGGAGAAGCCCGATGCCACGCCACTCCCCGCGAGCGCCGCGAGGGTGGAGTTCGAGCACGTCTCCTTCCGCTACCCGAGAGCCGAGGATGTGTCGTTGGCGAGCCTCGAGGTGGTGGCACGCAAGGAGTCGCGTGACACCGGCGAGGTCCTCCGCGATGTCACCTTCGTCGCCGAGCCGGGGGAGATGGTCGCCCTCGTCGGGCCGTCCGGTGCAGGCAAGACGACGATCACCCACCTCGTCGCCCGTCTGTACGACGTGGTGGGCGGCTCGGTCCGCGTCGACGGCCACAACGTGCGCGACGTGACACTTCAGTCGCTTGAGGACGCGGTGGGCTACGTCACGCAGGACGCCCACATGTTCCACGACACGATCCGAGCGAACCTCCTCTACGCCCGCCCCGACGCCGCCGACGCGCAGATCTGGGCCGCCCTCGAGGCCGCGCAGATCGGCCCCCTGGTGCAAGGACTTCCCGACGGCCTCGACACGGTCGTCGGTGACCGCGGCTACCGGTTGTCAGGCGGCGAACGTCAGCGGCTCGCGATCGCCAGGCTCCTGCTCAAGGCGCCCTCGATAGTGGTTCTGGACGAGGCCACGGCTCACCTTGACTCGGAGTCCGAGGTGGCGGTGCAACGCGCACTGGACGAAGCCCTGGAGGGACGCACCTCACTCGTCATCGCGCACCGCCTGTCGACGATCCGCAGCGCCGACCGCATCCTCGTCATCGACGATGGCCGCGTCGTTCAGCAGGGCACCCACGACGCTCTCCTCGCTGAAGGCGGTCTGTACGCCGACCTGTACCGCACCCAGTTCACGGGTCGTCCCGCCACCACGGTCGAGAGGTAATCCATGGATCTCGGGCTCGCCGGCCAGGTCTTCATCGTGACGGGCGGCACTGCCGGGCTCGGTCTGGCCACCGCGAAGGCGCTGGTGGCCGAGGGTGCTCGCGTCGTGGTGTCCTCCCGCAGCCAGGAGGCCGTCGACCGAGCGCGGGGAGGCGGCGGTGCACAGTGTCTTCCTGGGCACCGTCCGGCTGAGCCGCGAGGTCGCACTCGCGCTGAGCGAGGGTGGCTCGATCGCCTTGGTGCTCTCCAGCTCTGTGAAGTCACCCGTGGCCGGACTGGCCATCTCCAACGGCCTGCGACCCGGCCTGGCCATGCTCGCGAAGACCCTTGCGGACGAGGTCGGCCCCCGGGGCATCCGCGTCAACGCTCTGCTGCCGGGCAGGGTCGACACAGGCCGGGTCCGCGAGCTCGACGAGGCGACCGGGGATGCGGTCACTCTGACCGGTCGCCGGTGAGATTGCGGCGCTCGTCGTACGCTAGGTAGCCGAAGCCGAACAACGCGAGCAGGCCGAAGAACCACCACTGCAGGCCGTAGAAGAAGTGAGGCCCCTCGCCGAGGTCGGGTAGCTCGGCCTGGACGAGCGACTGGTCCGCCGGCGGGGTCTCCGTCTCCGCGTCCACGAACCCCTCCAGTAGCGGGTAGTCGAGGGTGTCGCCGATGGCACGGCTCGAGATCGCCCGCGCTGACTGGTCGTCGACCCGCGTCGAGTCGCCGTCGGCGTTGCTGCGCGCCCAGCCCACCACGGTCACCTCGCCGGACGGGGGAGCAGGGGCCGATTTGAGCGCATTGCCGACGTTCTCGGTGCGGAGCCAGCCCCGGTCGATGAGCACCCCCGTGCCGTCGGCAGCGACCAGCGGGGTCACGATGTCGACGCCGGCGATGCCGTCCCGAGTCTGGTAGCGCACCACGATCGAGTCCTCGGCCCGGTAGGTGCCGGTCATGGTCACCCGGCTCCATTCCTCGGCCTTGGAGACCCCGTCGTCGGCGCCCATCACCTGGGAGACCGGCACGGGATCCATGGCGAGGTTGACCTTGGCGTGCTCGTTGCGCTCCTCACGGTCCTGCAGGCGCGCGAACTGCCATTCGCCCAGCCAGAGGCACCCATAAGCCAGCACAGCGACAGCTGCCAGGAACAGCAGCCAGCGTCGTGTGAGCAGGAACCTCATGGCTCCAGACCCTAGTCACGTCGACCGAGGCTTCCGGATCTGGGTCCGTTCTCTAGACTGAGGGAATGACGGGACTGGTGGATGGCTTCGGCCGCGTGGCGACGGACCTTCGGGTGTCGCTGACGGACCGCTGCAATCTCCGCTGCTCGTACTGCATGCCGGCCGAAGGCTTGGACTGGCTGCCCGACGAGACGGTGCTGACCGACGACGAGGTCGTCCGCCTCATCGACGTCGCCGTCAGCCTCCTCGGAGTCCGCGAGGTCCGGTTCACCGGCGGTGAGCCCCTCGTACGCCGGGGCCTGGTCGACATCGTCGGGCGCACGGCTGCACTGACTCCTCGACCCGAGATCTCCTTGACCAGCAACGGGCTCGGTCTCGAGCGCAACGCTGCCGCTCTGGTGCAGGCCGGTCTCGACCGGGTGAACATCAGCCTCGACACGGTCCGCCCCGAGACCTTCCAGGAAATCACCCGGCGCGGCCGGCTCGATGACGTGATCGCTGGCCTGGCCGCTGCTGCAGACGCAGGGCTGGGCCCGATCAAGGTCAACGCCGTCCTGCTCCGGGGGATCAACGACGAGCAGGCTCCGGAGTTGCTGCGCTGGTGCCTGGATCGTGACTACCAGCTCCGGTTCATCGAGCAGATGCCGCTGGACGCCCAGCACGGCTGGCGGCGGGACACCATGGTGACCGCCGACGAGATCTTCGAGCTGCTCAGCCATGAGTTCGACCTCGAGCCGGCCGAGGAGCCGCGGGGGAGCGCCCCCGCCGAGCTGTTCTCCGTCGACGGAGGTTCGGCCACGGTCGGCGTCATCGCCTCGGTCACTCGCCCGTTCTGCGGCGACTGCGACCGGGTCCGGCTAACCGCTGATGGTCAAGTCCGCAACTGCCTCTTCGCCCGCGACGAGTCCGACCTGC
>DATILB010000293.1:0-4925 GCA_035477015.1 Nocardioidaceae bacterium | reverse complement strand
GGTTTCAACCGGCTCGTCGAGGCCGAGGCCCGGCGTCGCATCGCGGAGGAGAAGGGCCCGTCGTACGTTGCTTCAGCGACGCTGCGCCCGACGATCGACCAGGTGGCGTTCCTCGGTGCCCGCAAGGGTGACCTCGAGCAGATGCGCCGCGAGATCTACCCGCTGGCCCGGCGCTTGGCCACCCGGTTGGCCAAGGAGAAGCACCAGAAGCGCCGGGGACCGCTCGACTTCCGTCGGACGGTCCGCGCGTCGATCTCGACCGGCGGAGTTCCGCTGACCACCCATCACCGACCTAAGCGGCCCCACCGGACCGAGCTGGTCGTGCTGTGCGATGTCAGCGGCTCGGTGGCAAACTTCGCGCAGTTCACGCTGATGCTCGTCTTCGCACTGCAGGAACAGTTCAGCAAGGTCCGGGCCTTCACGTTCGTCGACGACATCCACGAGGTCACCCATCACTTCAAGCCCGGGGGTGACCTGGTGTCGACGATGGAGAACCTCGCCGGCAGCATCCAGCACGCCTCGCTGTGGGGGCGCACCAACTACGGCCGGGCGTTCACGCGCTTCCTCGACCAGCACCCCGATGCGCTCGGCCCCAAGACGTCACTCCTCGTGCTCGGCGACGCCCGCTCGAACTACGCGGACCTGTCTCTGCCCGTCGTCAGAGACATCAAGTCCCGCACTCGTCACGCGTGGTGGCTCAACCCCGAGCACACCCGGCAGTGGGACACCGGCGACTCCGCCGCGGTGCCGTACGGCGACGTGATCCCGATGGTCGAGTGCCGCAACCTGACCCAGCTCGGGGAGTTCGTGCACCGAATCCTCTGAGTGACTTGGTCGACTGCTAGTCGCCTGTCGTGTCGCCCAGATGTCGTTCGAGGTCGCCCAGGTGTCTGTCGAAGTTGGCGCGAACGCGGTCTGCAACGTCCTGCTCGTCCGCGAGCCAGTGCAGATCCGGCACGCTGAGCACCAGCAGGTGCATGGGCGTCTTGGCGACGACCGTCGCGGAGCGGGGTGCATTCCTCAGCACCCCGAGCTCACCGATCAGGTCCCCTACCCGCGTATCTGCCACCACGTCGTCGCCGATGCGAACCTCGGCCACCCCATCCTCGACGATGAACGCTTCCCGCGAGCCTTGCCCTCGCTTGGTGAGCTCGCTGCCTGACGGGACCTCGGTCTCCGTCACGTGCGCTGCGATCCGAGCCAGGACCTCGTCGGAGAGCCCGTCGAACAACGGAACCCGCCCAAGGGAGTCGAGCCGTTGCTGTGGAACCCCGTGTCGATTGAACATCTGACTACCCCATTTCTCCTGCCAATCAGATTAAGCCGACTCTGAGCCTCCGTGGCAAGCCTCTCCTGGCGGATTACTGTCGGGGGCTGCTCGTACGGTCCGGGCATGAGCAAGCTAGCGAGCGTGACCGTCCTCCGGCCCCGTGACGAATCTGTTGATCCACAGCCCGCGCACGTTTCCGGTGCGTCCCGCGAGGACTACTGGGAGCGCCTGCAGGCGCTTCGCGCCGAGCTCGCCGACCTGCAGGGGGCGAGCTAGCGTCCCGAGTCGCAAGGGGATCGGTGGCGGACTAAGACTCGGGACGCTCACGCCCTGCGATCAGTGCGAGCGCCTGGCGGTAGCCGTCGATGCCCGCGCCCGAGATCGTGGCTACGGCGTGCTCCTCGACGACCGACGTGTGCCGGAAGACCTCGGGACGCTGCTTGGGGTCACTGATATGCACCTCGACGAGAGGTGCCGTGAGCTGTGCGCAGGCGTCGTAGATCGCCCACGAGTAGTGACTCCACGCCGCGGCGTTGAGGACCACCGCGGTGCCTTGGTCCGCTGCCTCGTTGAGCCAGTCGAGGAGCTCTCCCTCGTGGTTGGTCTGCCGTACGTCGACCTCGAGGCCAAGGTCGGCGCCCCACTGCACGCAGAGCTCAGTGAGCTCGGCATGCGTGGTGGTGCCGTAGATCTCGGGCTGCCGACGTCCGAGGCGGCCGAGGTTGGGTCCGTTGAGGACGATCACGTGCATGGTCAGAAACCTAGCGGGCGATCTCGGCGTACGCCGCCGTGAGGAGCGCCGGGTCGGGGCCCTCCAGCACCACGGGACGGCCGATGTCCTCGAGCACCACGAAGCGCAACAGGTCGCCTCGGGACTTCTTGTCGACCTTCATGCCCTCGAGGAGCTGCTGCCACGAGCCCCCGGAGTACGACGTGGGAAGGCCCACCGACGTCAACACCGCCCGGTGCCGCTCGGCGGTCTCGTCCGAGAGCTTGCCCGAGAGACGTGCGAGCTCAGCCACGAAGACCATCCCGACCGAGATGGCCGCACCATGCCGGAACTGGTACCTCTCGACCCGCTCGATCGCGTGACCGAGCGTGTGTCCGTAGTTCAACGACTCGCGACCGGGGTGACCGGACGTGCCGCCGGTCTCCTTCAGGTCGGCAACGACCACGTCGATCTTGACCTGGATCGCCCGCTCGATCAGCTCACGCTGCCGGGCGGAGCCGACGGTGAGGGCGTCCTCCGGGTCCTCCTCCACGAGCTCGAGGATCCGCGGGTCGGCGATGAACCCGCACTTGACCACCTCGGCCATGCCCGAGATCAGCTCGTTGCGCGGCAGCGTCTCGAGGGTGGAGAGGTCGCACAGGACGCCGCTCGGCTCGTGGAACGCACCTACGAGGTTCTTGCCCTCGGTTGTGTTCATGCCGGTCTTGCCGCCCACGGCCGCGTCGACCATGGCCAGGAGGGTGGTCGGCAGGTGGACGACCTTCACGCCGCGCAGCCAGGTGGCGGCGACAAAGCCACCCATGTCCGTGGTCGACCCGCCCCCGACGGTGACGACTGCGTCGGAGCGGGTGAAGCCGGTCTGACCCAGCACCTGCCAGCAGTACGACGCGACCGGCGCCAGCTTGGCCTCCTCGCCGTCCGGGATCTCGATCGTGATCGCTTCGTAGCCCTGGTCCGCGAGGTCGCCGCGGACGGCCTCGCCGGTCGTCGCGAGCGCCCGCGGGTGGATCACAGCGACGCGCTGCACCTTCTGACCGATCATCGCCGGCAGCTCGCCCAGCAACCCGGCACCGATCACCACGTCGTACGGCGAGGCGCCGCGGACAGGGAGAGTGGTCACGTCGGTCATGCGGAAGCCTCCAGTGCTGCACGGATCTCGGCGGCGACGTCCGCCGCGGGCTTGCCGTCGGTCTCCACCGTGATGGTGGCGACGGCACTGTAGATCGGGAGCCGCTCGTCGAGCAGCGCCTTGATCCGGGCGCGGATGTTACCGAGCAGCAGCGGCCGACCGCTGCCCATCCCGACCCGCTTGACCGCGTCGGAGAGCCCGACGTTCAGGAAAGCGACGTTGTGTCCGGCCAGCAGCGCTCGGGTGTCGGCGTCCAGGACGGCTCCACCACCCAGAGCCAGGACGCCGTCGTGCTCGACGAGTGCCCGAGCGACAGCATCCCGCTCGAGCGCTCGGAAGTGCGCCTCACCCTCGTCGACGAAGATCTCGGAGATGGGTTTGCCCGCGACGGCCTCGACGTCCTCGTCGGTGTCGCGCACGTCCAGGCCCCAGACCTGAGCGAGCAGCCGGGCAACGGTGGTCTTGCCGGCCCCCATCGGGCCGACCAGCACGATGCGGGGGCTCACTTGTACTTGATGGCGGCGAGGTAGGAGTCGACGTTGCGTCGCGTCTCCACCACCGAGTCGCCACCGAACTTCTCGATGATCGCCTCGGCGATGACCAACGCGACCATCGCCTCGGCGACGACGCCCGCAGCGGGCACGGCACACACATCCGAGCGCTGGTGGTGGGCCACTGCCTCCTCGCCGGTGGCCACGTCCACCGTGCGCAGGGCACGCGGCACTGTGGCGATCGGCTTCATGGCGGCGCTCACGCGGAGCACCTCACCGGTCGACATTCCGCCCTCGGTGCCACCGGAGCGGCCCGACGTACGCCGGATGCCGTCCGCGGTCGGGACCATCTCGTCGTGTGCCTGGGAGCCCGGCACCGCGGCCAGGTCGAAGCCGTCACCGACGCCGACCCCCTTGATCGCCTGGATGCCCATCAGCGCGCCCGCAAGACGCGCGTCGAGCCTGCGGTCCCAGTGCACGTGCGAGCCCAAGCCCGGCGGCAGCCCGTGGACCACGACCTCGACGACGCCACCGAGGGTGTCGCCGTCTTTGTGGGCCTGGTCGATCTCGGCGATCATCGCCTTGCTCGCGTCGGGATCGAGGCACCGGACCGGGTCGGCGTCGAGGTACGCGACGTCCTCGAACGCCGGTAGCGAGCCGTACGGTGCCTTGGCCTGACCGATCGCAACGACATGGGACACGATCCTGGCCCCGGTGGCCTGGTGCACGAAGGCAGCGGCGACGGCGCCCAGGGCGACGCGCGCGGCGGTCTCTCGGGCGGACGCCCGCTCGAGGATCGGCCGGGCCTCGTCGAAGTCGTACTTCTGCATGCCGACCAGGTCTGCGTGACCCGGGCGCGGCCTGGTCAGTGGGGCGTTGCGGCCCGACCCTTCGATCTCACTGGGATCCTCCAGTGGGTCGGCCGACATGACCTTCTCCCACTTGGGCCACTCGCTGTTCCCGATGCGCAGGGCGATGGGGCCGCCCTGGGAGACGCCGTGCCGGATGCCGCCGATGATCTCGAGCGCGTCCTGCTCGAACGCCATGCGCGCGCCGCGGCCATAGCCCAGTCGACGACGCGCGAGCGCGTCGTTGATGTCGGTCGACGACACCTGGACATGGGCGGGCAGCCCCTCCAGGATCGCGGCCAGGGCAGGGCCGTGGGACTCGCCCGCAGTGAGCCAACGCAGCATGGGGCGATTCTTTCACGGAGGGAGCCAGGGCTCGTCCCCGTATCCACTTCCGCCGCGCAGCAGGAAACGGGATACGGGGACGAGCCCTCAGGCCGTCGGCCAGTACCACTCG